>CAZXLA010000001.1:0-12853 GCA_964641895.1 uncultured Tepidisphaeraceae bacterium
CCGTGCGGCGGGGGTGCGCATCTGGCTGGCCATCGCGCCGGCGGACATGCGGTGCTCCTTCGATCGCCTCGCGGAGCTGGCGGCGCGGGTGACTGGAGAGGATCCGCTATCCGGCCATCTGTTCCTGTCCCGCGCGCGGCGCGTGAACTCCTGGGCACCGCGCGTTGTAAATCCGATGACGCAAAAGAATCAACGGGTCGCGCGCGATCCGCCACGCGCAGCCCGGGCAAGCGGAGTGCGTTGGACCAACTGATGCACTACGTCGCCCAACGCCGCGACATGCTCGACTACGCCGAGTTTCATCGCCGCGGCTGGGACATCGGCTCGGGCTCGACGGAATCGATGTGCAAAGCGTTAACCCGAAGGCTCAAGCAACGGGGAATGCGTTGGGACGCCGACAACGCCGAAGCGATCATGGCGCTGGAAACGCTGGAACAAACCGACGGCTGGCAGAACTGGCTCGTATACCGAGCCGCCATCAGCAATTAGCAACGCCCGAAAGATTGGGCAGACCTACCGCTGCCTATGTTTCTTGCGACTTCGTGTTTATCCGAATGTTGTTGCGATCGTCGACAAGAAACAGCGTTAGACCCTGGCGAAAAAAAGCCGATGATCAGCGATAGTCAATCAAGATGCTTTCGGCGGCGGCTTATTCTTTTCGGATGCAGTCTCGGCTGGCGATCTCGCTTTCGTGGATCGCCGGCTTTGCTAACGTCATCGTATTGGGTGTGTGCGGCGTTTCGATCTCGCACGTGACCGGCAATCTCACGCATTTGGGGCAACATGTGGGCGGGCCGAATCTGGTGGCGGGGCTGTTTGTGGGATATCTGGTCGCGTGCTTCCTCATCGGCGCGATGACCGCGGGGTTTATGCTGGAAATCGCCAAGCAGCGGGGCATGCGATCGAAGTATGTCCTGCCGGTTGCCACCGAAGCGGCGCTGCTGGCGTTATTTGGGTTGATTCTTGAAGCGCATAATCATCACTTCGGCAACGACCGGATGATTATCTGGTGGATGACAGGGCTGGCATCGATCGCGATGGGCATTCAGAACGCCACCATCACTAAAATCAGCGGGGCGGTGGTTCGCACGACGCACCTGACCGGCGTGGCAACCGATCTTGGGCTGGAAGGATCGCAACTGCTGCTCTACTGGTGGGATAAGCTGCATTGGTTGAATAAGGTCCAGGGGCGGCGGTCGCGGCGGCCGATGCGGCTGCTGCGGGTCTCGACGCGGCATCCGACAGTGCTGCGCATCGCGCTGCTGGCGAGCATCTTCGGCTCGTTTCTCTTCGGCGTGATCGCGGGGGTGTTGATGTATCAATGGTTGCCCGATTATGCGATGGCGTTGCCGGTTTCGTTTCTGATCTGGATCATTTACGTGGACTGGAGGAAACCGATCGCGGATGTGCGTGAGCTTGATCCGCTGCACGATGAAGAGGCCGGGCACACGCGTGAACTCGCCAGCGTATTGCCGGAAGGTGTGGGCGTGTATCGACTTACGCACCACAAACGGCGTGGCGCGCACCACGCGCCCGATTTTCAGTTGTGGGCCGACCGCCTGCCGCGGCATTGGCGGGTGATTATTCTCGCGATCAGTCCGATGACGGCGTTCGACAGCGACGCCGCCCTCAACCTCACGGCGACGGCGCGCCGGCTGGCTGCGGACGGCCGGAAGCTGATCCTCAGCGGGGTGACGGCGCGGCAGTACAAAATCTTGTTCGGCAATGGCTTGGGTGATGTGCTGGGAGCCGAGGACGTTTCACCTGACCTGGAATTCGCCGTGGCGCGAGCAATAGAGGCGGTTCGATCGGAAAATAAAGCATGATCGTCGGTCGATGTCATGGCGAATTGAGCTTCGATCGGTCGTCACGTAGCATCCCACCATGGCGGGAAACGACGATAAGGTGCGTGCGCGGGCTCGGCTGACGTGGAGGGCGGAGCGCGCGTTTGGGCTTGAAGCGGTGGCGGTGCGGGTTTCGGCGGCTGCGGTAGACGTCATCGTGGACGATTGTTCCGCTAAGCCGCAAGCGGCGGAGATTGCGCCTTTGCCGCGGCCGGTTGCTGCAGCGCCGTTAGTTAAAGCGACTTCGACTGCCGTCACAACAGGCGGGAAGGTGCCAAAGTTAATCGTGCCACTGCCTCCGCCGTTTACAAGTGCGGTCGGAACGGCAGAGGAGAAATCGATCACACTCACGCAATTGGACGTGGGTTTCGTAAAGGGTTGCACGCGGTGCGGGCTGAGCGCCAGCCGGACGCAAACCGTGTTCGGTGAAGGGGATGTGGATGCGCCGATCATGTTCATCGGCGAAGGGCCGGGCGAAAACGAAGATTTGTCGGGCCGGCCGTTTGTCGGGCGAGCGGGCGAATTGCTCGATCGCATGATCACCAATGGCATGGGCTTGCGGCGTGATCAGGTTTACATTTGCAACATCGTCAAATGTCGCCCACCGGGCAATCGAGCGCCGATGCCGGATGAAACGGCGGCGTGTACGCCTTATCTGGTGAAGCAGATCGAGACGATCCGGCCGAAGGTAATCGTGACATTGGGGGCGCCGGCGGCGAAATACATCCTGCAGAACGACAAACTTTCGATCACGGGCATCCGAGGGACGTGGCATGCGTATCGAGGCATCAAAGTAATGCCGACATTCCACCCGGCCTACATCTTGCGGAAGTACACGACCGAAGTACGAGGGCAAGTGTGGGATGATCTGAAAGCGGTAATGCACGAACTCGGTCTGCCTGTTCAAAAGCGCGGCGCGTGACAGTCTGCGTAAATTTTTCGGATTTTTCTTTCGCACTTTTTGCCAGCCTTGCATGAACGTCGTGTGAAGAAATCGTGTGCACGGAATTCGTTGGTCGGTTTCGACTTGTGACGATGCAAGAGCGCGGCGCGGAGAATTTTTCGACGCGCGCTTGACAACGCCCGTTCGTGACCAGGTTAAAAAATATCGTATTTTGCTGAGCAAAATCGTGTTTTGTTGCAGCAGCAAATTGTAGTTGGCGCGCGAGATGTTTTGGACTAGATTCCGCGCATCGATGAGGCACTTTCACTCAGCAAGGGATTGGCTGATCTAACTTTCGGCGGACGGACCCGCGGGCATTTTTTCGTTGTAGCCAACTGAATAGAGCGTTTAATGGTCACGACGCCAACAGCCGTTGCGCGCGAACCGGTGGTTCGCCGCGCCGCAGAAGTACCGCCGTTTGATGCACGCCAGTGGCAGCAGGTGCTTGCTGTCGTTCGCATGCAGCACGCCGCCCTCCACCGGTCGTGGTTCGACCAGATGGTGCCACGGCAGCTCAGCAATGGAGTCGTTCAGGTCACCGTGCTTACGCCGGCCCAACTTGCGTTCTGCCAAACGCAGTGCCAGCACCCGTTTACCGTGGCGGCCCAGCAGATCACCGGTCGGTTGCTGGCGGTGACGTTCCATTGCGACAAGCTGCAAACCGGTGGCGTGTTCAACGAAGGCGATCAGCAGGTTCCGCTGAACCCCGATTATACCTTCGAACAGTTCGTCACCGGCCCATGCAATCGCCTGGCTGCAGCGGCGGCATCGGCGGTGGGGGACAAACCCGGGGCTGCATACAACCCGCTGTTCATCCACGGCGGAGTGGGGCTTGGGAAGACGCATCTGCTCCAGGCGATTTGTCAGCGTGTGTTAGAGAGACAACCGAGCGCGCGAATTCTGTACCTGTCGTGCGACAGTTTCATCAACCAGTTCATCAACGCCGTTGAGCACGGCGACATGAACGGGTTCCGGCATCGTTACCGCAATTCCGATATCCTGGTGATCGACGATATCCACTTTCTCGCCGGTCGGGATCGAACGCAGGAAGAATTCTTTCACACCTTTAACACGCTGTATCAGACGCATAAGCAGATCATCCTTTCGGCCGACGCGGCGCCGAGTGAGATTCCCGAGTTGGAGGAGCGCCTCATCTCGCGGTTCAACTGGGGTTTAGTCGCGCGTATCGACAAACCCTGCTACGAAACCCGCTGCGCCATTCTGAAAAAGAAGGCCCGCATCCGCGGGCTGGAGATCGCTGACGACGTGATTTGCTATGTCGCCGGCAAAGTGGCCAACAACACGCGCGAACTGGAAGGCGCGATCACCAAACTGCAGGGCCTTAGCCTATTGCACGAGGGTCGGATTGATCTCGAGCTGGCGAAAGGCGCGTTGGGCGACACCGCCACTCCTGACCAGCGGCGGATCACCATTCAGCAGATCTACGACGCCGTCATAAAGTATTACAACGTTCGCTTGAGCGATCTGCAGAGCAAGCGCCGCCACAAGTCGATCGCATTCCCGCGGCAGGTGTGCATGTACTTGGCGCGGCGACACACTCGCTACAGCCTGGAAGAGATCGGCGGGTACTTCGGCGGGCGCGATCACACGACAGTGATGCACGCCGTCCGGACGATCGATGCCGATGTAAAAAATGACCGCGAAGTCGCCAAGCAGCTCACGCATTTAGAGGCACAACTTACCGGGCAGAGCAACAACTAATTCTCTTCCTTGTCGGCGTTTTGGCATTGGCGGGTCGTAAAACTGGAGACAAATTTGCGTTTTGTCGAGCCCGCGCGAAGGATACCCGGCGTGGTAGGTGAGGAACTTGCGATTCAGCTGGCGTCCCAGGCGTGCTTTGCTGCAGCCAAGGCAATCTGCCGGTGGCACGCGAAGAGCTTCTATTTCGCTTCGCATTTTCTTCCAAAAGAGAAGCGAAACGCCTCCTTCGCCGTCTATGCATTCTGCCGCTTGCTCGATGATGCCGTGGATACGCGCCCCGGCCGGGAGGAAGAGGGGATCATTGAATTCGAAAGTACCCTCGCCCGCGTGTATGCCGACGACGTCTCGGACTTCTCCCAAGACGAGCCGGGTCTGGCCCTTCGCGCGTTCCATGCAACAATTAGAAAGTACGACATCCCGCAGAAGTTGTTTAACGATTTGGCCTACGGATGCCGGATGGATCTTTCAATCACGCAGTACGCCACATGGCAAGATCTGGAAGTTTACTGCTATCACGTTGCCGGCGTGGTGGGGCTGATCATGAGCTGTATTTTCGGACCGATTGATGAGCCGGCGAAGCAGCAAGCGGTGGCGATGGGGAACGCCATGCAACTCACCAATATTCTGCGCGACGTAAAGGAAGACTTTGATCGAGGACGTATTTACCTTCCGCAGGAAGACTTAGACAGACACGGAGTGGATTTGACGGCGTTGTCCAACGGTGCTCCGACTCAGGAATTCGTCGACCTTATGCAGTTTCAAATCGCTCGCGCCCGCAACCTTTATAGGTGCGGCGCGCAAGGCCTTTGTCACCTGGCCGATGATGGCTCGCGCCTGACGGCATCGGCGATGGCGGTCATCTACTGCGGCATTCTCAAAGCGATCGAAGCACGGCAGTACGACGTGTTTTCGCAGCGGGCTCATCTTTCGTTCTGGCAAAAGATCGCCAGAATCCCCGCGGCACGGAAGCTGGCTCGGCGCAAGGTGGGCCAGCCCCTGCCCGAGGTGTTCTGCTGACATGGCTGCGATCGAACTGTTCCAACCCAATGCCGTCGCCGACGCCTGGCACAATGTCATTGCGCCCGGCGGCTATGAGTGGTGGTATTTCGATGCCCAAGACCGCGAGCATGATCGGCAGATTGTCATCATCCTCCTGGAAGGTTTCGTGTTTCATCCTGGCTATTTGCGAAAGTTCGCTCGCTACTTAAAAACTCCCACCAAGCGCACGCCGCCGATGCCGGCTGACTTTCCTTGCGCTTATTTTGTGGTGTACGAGCGAGGGAAAATCGCACACCAGTTCATGCTGCAATACCCGCCCGGCGAGTTGTCGGCGGCGCGAGATCGGCTTTCGGTTGCGCTCGGGCCCAATCAAATACAAGCCGGTGATGACGGATCGATCCGCGTCACGCTGCGCGGCACGCCGTGGAAGCTGACGTGGCAAGGGCCTAAACGAATCGACGGACAAACCCTCACCGGTGATTTCACTTTCAAACCCAAATTCAATCACCCGCCGATGGAACGCACGTTTCTCAGCCGACGGTTGAGCGGCGCGGCACATCGCTGGGTGCTGGCCAATCCACTGTGCGATGTTGAGGGCACATTCCGCGTGTTCGACGCCCAAGCCCCCGGCGCGGGCCTCGGCGTACGCTTCGGCGGGCTTGGGTATCATGATCACAACTATGGCACCGGGCCGCTCGGGCCGGGCCTGAAACGATGGATCTGGGGCCGCGCGGTTTTTGACGATGCCGTCTACACGTTTCACTACGCCAAACCGCGTGACGCATCGCTGACTGATGAAGTGCATCTGGTGAAAGGCGATGCGATCGAACTCCGCGAGGTCGAAATCCGCCGGGTCGAATGCGACTGGAAAGCCATGTCGCCGATGCTGCTTCGATATCCGAAAGCGCTCTCGTTCAACAGCACGATGCGGCTCAAGAATCCTCGGTTGATCGATAGCGCTCCTTTCTACATGCGGCTGATTTACGAGGCCGAATGCCAGGGCCGGCGCGGGACGGCGTTTTGCGAAGTTGCCTATCCCAACCGATTGCGCTGGCCGGTGCTTGGCCGCATGATCGAAATGTCGATCAGCGACGGATGAAATCTACAGTCGTTGCACAAACGCAGCGGATTGATTATCGACGTTAAAGCGGCGGCGATTCGGTTACTGGGGGTCGATCGGCCGGCGGAGCGGATGGCGGCAGTGCGTTGGTTGCGGGTTCGGCGGGCGGAGCCGACAGGCGGAAAATCTTCCCCCCGCGCGACGCGATTTTCTCCTTCCCGCCGCGCATTTTCATGAAGCCGAAATCAAGCACATACATCGCGCCGTCGGGGCCGAACTTCACATCAATGGGCCGTTCCAGCGCAACGGTTCCGCGGTCAAGGCGGCTGGCGGGTTTGCCTTGCGTGTTGACGACAAAATCGGTCACCTGCCGCGCATCAATATTCACCCGAACAAGCTTGCGGCCCGGGATCATCGTCAGTTTCTGGTTGCTCGTGGCGAACGGCGCGCGGTCGCCGAACTGTGCGACAATCACACTGCCGTGATAGTCCTTAAATTCCCCGCTGGCCGGCACCACATCCATCTTGGCGGCGCCGGATAACGGAGGAAAGGTACCGCGATTCACGCTCTGCGGGTCGGCGCGCACTTTATCAAGCCCGCTGCGTTCGTGATCGATCAGCGCCGCCACGTCGGGGTAGCCGAAGCGGGTGATCATTTCCACCGGCGGCTGGAACTCGGGGTTGCTGATGGGCCGTCCATCGGTGCTGTAGTCGGGGAAACCGTACCACACCGGCACGCCGCCGCTGAGCAGCACACGCACGAGTGCATCGGGGTCGTCTTTCACAGGCCGCGTACCGCGCAGCTCCATGCCGTTGTTGGTTGCAAAAAGGTTGCCGAATTCGTTAAACACCAGGCCGCGCGGCAGGCGCAGACCGAGCGCTTCGACGCGCAAATCGCCGCCGGCGGGGCTGACCGAGTAAATGGCGCTCGAAGGCTTTTCGTTCGCCGCTTTCATAACGCGCGTCTGGTTACTCTTGCCGAATGGCTGGTAGGGCGCGGTCACCGAAATCTCGGTGCCCCCGAAGAGGCCGTACGCGGGGTTTTTGGTGTCGAAGCGCCGGCCGAGCAGAAACAGATCGACGCCCGACACGTCGCTGAACGCAGGATGCTCGCGCACCCACCCGCTCGACCAGTTGTCCAGCCCGACCACGCCGCTGTTCGTTGCCGCGCCGACGCCGAAATAAATGCGGCCATTCGGGTGAACGGCCAGGTCGGTCACGCCGTAATCGCCGGCGGCGGGGAGGTCGGCGATGATCGTCGTCGTGCGTCCTTCGCTATCGAAGGCGGTGATGACGCCGGCGCCGGCGCTGTCGCGGTGCGAAACGTAGATGCGTCCCTGGTTAGCGACCATTCCACCCACAGGCCCACGGAAATCGAATCGCTTGCCGCCGAACCCGAGAAGCGGAATGCGCGTGCCGCGCGGGTAAACCTGGAAATACGTGCCGTCTTTTTTCCAGCCGACGATGCGCGGTTTGTTGTCCGCGCCATTCTCGGCCACCAGCAATGAACCTTCGGCGTCGAAGGCGATGGCGGTGGGCGCGCTCAAGTCCGACGCCATTAATTCCAACCTCAGCCCCGCCGGATATTCCACCACTTTGCGATCGATCGGCTTGCGGTCGACTTCGGCAATCAGCGAAGGCTTGTTAATGCAGCCAACAAACGTCAGCGTAAGAACACCGATGACGAGCAGGCCAGATACTTGTACCCGTTGAGCGAATTGTTGTCGGCGATTGTTCATGATTCGGAAAACGCTCCTCACTCGGGCCGAGCGGGCACGAGCAACACATGGTCGATCCCGACCTTGCGAAGGTCAGTCTCAAGGTCATCCAGAGCCTCGACATACTCTGACCCACGAATTGTTTTGTTTGCGGGAGTGACGATGACGTAAAGCCATTCGTCGCTCTCCACCCAGCCCTCATCGGGCACGTGAAGCTCAGTCCCATGCGCACGATTGTAATCGGTAAGAGACAATCGCACTCGGCTCACAATATCCTCGATCTGCTCCAGGGTTTTCATCGAAGTTCTTTCAAGTATCGAAGCGCGCTTGCCATTGCCCCCAACGCGATTCTGGCATCATCATCGCTCATTGTGATCATTGGCTGATAGTCCGCTGCAAGCCGAAGCTGGTACAGGATTTGAACCTGTCGTTCAAGGTTGATACGCCTCGCCACCGGCAACTTGACCAGAGCATTCATGATCAGATTCGACATCGTTCGATGACTTGGATTGCCTCGATGTAGCGGCATAGAGACGTTCTGCGCAACCAAGTGTGCGGTCACTTCCGCGTACGCTGCGTAATAGCATCGACTCACGCAGCTCCGATTTTGAAACCGAAACAACCTAATCGCCGCTGCATAAGAAGACTCTGCCATTTCAATCCATTCTCGCATGACATGTCTTTTCCTTCGAAATTTGGCTGGTCTAGTGGCTTCGTGCCCTGATCACATCTTGACCGTTTTGACAAGTTCTTTCACGTGGTCGACGCTGCTCTGGAACATCTTCCTTTCATCGGAATCCAGTTCGATTTCGATAATCTTTTCCACGCCTTCGGTGCCCAGGATGCACGGCACGCCCACAAAGTACCCGCCGACGTCGTATTCTTTGTCGCAGTAGGCGGCACAGGCGAGGATGCGTTTTTTGTCTTTGATGATCGATTCCGCCATCGCCACGGTGCTGGCAGCCGGCGCGTAGTAGGCGCTGCCGGTTTTGAGCAATCCGACGATCTCTGCGCCGCCTTTGCGGGTGCGATCAACAATCTGTTCGAGCCGGTCGGGCTTTATGAGCTGCGTAATGGGAATTCCACCAGCGAAGGTGTAGCGCTTGAGGGGCACCATGTCGTCGCCGTGCCCGCCGAGCAGCAGGGCCTGCACGTCTTGGACGCTGCAGCCGATTTCCATGGCAAGAAAGGCCCGGTAACGGGCGGCATCGAGCACGCCGGCCTGGCCGATGACGCGCTTGGGTAGAAAGCCGCTGGCCTTCCAGGCGACATAAACCATGGCATCGAGCGGGTTGCTCACCACCAGCATGATGGCATTGGGCGACCACCGCGCGACATTCTCGGCCACACTTTTGACAATGCCGGTGTTAATGTTGATCAGGTCGTCGCGGCTCATTCCCGGCTTGCGCGGCACGCCGGCGGTGACGATCACCACATCGCTGCCGGCGGTCGGTTCGTAGGTGGTGGCGCCGATGATCTTGGCGTCGAAGCCTTCGACTGGCGAGGCCTGAAATAAATCCAGCGCCTTGCCCTGCGGCATGCCCTCCACCTGCGGAATGTCGACCAGAACAATGTCGCCCAATTCCTTGCCGGCGGCCCAATGGGCGGCGGTCGCTCCGACGTTGCCGGCCCCGATGATGCTTATCTTTGCACGTCGCATGATGGGTTGTTTCCTTTTAGCCTTTGCTTGGCAATCAACGGCCTCGATTATGGGGAAACCTCGCGCGAGTTCAAATCCGTAGAAAGACACGCGCCGCATGCACGACATTTAATCGCCCCTGCGGTCGCCGTGTCACACAACCCTGGTCTTAAGAACGATTTGCGCGAATCGCGCGTAGAGAGGAACAAAACGAATCGTGCATCTTCGTGCATTTTCGTGCATTGCCATCCGCTTGCGCTTGCTGAACGAGTGGCGTTGCGTCTTCCCAGGATGAAATGGGTTGCGCCCAACTCGATTTGTGCTCGTGCGTTCGTTGTGGTCATGGAATGGCCTCTGTGCTATCCGGGCGCGCTGCGCAAGCGAGCGCGCACCGGCGCAACGCGCGGCGCCAAAATGCGGTTTTTGCAGTGGCAAGCGCGTCGCGGCGCAGAATTTTCGCATTTCCACGCGTTGCGCCAGCGGGCGCGCGCCAGTGCAGCGCGGTCCTATTGCATTGTCTCACGCTGATGCCATCTTATCCAGCGTTTGCCGGGCGCGGCGGACTTTGGTCAGGATCGCCTCGGCGGATTTGGTCCAAGTGAATGATTTCGGGTCCGCGTTGTGGTGGGCGATGTAACGCTCGATCGCGGCGATCAACTCCTTCACGCTTCGGAACACGCCCCGGCGAATCTGATCATCCGTGATCCGCCGGAACCAGCGCTCGATTAAGTTGAGCCAGCTGGCGCTGGTCGGCATGAAGTGCATGTGGAAACGCGGATGTTTCTTGAGCCAGCGTTTCACCTTTTGGTGTTTGAGCGCCGCATAGTTGTCCACGATCAGGTGCAGTTGCTGATCCTGCGGTGTTTCCTGGTCGATCAACTCCAGGAACTTGATCCACTTCTGATGGCGATGCCGGGGCATGCAGGTGCCGATCAATTTGCCTTTGGCCCATTCAATCGCCGCAAAGAGCGTCGTGGTCCCGTTACGAACATAATCATGCGTCATCGTCCCGCATCGGCCTTTCTTCAGCGGCAACGAAGGCAGCGTGCGATCCAACGCCTGAATCTGGCTCTTCTCGTCGCAACTGAGCACCAACGCATTCTCCGGCGGATTCAGATACAGCCCGACCACATCCGTCAGCTTCTCAATCCCGGCGCGCCGGGACTCACCTTGAAGGTGCGGATCAGGTGCGGCTTGAGACCGTTGGCCCGCCAGACCCGGTTTACCATCGCGCGATTGGTTCCCAACGCTTTGGCCAACGTGCGCGTGCTCCAGTGGGTCGCGCTGGCGGGCTTGCGCTGCGTGGTGTACTCGATGATCTTCCCGGCGATCGCATCGCGTGCTGCGGGCTTGCGCCCGCCACGGCGCAGGTCCTTTTCGATCCCCGCCAGACCATTGTCTGCGAAGCGATTGCGCCATTGGCCCACCAACAGACGATGGGTGTTCAACTCCGCTGCGATCTGCTTGTTCTGTTTTCCCTCCGCCGCCAGCAGGATGATCTTGGCGCGCATCACGACACGAGCGGGCGTCGAGCGGCCTCGCGCCCAGCGTCGAAGTGTTTGTCGATCGGAATCCGAAACGATAATGCAACGAGCAATTCGCAAAGCCTGATCCTCCGGTTTAAGGATCAGACACGCAACCGCTATATAAGATAGATTAATTATGAGACACTACACTCGTCGTGGCCCCGATTCAATTGATGCCGATTGCGACGCCCGCCCGCCGCGGGTATCGTCCCCGCTTCTACGCAGGAAGCGTTCTCATTCATGAAAATCCACGAATATCAATCGCGGCAGATTCTTGCTCAGTTCGGCGTGCCGATTCCCCCTGCGGAGGTGGTTCGATCGGCGGAGGATGCCGCCAAAGCGTTCGATAAATTCGGCGGGAAGATGTGCGTCGTGAAGGCCCAAGTGTACGCCGGCGGCCGCGGCAAGGCGGGGTTCGTCAAGCTCGTTCACTCCGCCGACGAAGCCCGCAAAGCCGCGGCGTTTATGCTCGGCAACCGAATGGTGAGCGTGCAGACAGGGCCCGAGGGTGTGCCGGTTTCGGTGCTGCTGGTGGCGCCGGGCGTGGACATCGACAAAGAATATTACCTCGGCATGACCGTCGACCGCGGGCGAAATACCGCGACCCTCATCGCCAGCGCCGAAGGCGGCGTGGAGATCGAAGAAGTCGCCAGAAAATCACCTGAAAAAGTGTTGAAGGTTCCACTTCATCCGACGCTCGGCATGCAGCCGTACATCGCGCGCGATGTCGCCTATCGCCTTGGCTTCAAGGACAAGCTTGCGAATGAAGCGGCGAAGATCATCGCCAGTCTCGCCAAAGCATTCTTCGCCACCGATGCTTCGCTGGTGGAAATCAATCCGCTGGTCGTCACCAAGACCGGCGAGCTGGTTGCGATTGATGCGAAGTTCAACTTCGATGACAACGCGCTGTTCCGCCACAAAGATATCGAAGCCATGGCCGACGACAGCCAGGAAAAACCGCTCGACGTTCGCGCCAAGAAGGCGAATCTCAACTACATCGCGCTCGACGGCACGATCGGCTGCTTGGTGAACGGCGCTGGTCTGGCCATGAGCACAATGGACATCATTAAACTGCACGGCGCAGAACCGGCTAATTTTCTCGATGTAGGCGGCGGTGTGACAGCCGAAGGCGCGCAGGAGGCGTTTGGCATCATTCTCTCTGATCCGAAAGTAAAGGGCATTCTCGTCAACATCTTCGGCGGAATCGCCAAATGCGACGTGATCGCCGAAGCACTGGTATCGGCGGGGCGATCGATCGGGTTCAAGGTTCCCGTCGTCGTACGACTGGAAGGAACCAACGTAGACAAAGCCCGCGAGATTTTGTCATTGGCGAAGAAAGAACTGCCGACATTGATCACCGCCACCGATCTGACCGATGCGGCGAAAAAAGTAACGGCGGCTGT
>CAZXLA010000001.1:12953-86313 GCA_964641895.1 uncultured Tepidisphaeraceae bacterium
CATTGATCACCGCCACCGATCTGACCGATGCGGCGAAAAAAGTAACGGCGGCTGTGATGGCGGCATAGTGTGAACGCGCACTCGAAATTCTGTCTTATGGAGTAAACTGAAGAACAGCCCGCGAAAAATATACCCATGAAATTGCCGCGAAAAAATTCGATTCAAGATCACGTTTCATTTCGACAGTTGATCGCAAGCGTCTCCGAGTCGCTGCTGAGCCAGTATCAAGCGGCCGCCGCCGAGCGAGCGCTTTTAGCGCGCGCGGCGTCATCGCGCGGTGGGAAACAGTTGAATCTTGCCGACCTCTGGCTGGCCGCAGACGCCGAGGTTGATGCAATTCAGGGATACGCGATCGATCTCGCCGAGAAAGGAACGCTACAGGACTCAGTCCAGGCCCGCCAGCGTCTGCTTGCGATTGTATCGGATGGTGACTCTGCCATCGCGGAGTTTCTTGGCCGTAACGAATCCGAGAAATGTCAGGTGATGCGTCAATACCTGACGGCGGCTGTTTCATTGGCGCATTTGGTGCTCGCATCGCTGGTGCAGTTGCCGGTCGGCAAAGCTGCTTAAGAGCAACAGGTTTATGCCAAAGAGAAAACACCTATCTGCTTTACCCACCGAGTTGCAGGAAACTGCGATGCGGTTTACGCACACGCGTCTGCTCGTCGAGCACATCGACGTCTGTTACAAGTTTTATCGCGATGTAATGGGATTCAAGCCGCGGTTCGACGGCGAAGGCAGTGTGTATGCCGAGTTCGATTGCTCCGGTCACACGCTGGCGTTGTTCTCGCGGGCGCTGATGGACAAGGTAACCGCCCCCGGCTCACCGTCGCTCCGTGCAACGCCGTGCGATTCAGTCTTGCTGGCGTTCGAAGTGCCGGCGGTGGATGCCGCATACGAGCAGCTTTCGGCGAAAGGCGTGGTCTTCCTCAATGCGCCGCACGATCAGAATGAATGGCTGCTGCGGGTGGCTCACTTTCGCGATCCAGACGGGAATTTGCTCGAGATCAACGGCCCGATATTGGCCGCTACAGTGGTGTCGTCGAACGCCTGACCGGCTTAAGTCAAAGGAAATCCGTGATGATCCATGTAAAGCAACTCGCGGTGATGTTGATCGGCGCATTGTGTCTGGCGCCCGGCTGCGACAACAAGCCCCCGAAGCCGAAAACTGAAGCGCGCCCCGGCATGGGCCCGGTGGTCACGGTTGATCCGCCGTTTGAAATCAAAGTGAGTGTCGATGGCGGCGCCGAGCGGACGATGGAGGGGAACACGCTGGCCATTTATGAAGCCAAACCCGCGACCGGAACGCAAAAACAGCGTCCGCAGACTTTTGATGTCACCGGTGGCAACTTTGTCCTCGCCGGCCGGCTCGCCGACGACCTGAAGTTCGCCCCGCGGACGGCATTCGAAGAACTCATCGGCAAGGAATTGCAAATCGCCCGAAGCGGCGGCGATCCGACGGCGGCATCGCTCTCCAAGATCACACTTGGCGACGACAAAGTCTACATCGCCACCGCCGGCACGCTTGTGGTCGAGAAAGCCTTCCAGAACCCCGGCAAGTACGCCGGCGTTTCCGGGCGATTTGAAGCCGATCTTCAGCAGATCAAACTCGGCGACCCCGACGACCCGAAAAGCCCCGGCGACCAGCCCATCGGCCAGCCCGTCAAGGCCAAAGGCACGTTCACGACGACTGCGGCATCGTACAAGTTTGAGCAGATGTGATTGCGCCGTCGAGCATGAGCTGCATGTAGACGACGTCGAGCCATCGGCCGAACTTGAAGCCCACCTGCTTTAAGTCGGCGCAGACGGTGAAGCCAAACTTGCGATGCAGTGCGATCGACGGCTGCTGCTCAGCGTCAATGCCGGCCATGATCGATCGATACCCGCCTTGGCGAGCCAATTCGATCAGCCGTGCCAGCAACAACGATCCGATGCCCCGGCCGTGGTGGTGATGATGGACGTAAACCGAATCTTCCACGGTGAAGCGGTAGCCCGATCGCTCCCGGAACGGCGAGATCGATCCCCATCCAACCACGCGGCCATCCGCCTCGGCAACAATCACCGCATGCCCCGGCGCGTGCGATGCAAACCACGCCAGCCGGTCATCGTAGGATTCAAGGTCTTCCTGATAGGTGCAGGTAGAGGTCTGCACGTAATGGTTGTAAATGTCGTTGATCACGATCAGATCGGCGGCGACGGCGGGGCGCAACAGGAGTTCATTCATGGCATTTGGTCAAATGCGTCCCATGCCGCTTTGCTCAATTTTCGCCGTATCGCGTCGCGCCTCATTTCGGTTGCAGCGTGAGCGGCATCAACCCCGCTTTTGTACTCGGGGTAAAGGTCCCCACCCATGCCTTCCCACGAAAGCGAAACGTGCTTTGATGTATCTTTACCCGCCTCGCAGGACCGCCGCTCCTGCAACAATCGTTCAGCGAAGTCAGCGAGTTTTTCCAACTCCTCGGGCAACAATTTGCGAATCGCGTTCTCTATCCGAGCGGTCATGGTGCAACCTCGAAAAGACAGTATACCCATTCTCGCGGTTTCATTCATCGGAAAACTTCCCCTCACGGCTTCCAGACGTTCTAATACCCGTGGGCATCTACAGAAAATTGGGCAACTGGATATCGAAGGAAGGACTCTTATGCCATCGGCTGCTCCCTGTGCACTCGTGATCTTCGGCGCTTCGGGCGATCTGTCGAAACTCAAGCTCGTACCCGCCGTGTATGAACTGGCGCGCGAAAAGCTGCTGCCGAAAGATTTTGCGCTGATCGGCTTCGCGCGCACCGCCATGAGCGACGAGGAGTATCGAAAGGACTGCAAGAAGGCGATCGAAGAAAATGCCCGCAGCCTCAAGGGGAAGAAGCCGATCGATGACGCGATCTGGAAAATGCTCGAACCGCGGATTTTCTATTGTGCCGGCCAATACGATCAGGTCGAGTCGTTCACCAACCTGAATGAAAAACTGAAGCAGGTCGATAAGAGCTGGAACACCGCCGGCAATCGGCTGTTTTATATCTCCACGCCTCCCAACGTGTTTGATCCGATCATCACCAGCCTCGGCAAGAGCGGCTGCGCGACGCGGCATGCGAACAAGACGCCATACCATCGGGTGATTATCGAGAAGCCCTTCGGCAAAGACGGCGCCTCGGCCAAACAACTCAACGCCGCGTGCCTGGCGGCGCTGGGTGAAGAGCAGATCTATCGCATCGATCATTACCTCGGCAAGGAAACCGTGCAGAACCTGATGGTGCTGCGGTTTGCCAATTCGATCTTCGAGCCGATCTGGAATTATAAGTACATCGATCACGTGCAGATCACCGTGAGCGAAACCGTGAACGCCGATGACCGCGCCGGCTACTACGACAACTCGGGTGCTACGCGCGATATGATCCAGAACCACATCTTCCAGATCATGGCATTGGTCGCGATGGAGCCACCGAGCGCGCTCGACGCACAGGCGATTCGCGATGAAAAGGTGAAGGTGTACCGTTCCATTCGCCCGATCAAGCAAAATCAGGTCGACCAGTTCTGTGTCCGCGGACAGTACGATGCCGGCACTTATAATGACGGTAAGAAAGACATCACCACCAACGGCTATGTGAAGGCCAAGGGCGTAAAAGAAGGCAGCCGCACGGAAACGTTTTCGGCCATTAAGGTGTTCATCGATAACTGGCGTTGGAGCGGCATGCCGTTTTACATTCGAACGGGCAAGGCGCTGAGCAAAAAGCTCAGCGAAGTCGTCGTTCGCTTCCGCGCGCCGCCGACCACTTTGTTTCAGAAGCAGTCCGAAGCAACCGTGTTCCCCAACGATCTGGTCATCAAAATCGCGCCCGATGAAGGCATCGATTGGCGGCTGAACGGCAAAGTGCCCGGCGGCACGCTCAATATCCAATCGATCGCGCTCGATTTCTTCTACAAAACCGCGTTCCACAAAGAACCGCCTGAAGCGTATGAGCGGCTGATTTTCGATTGCATGCTCGGCGACCAGACCCTTTTCATCCGCGGCGACGAAGTAGAAGCCGCGTGGAACATTATCGACCCGATCGAACAGGGCTGGCTGGAAAGCAAGCTCGCCCCGCAGCAATACAAACCGGGTTCGTGGGGCCCGCAGCGGAGCATGGATTTAATCGAACTCGACGGCCGCCGCTGGTTCCAGACTGACAGAGGACAGCCGGAGCCGATCGTGGCGTGCTCGCTCTAAAAGAATTCTTATCCGCAGATTAACGCAGATTGAGACGGACAACTGGTCTGCGACGTTGATGGTCAAATTCAACTTGAATCTTGCAATACGCTCGTCGGAACGCGCATTGATCACAGGCATCGAACACAAAACGCTTCTCCCAATCTGCGTTAATGTGCGTTAATCTGCGGACTGAACTCTCTTTTTGTTCTCAGCGGTAATTGAAAAGTATGATCGGCAAAGTCGAAAACATCTTCATCACCGCCAAATCTGCCGAGCCGATGCAGGCGGTGAAGTCTATTGTGGCGGTCGCGGGAAAAGGGATTGAAGGCGATCGGAAATATCGCGATGGTAAAGGCGGGAAGAAGGATGAGCCCGAACGGGAGATTACGCTAATCGAGGCAGAGGCCGTCGAAGCCGTGAACCGCGATTACCCGCTGCGCATCGAGCCGATCGAGACCCGCCGCAATATTCTTACGCGGGATGTGGCGCTCGCGCATCTCGTTGGCAAGACTTTCCGCGTAGGCCCGACACTGCTCCGCGGGATTATGCTCTGCGAACCCTGTGCCCATTTGCAGGATATGACGCGTAAGGGCGTCATGCGCGCCCTGCTGCACCGCGGCGGGCTTCGGGCGGAAATTGTCGAAGGCGGGCCGATTACCGTCGGCGATGCCATCACACCGGCATAACGGCTTGTTCCGGCGGACGCGTGTAGAACTTCCGACACCACATCAGATAACCCAGCGCCAGCGCGGCAAACAGCAGGGTTGAAATGTATTGGGTGGACGTCTGATAAACAGTCATTTGCCCGAGCATTTGCCTCTGTTCCGCATCAAGCCCCATTGCGCCAAGTTGCGCGGCAAGATCGCTATACGTGATCATTACAAGCCAGCCGAAAGCACCCACCACAACGGCGGCGACGGCGAACATCCAACCGATCAACCGCATTCGATAACTGAAAACCGCCGCCGCGATGAGCATCGCAGCGATCAGCACGTTTCCTGAAATCACCGCCATCATTCGACCGGCGGTGTTGCCCGGTCCGGCATAAAGAATCGATTGTTGCACGCTACCGAATAAGGTAAATGACGCGCCAAGCGCCGCGGTAATAATCACGCCGAGCACCGGCAGGGGGATGCCGTCGGTCCATCGCCGGCGCGCGTCGAAATATTCCAGCGTGAGCCGTGTGTCCTCGCTTCGGTAGAACCAGAAGAAGACCGCCGGCGCCACAACACCGATGATCAGCACAAACATCGCGCCGATGATGATTCCGATCCAAGCTCCCGCGATCGCCGCGCCGGCAACGGCAGGCGGCGGGAGAGGGGCCGGCGCGGTGGTTGGAAGCGTCGTCGCGGCGCGTGCCCATGTTGCGTTCATCAACTGTGTGCTTTTCTGCAGGGCGGGAATGGAAACAATCATCCCCACCACCGAAAGCAACGACGTCAGGATCGACAGCACACTGAACACGATCACCACGGGCCTCACCCACCGCGCGTTACGAATCGATGCAATGCCGGTCCAGATCAATGCCGTCGATGCCGCGCCGTACATCAGCGCGGCGACGATGATGCTGGTCATCATGAACCCGCGCGACGACTGCCACACCGTTGTATTGGCAGACATCGAAGTCCCCAGGATCGCCAGCGGCATCGAAAGCGTTCCGCACCCCGCCAGTACACCCAGAATGATCAGGATGATCCCACAAGCCTTGAGCCCGCCGCGCCGATCGCGAAATGGCAGGTTCATCATCGGCTGGGCATAGGGAATGAAATCAGGCTGCGACGGTGGCAACGGCATCGGCGGGGGTTGGTTGAACATGGCGATCGACGAGTGTAAGACCGGCACACAACCGCCGCCAACTTGACGGCGGAACGGCCATCCTAACAATCAGAAGATCAAGGAAATAAAGAACCGAAATGGCAACAACAATCGATCATCCGGCACTGACCCCGCTCAAAGCTGCGTTCGCCGACACTCAGTTCTTCGTCGGCGAATTTCGCGAACAAGTCACCGTCGTCGTGCCGCGCGAAAACATCCTGCAGGTATGCAAATTCCTCCGCGATGATCCACGCACCAGCTACAACTTCCTCTGCGAAATCAACGGCGTGGACTACTTAAAGTACCCCGGCGCCAAACACCGCTTCGGCGTGAACTACGGCCTTACCAGCCACAAATTTAACAATCGACTTTGGCTCAAGGTCTTTCTCGATCCGACACAAGACACGTCGCCGGGACTCGCCCCGCGCGATGAAGAGATTGCCGCCAAAGCCGACCCCGGACTGGTCGTCGACAGCATCACCAGCCTCTTCGCCGGCGCCGAATGGCTCGAGCGCGAGGTGTACGACATGCTCGGCATCGTGTTCAAAGGCAACCCCGACCTTCGACGAATATTGACGTGGAGCGGCTTCGGATCCTACCCGCTGCGCAAAGATTATCCGCTGCGCGGCGTGGGCGAGCGCGAGAACTACAAGATCATCACGCGTGAAGGCGCGTAAGAATCATCTGCTTGTTTATCAGGTCGTGGAACAATTGATCGAGTCGTCGGATCGAGTGGTATTGCTGTCATAAGTAACCGCAAGCTTCTTCAACGACTTCTCGCGTCAACAAACAATGTTCGCTTCGCGCATCTGGTTGCCGTTGTTCAGGCGTTTGGATTTCGACGTAGACGGGTGAGCGGTAGCCATCATATTTTCGGTAGGTAGGGAATTCCAGATCAGGTGAACCTGCAGAAAGTCCATGGGCAGGCAAAACCATATCAGATTCGGCAATTTCAAGCTGGTTGAGCGGTATAATCTCAGCTTATCTGATGAGAACTTGCAAAAGTGAAAGACTACCACATTAATATTTTCTACAGCGACGCGGACCGGGGCTACATTGCAGATATTCCCGATTTGCAATATTGCTCAGCGTTCGGCAAGACGCCCGCCGAAGCCCTACGCCAAGTGCAGATTGCCAAAACGGCCTGGTTGAAGGCGACGCGCGACGCGGGTCGCCGTATTCCTAAGCCGCAATACCGTCCGGCAATTTATCAGGCGGTGGCTTAGTTGGACGTTGCGCACGCAGCATCGTCCTTGCGGCCGTCGTGGCGATGACGGCGATCGTTCCGCAGCAGCGACGCTGGCGCGCAACAGCCGCCACTTTTGCGATCAGTTCATCCTGGCGTATTTCATGCTCACAGGTGAATGCAGCGGGGGCATTCTCAATCGGCTATAATCCGACGCGATGTTCGAACCGCTCACCCAGCGCCGTTACCTCCTGCCATTCAAGGTGGCCCGTTTACCCCAGCAGATCACCGATGTGCTGGTGATTGGCGGCGGGGTGGCTGGCCTGCGCGCCGCCATTGCCGCGGCCGAGGCGGGGGCCGACGTGCTGGTGATGACCAAAGATACCCTCGACGAATCCAACACCTGGTACGCGCAAGGCGGCATCGCGGCGGTGCTGTCGCCGCTGGATTCGTTTGAGGCACACATTCGCGATACCGAAATCGTCGGTGTGGGTTTGTGCGACGAAGAAGCGGTGAAGACCGTCGTGCAGGAAGGCGCGCAGCGCGTCATCGAACTCCTCCAATGGGGCGCGAACTTTGATAAGCAAAAAGGCAATGCCTACGACCTGGCTTTTGGTTTAGAAGGGGGCCACAGCTTCGCGCGCATCCTCCACGCCTACGGCGACGCCACCGGCCGCGAGCTGGCGCAGACGTTGATCGGCAAGGTGCATTCCCACGAGTCGATCCGCATCAGCGAGAAAACCTTTGCGATTGATCTCATTACGCATGAAGGCGCATGCGTCGGCGTGTTGGCGCTGATCGCCGGACAGGTGCAGGTGGTCTGGGCCCGCCGAACCATTCTGGCCAGCGGCGGGGCGGGGCAGCTTTATCGCGAATCGACCAACCCCAAAATCGCCACCGCCGACGGCCACGCGATGGCCTACCGCGCCGGAGCACGCGTGCAGGATATGGAGTTTGTGCAGTTTCACCCGACCACGCTTTACGTCGCCGGCGCCAGCCGCGCGCTGGTGACCGAGGCCGTCCGAGGCGAAGGCGCACACCTGGTCGATAAAAACGGCTCCCGCTTCATGCACGATTATCACGCCGACGGCGAGCTTGCCCCGCGTGACGTCGTCAGTCGCGCCATCGTCGAGCAGATTCGCAAGACGTTCTTCACACACGTCTTTCTTGACGTTCGACACTTGGACACCCGCAAATTCCGCGAGCGGTTCCCGCAACTGGCCAAGCTTTCCGACGAGTTTGATATCGATCTTGCCAAAGACCTCATTCCCATTCATCCCGCGATGCACTACATGATCGGCGGTGTCGACGCCGACGAGCTCGGTCGATCGAGCCTGCCCGGCCTGTACGCCGTCGGCGAGGCCAGTTGCAGCGGCCTGCACGGGGCGAACCGCCTGGCCAGCAACTCCCTGCTCGAAGGTCTGGTGTATGGCGCGCGCGCCGGCGTCGATGCCGCGGCGGCGGTGAAACAGAACAGCATCACGTTCCCGCAGAACATCGAACACAAGATCGCCGCGTCCAACAAGACCGAACTCGATATGCTCGACGTGCGAAACAGCCTGCGCAGCATCATGTGGCGCAACGTAGGCATCGAACGAGACGGCGACCGCTTGAATGAAACCCGCGAGATCATCGCGTTCTGGTCGCGCTACGTCATGGATAAAACCTTCAACCCCGCCGACATCAGCCACGCCGCCATCACCGGGTGGGAACTGCAGAACATGCTCACCGTGTGCTACCTGATCACCACGGCCGCGTTCTCGCGCACCGAATCACGCGGCGCTCACTACCGCACGGATTTCCCGCAGCGCGACGACAAGCATTGGCGGCTGCACCTGCTCTGGCATCGCCCGACCGAAACGCCGATTCCCGAGCCGATCGATTAGAGCCGCCATGGCTATCGACATGATCGACTGTCCGGGCCGCACAACTCGAACCCCTGCATTGTGCCATGTGGCATAATTGTGCGCCTGCACCATTCACGCCGGGTTGTGAGCTTTAGCGAACGCCCGGATTCTTCGGGTGCTGTCGGAACCACGAGGCCGTTCAGCGCTCACCATACTCACGCCGATCGTGCAAAACCTCGGCGATCGCGCCCGATCACTCATCACCCGCGAACTCGACCGCCTGATGATTCGCACCGCGGAACTGGAAGACGTCTCCAACGATTTCATCATCCTCGACCGCGAGCAGGTCCTCGGCCGCCGCGGTCTGCACAGCGACGAGATGCAGGAATTGCAACAGATGCTGCCCTACCTTGACCGCATCGAGCAAACCGCCGCCGAAGGCCGGCGCATCCATCGTAACCTGGGCGGCACCGGCGAAAGCTGGGATGACATTCTTCTGCGCACCAGCGAAACCGAGTCGAGAGCGCGCGGCGTACTGTCGATCAACGCACCCCTGACCGGAGAGCGCTGAACAGCCTCATCGTCTCGAAAGCACTTGAAGAATCCGGGCGTTCGCTAAGGCTCACAACCCGGCGTGAATGGCGCAGGCGCGCGATTGTGCCACGTGGCACATTGTTCAAACCGCATCTCGGTCTCCTGCTGTCGCTCGCGGCTCTCCGCTGTCGGCTATCGGCTCTTCTCGCCGAGAATTGTGCCACGTGGCACAACTTTGTGAAATATTTCACGATTGATGCAATCACCTGAAACCAATGAGCTTACAGAACCCGTCCCGAAAATTTCAGAAACAGCGACCCTAACACACTGTGATCAATCTAATATTCAGTGCGCCCCAGCGTCATCCCCGCACCCCACGCCGCCGCAGAGCCTTAGCGCCGCGTCGGCTCGACCGGCCAGACCCCGGAAATTCCAGCCGATCACCGCCCGCCCCCGGCACCACCTGCCCTCATTTTTCTAAATCGACGCCCCAGGTTCGCGCTGGAACGCGGCGGATCAAATGGCAGCGCCACCGCATATGACGCGAACGACGAGCCGCAAGCATCAGCGACCGGTCGGATTGCCGCGGGAATCGGGCCGCTGACGCTCGCCGCTCGTCATATGCGGTTGCACTGGAGCATGTGGCAACGATTATAGATTTGTCTTGCCGCCGCCAGAAAAGTTGTCAGGAAAGTTTGACGCTTCCCACCATAAACCAAAATCGCCCCGTGCAAATCACCGCGTATCACCGCGATGAGGCACACACTCGAACACACACTTGACCGCCCACCGCCCGACTTGAACGCGGCAGCGACAGCGGATAATGTTCGATGTTCGCGGCCAGATGCCCGAGTGGACTAAGGGAGCGGATTGCAAATCCGTTATTCGTGGGTTCGAATCCCACTCTGGCCTTTCATCGCGGCTACTCGCTTCTGCTCGTGATCGATTGCCACTGCTTCTCCAGCCGCTGCACGCTGACCGGCGCACTGGTTTTCAGTTCCTGGGCGAACAGACCTACGCGGAGTTCTTCGATCATCCAGCGGAAATTGATCAGGTCCGGGTGCTGTTTCAATGACGGCTTGCGGGCGATGCGGTCGGCGTAGTGCAGCCAGAACGGGCGCACCTGGCTTGCGAGCTGCGAATCTTTTTCTGCGCCCCACGCCTTGAGCTTGGTGAGGCGCACTTCGGCGGCGCGCAGAAACCGCGGCAGATGCGGGCGCCAGGCGAGCGGGGTGGCGATTGCAAAATCCGGCGGGAGCAGGGCGGCGACTTGTTGGCGCACGTCGCGGATGGCGCCGTGGTGGTGCGCGGGGTGGCGCTGTTCCAACAGTACTGCGACGGCATGATACGCCTGCAGCGTCAACGTCGCCTGCGCCGCAGCGGCATCGGCGGCGGCGTTGAGTTTTTTGTACGCTTTGGCGGCGCGGTCGGCGAACGCGGACTGCGTGCGGACGACGGATGGATCATCATGAAACAGTGCCTCATCCGCCACGGCCAGCAGGATCGATCGCCGAAGCGTCTCCGCCGGCGCGAGCGAGGCATAATTCAGCGCCATAGCGCTCCACCCGCGCATGGCCCGCGCGATTTGTTTGAACTCGGGCGCAAGCTGCTGCATGAACAACCGCCGCATGCCGGTGCGCATCTCCCGCGCCGCCGATTCGGGGGAATCGAGCAGGCGCAGGTCGACCCGCTCGCCGTTTTCCACCAGCGTTGGATAGGCCAGCACGGTGATTCCGGGCTTGCGCACGGCGATCGAATCCGGCAGGTCGCCGAAATCCCACCGCGTCACGTTCTTTTTTGCCCATGGCGACGCGGGCAGGTCTTTAAATGCATCGCGCGTTACGTCGGCCAGCTTTTCGCGCAGCTCCGCCAGATCGCGCGACACGGCAAGCGTTCGGCCGCCTTCGTCAATGACGCGAATGTTCATCTTTAGAAACGGCGCGAGTTCGTTCTGCTTGAACGTGCTGGGCGGGATGATTTCTCCGACGATATTCCCACACCGGTCGGCGACGGTCGCCAGAAAGTCGCCTTCACCAAACCGCAGCTCTTTTGCAAGATTCGCCGCGACGGTGGGCGCGGGCACAAGTTTGGTGCGCACGCCGCGCGGAAGCGTGCGGATGAGTGAAACGATTTTTTCAACAAGCCAACCCGGCACCAGCCAATCGAACGCGCCCGCCGGCAGATGGCCCAGCGCCGCGAGCGGGAGGTCGACCGTGATTCCGTCGGCCGCGCTGGCGGGCTCAAACTGATAGTGCAGCTTAAATCGGTTGCCGGCTACGGTCGTGTGATCGGGAAAAGCGCTCGGCGAGATCGAGGGCGCATCGTTGCGGAGAAGGTCGCTGATCGCCATCTGAAGCTGGTGCCGATGGTGCTGTTCGGCCTGCCGGAACCACTTTTCAAAGCTTGGGCCGTCAAAGACATCCGGCGGCAGACGGGCATCGTAAAAGCCGAACAATTGCTGAGCATCCAATGCAAGATCGCGGCGGCGAACCTTTGCCTCCAGTTCACGCACTTCTTCGGACAGCGCCTGATTCTTCTTGAAAAACGGCGCGGCGGTGCGAAATCGGCCGTCGATCAGGCCGTGCAGAATGAACAGTTGCCGCGCCACCTTCGGCTCGATCGGCCCGTAGTTCACGCCGCGCCGCGCGACAATCACCAGGCCGAACAGCGTTACTTTCTCGAACGCATTCACATGGTGCGCCTGATCGTTCCAGTGCGGATCGCTGTACGACCGCTTGAGCAAATGTTCGCCGGCGCGCTCGATCCACTGCGGCTGAATGCGGGCGCAGATGCGGGCGTAGAGCCGTGTCGTTTCCACCAACTCGGCGGCCATGATCCACAGCGGCTGATTCTTGAACAGGCCGGATCCCGGGTGGATCGACGTTTTGACATCTCGCGCCGCGGTGAACTCGTGTTTGTCAGTCTTTGTGGCGATGCTGCCGAGCAACCCGGTGAGCAACGCGCGGTGAATGGAATCGCGCTGGCCGTCGGTTAGCGTCCGGAAGGGGAGTTGTTCGGGTTCATCGGACATCGACTCAAACTTTGTCAGCAACATCCGGCGATTCCAGTCCCCTGCGCAGCGTGCCGTGGCAGCTTGGGCAATCGTATCCGTTGTCGTCGCAGAAGGTCGCGCGCTTGGCCAGCAGGTCGAGAATCAGATCATCAATCCCCAGCGGCATGGCGACGTGATAGCGCGTCTGCGGATGCTGCGCGGCGGCGTCGGCGGCGAGGCGGGGAATGTCGGCGGTCCAGTGCTTTCCCGGGCCGAGGAAGAACGGCAACACGACCACGCGGGTCGCGCCGCGCCGCACGCACGTGGTATACGCTGAAGCGATTGACGGCTCGGTGAGTTCCATGTGCGCCGGCTCGACGATCGAAAACTTCTCGTGAAACCGCTTGCCGAATAGAGCGGCCACTTCTTCCAGCATCTGGTTGCTTTCGGCGCGTCGAGAGCCGTGATCGACGATGATGATGCCGGTGCGCATACGCTTGATGGTAGTCGTCGTATTCCGCGGCGGTCGCCATCAATCCTGCGACCGCGGTTTTAAGGTGGCTTCGACGTCGATCGAATCTTTGCCGCGCAGCAGGTGCAGCGTGAGCTTGTCACCCACTTTAGCGCCTTCCAGCAACGCCGTCAGATCTTCCAGCGTGTTCATCTTTTTGCCGTTGATGGCTTGAATGACGTCGCCTTCCTTCAACCCCGCGGCCTCGGCGGCGGTGCCGGGGACGGTGCCGTTGATTTTGATTCCTTCGGGGCCGGCTTCATCTTCGGTGTAAGATGGCACGACGCCAAGCTGCACCCGCGCGCCTTGTGTGGCCGCCGGCCCCGTGGTGGCCCGCCGGGTTAGCGTGGGAAGAAACTTTTGCTTTGGCATGACGGCCAGCGAGCGCACTATTTCCTCGCTGATATCGACCACGGTTGCGATGCCGTCGTAGTTGACTTTTTCAATGTCATCGGTCGGTCGGTGGTAGTCGGAGTGCAGGCCGGAGAACAGGAAGAGCACGGGGATCTTCTTTGCCATGAACGAAGCATGATCGCTCGAACCGAAGGTGATGCCGCTCATCCGGGTGAATTTCAACGGCGTGGCGGCATCGATTTCATTCATCATCGCATCAAATGCCGCCGCGGTGTCGCGCCCGCCGACGGCGACTTCGTTGTTCTTGATGCGGCCGACCATGTCGAGGTTGTACATCGAATGAATCTTGTCGATCGGCACGAGCGGGTTGTTCACAAAGTGCTCCGACCCGAGCAGGCCGCGCTCCTCACCCGTGAAGAACATGAACAGCACCGAGCGCTGCAACGGCGTTTTGCGCGCTGCAAGCCGCCGGGCCAGATCGAGCACGGCGGCGGTGCCCGACGCATTATCGTCGGCGCCGTTGTGCACCGAGCGCGTTGTCGCACCCGCCAGCGAACCGCTGCCGCCGAAGCCCAGGTGATCGTAGTGCGCGCCCACCACAATGTATTCATCCGCATTCCATCCGCGGCCCGGCAAGATTGCCAGCACGTTTTTAACCGGAATCTGCTTCTGCAGAATTTCGACCTTTCCGGCGGCCACCTGCGCATCATCAAGCTGTGCCGAAGCGGGTTTAAACTCCGTGTCGATCAATTCCTGCAGGGTCTTTAAGTCTTTCACGCCGCCGGCGGCCAGCAAGCGGTCGGCCGCGGCGCGGGTGATTTGAATGACCGGAATTGAAGCCAGGTTGCGACTGCTGCGCCGCCCGAAAGCCGAAAGCTCATCGGCTTCATTGTGATGATTCGGCGGGTTGACCACCAGCAACGCCGTCGCGCCGGCTTTTGCCGCCGCCTCGGCTTTGGTGGTGAGCGATGCGGCATCCGACCATGATTCAAATGTGCTGGCCAGCCGGCTCTTGCCTTTCTCATCGTGCGGCTCAAAACGCATCGCCAGCGCCACTCGGCCTTTCAGATCAACGCCCTCAAAGTCGTTGTAGGCCGGCTCGGTTTGATTGATCGCGTAACCCACGAAAGTCACCGGGCCGGTGAACGCGGCGGCCTTGCTGATGGCGTGGGGGCGATAATCTTTGTTAAGTTCCATTGTCGCGCCGGCGAGCGAGACAGTGGTGGCGAGGTCGACTGAAGCATCGCCGCGCACGCTGAAGTGCTGGAAGTAGCCGTCGGCGCCCTTGGCCGGCTTCAGGCCGATCGACTTCACCTCGTCGGCGAGGTAGTCGGCGGCGAGATCGATCCCCTTCGTCCCCACGCCGCGGCCTTCGAGCGCATCGGATGCGAGATACGCTACCGATTTGCGGGTGCGTTCGACGCTTACCTGATGCGGCGTAGGCGCATTGGTCGGAACGGTTTGGCAACCGAACAGAACGAAGCCGAGAACGCCGAGAATCATCAACCGGGGCGGATTTTGTAGTTTCATCGGAGTGGGATTGTACGGATTGGCCCGCCGCGGCTCAATTCCTGCACATCTTCGTGAATTCATCTGCGTTTTTCCTTTGCAACTTGCGGGCGATCGATCGACAATACGGCCAACTCATGTCCCAAGACGCGGGTGAAGTTTCTTGGCAGACACTTCGCCGGATCGTGCAACGATGGTCCGGCGACAGTGCGGAACTGGATTCCGTGTCGGCTCTCGACGGCGGGTCGATCAGCACCACCCTCATGCTGCAGACCAAGGCCGGCGACCGAGCGGTGCTCAAGGTTTCTCCGCACCGGGTGGATCGATCGTACGAAGTCGAAGCGCATCAACTTTCACTGCTCCGGTCGATCGGTCTGCCGGCGCCGCAGGTGTATGAATGTCACACCGGCTCGCTCGATGCGCCCGACAGCTACCTCCTGATCGAACACATGCCCGGGATAAATCTGCACGATGCCAAAGAGCAATGCGCGCCCGAAGCGTTTCAAGCTTTGCAGTTGCAGCTCGGGCAGATGGTGGTGGCGCTGCATCAGCACACGGGCGCGCGTTACGGCAAGGTCGAGCCTGAATCGGCTTTGAAGAAGCCCGCGACGGTCAATGGTGCAACGTGGGGCGAATCCGGGGGAGAATCGGGGGGCGAAACATGGCCGGCGTTCTATCGCGGGTTGTACGACGGCATCTGGCATGAGTGCGAGAAGCATTCGGCCATCGCCAACAAATCACGGAAGCTCATTGGCCGAATTCACGATAAACTCGATCGATTGCTCACGCACACCGATCAGCCACGGTTGACGCACGGCGACCTCTGGGCCAGCAACGTTCTGGCGGCGGCGGATGAGGATGGCCGGTGGAAAATCACTGCGCTGCTCGACCCCAACTGCCGGTTTGCCCACGCCGAGTGTGAATTGGCGTATCTCGATCTGTTCCACACCATCACGCCGGCGTTTATGAAGGAGTATCAGCGGTCGTTTAAAACCGACGACGACTACCATGCGCGGCGGAAGCACATCTACCAGCTTTACGAACTGGTCAACCACGTCAACCTGTTCGGCGATCGATACATCAAGCCGATGCAGGCCACGCTGGAGAAGCTGTCGGCATTTGTTTAATCGGCGACGACGATGCTTCCTTGATCGTCTTCTCGCAACCTGCGACCAAAACCACAACCGCAACGGCGGCGAACAGAATTTTCTTCATCAATCGCTCCTTAGTTGAACAGGTGAGCTTAATCTAAATCTCCCCCTCCATGTACTCAGAGAGGGGGGAGTTCTGAGGCGCATTTCCATCCTCATGCAACTCATTCCATCCGCCGCTATGATCGGCGGCGAATCATGGTGTTGGCAGAGCCGGCGGCGGAAACTCTGAATAAAGCGGCGACGGAAACCACGTCGCAATTGCTGCGCGCGCTGATTCTGCTGGCCGCGCCGGTGCTGATCGAGCAGATGCTGCACGCATTTTCGGGGTTGGCCGACACCTACATTGCCAACCACGTAACGCCGATCACGCCGGGAATGAGCGGCGAACAGGCCGCCGAGGCGCAGCGTCATATGACCGCCGCCGGCGCTGCGGTGGGGACGATCGCGTACCTGCTTTGGTTTATCGGCTTGATCGCCGGCGCCGTCGGTACGGGATCGACCGCCATCATCGCGCGCGCCACCGGTGCCCGACATCGCGGCCTGGCCAACAGCATTTGCGGGCAATCGATCGGTTTGGCGGGCCTTGCAGGATTGTTCATGGCGGGTGTCGTCTACGTCCTGGCCGGGCCGATCGCCGGGATGATGGGCCTGCACGGTGAGGCGGTCGAACTTGCGCGGGTTTTCCTGCGAACGATCGCCTTCGGTTTGCCGTTCATGCTCGTGCTGCTGGTGGCCAACGCGTGCCTGCGCGGCGCGGGCGATACCATTTCGCCGGCGCTGGCCATGATCGCGGTTGATGCGGTCAACATTGGCGTTGGCGTCACGCTCACATTCGGCTGGTTCGGCATGCCGGCGCTGGGCTTTCGGGGGATCGCGATCGGGGCGTTGTGCGGTTACATCGTCGGCGCGTTGATGCAAATGACAGTGCTGCTGATCGGCCGCGGCGGCATTCGACTGCATGTGCACCGGCTGCGCCCGCATTGGCACAACATGCGCCGGTTGCTGCGCATCGGCCTGCCCAACGGCGCCGAAAGCGCGGTGATGTGGGGGGTGAATATCATCCTCATCAAAATCATTAACAACATGGACCCGACTGCGGCGGCGGGGGCGGCGCATGCCATCGCTGTGCGCGTCGAGGCGTTCAGCTACCTTGCGGGTTTTGCGATCGCGATCGCGGCGACGACCATGGTCGGCCAGAGCCTGGGCATGAAGAACCCGCGCCGCGCCGAGCGCGCCGCTTACCTCGCGTACGCGGTCGGCGGGTCGATCATGACCTTCGGCGGGATCATGCTCGTGCTCTTCGGGCATGCCTTCGCCAGCGTCATGAGCACCGACCCGAACGTGGTCGCCATGACTACTCAATGCCTTTTCTACGCCGGTTTCGTTCAAGCCGGCTTCGCCGCCGCGATCATCTTCGGCGGGAGCCTGCGCGGCGCCGGCGACACACTTAGTGTAATGATGATCAACATGATCAGCCTCGTCGGCATACGATTGGTCGGCGTGTTGGTGTTGACGCAGGTTTTTCATGTCACCCTGTCTACGATCTGGATTCTGTTGTGCGCCGATCTGCTGCTGCGTGGCGTTGCGATGTTCGTTCGGTTTCGGCATGGGGGGTGGAAGAGCGTTAAGGTGTAATTTTGAGTTTCCGTTTTGCAGCCGGCGCGCGATAACAACCTCATCAATGTCATTCGACAGGTTTTAAGGATGCTGCGTTACATCGTTTGCCGTAAGAACCCTCACCCCGCCCCGCTCCCGGGGTAACGGTCCAGGGAGTCAAGCATGCAACCACTCGACGCGCGACAACCTCCTGACTTGCACGTACTGACCGGCCAAGTGAAGGCGCTGGCGCGCGGATTAGGGTTCGACCTCGTCGGCATCGCGCCGGCGGCGGCGAGTGCGCGGGGGGCGTTTTTCCGGGAGTGGTTGAGCGACGGCAAAGCCGGCGAGATGACGTTTCTCGCCGACCGCATTGATGAGCGACTCGACCCGGCACAGTTCCTTCCCAACGCACGAACGGTGGTTTGTGTGGCCATGAACTACTTCCATCCGTTGAACGATGAACCCAAGCCGGGTGCTTGCAAGCCGGGTGATTCAGCCCCGGATGAATTCTCGTTCGCACAAGGCAAAATCGCCCGTTACGCCCTCGGCGACGACTACCACGAGCTGATCAAAAATAAGCTCTACGCCATCGCCGACTTTCTTAAAGACGCCGTCCCCGGTTCCTACACACGGTGCGGCGTGGACACCGCGCCCATCAACGAACGGGAACTCGCTTCACGCACCGGTGTCGGGTGGGTGGGCAAGAACACCTGCGTGATCAACGAGCGCATCGGCTCGTGGCTTTTCCTGGGCAGCGTATTGACGACGATCGATCTGCCCATCGATTCGCCGGCGGTCGATCGCTGCGGCACCTGCACGCGGTGCATTGAAGCGTGCCCCACGGCGGCCATCACGCCGTACCAGCTAGACGCGCGAAAATGCATTTCATACCTCACGATTGAGCACCCGATCGAAATTGATCCCACGCTGCAACTGAAGATGGGCGATTGGCTCTTCGGCTGCGATATTTGCCAGGACGTTTGCCCGTGGAACAGCAAAGCGCCGGCGACGGAAATCCCCGAGCTTCAGCCGCGAATCGCCTCAGGAAGGCTCGTGTTACAGGACGTGCTGAATTGGCACAAGGAAGATTTCGACCGAACCTTCCGTCGTTCGGCGGTGAAGCGAATTCGGCTGCCGCAGTTGCAACGCAATGCGCGCATTGCGGTGGAGAACGGGCGGGGCGGTTTGCGCGAATCTGCGGGTCCTTCTCATAACGATTGACGATTGACGATTAAGAAAAATAAAAGACGCGCGGATTCGCGCGTCTTCTCAATCGTCAATCGTCAATCGTCAATCGTTACGACGCCGCTTCGCCAAAACGCGCAATTACCCGACATTGATCTTCCGCGGTTTCGTTTCCTCGCGTTTATTGAGCGTCACGCGCAACACGCCTTCGGCCAATTTGGCGTCGACCTTGCATTCATCCACCGTCGGCGGAAGGGTGAAGCTTCGGCTGAAGCGGGTATGACGGCGTTCCTTCAGAAGGTATTCGCCGGCTTCGCCGTTCATGTTCGTCTTCTCATCGCTGCGGTCGGCGGTAATGGAGAGGGTCTGGTTTTCCAGCGTGATGGCGACCTGCTCTTTGCTGAAGCCGGGAAGTTCAGCTTCAACGTAAATGTGATCGGCATCTTCACGCACATCGACCGCGTAGGATGCGAATGTTCCGCCTTCGATCACGTCGCGAACGTTGAACAACCGCCCGACGGCGTTGCCGAATTCGCGCGAAACCACATGCATCGGGTCAATGCCCACCGCCCGAGATACGCCAGTAGGAAGTGCCATGATTTGTCTCCTGCGTTTGTGAATAATCGTTCAACACTTCGTCATTCCACATTACAACCTGCGTGCCAAACTCGCTTCTTGCCCCCGTTGAATGTAATTCATTGAATCAAAGACAGTTGCGGCGACGAGAATTTCAGCATCGGTTTATAATCGGCTGCAGGTCTGACAGCCGCTTTGGAAAACGTGCAAAGATGGCAGGAGACCCGCCCATGTTCGCAGTAATTGGACCGACGGCCTCGGGCAAGAGCGCCCTTGCGCTGGCCTTGGCCGAACGTGTGAGCGGCGAGATTTTGTGCGTTGATTCGATGACCGTTTATCGCGGGATGGACATCGGCACCGCCAAACCCACGCCGCAGGAGCGATCGCGCGTGCCGCATCACCTGCTTGATATCGCCGAGCCGACCGAGCACTTCGCCGTTGCCAGGTTTGTCGAGTTGGCCGACCGCGTGATAGCCGGCGCCGCCGGGCGGGGCGTTCCACTCGTCGCCGTCGGTGGAACGCCGATGTACTTCAAGGCGTTGTTCGAAGGCATCTTCGAAGGCCCCGGGGCGAACGAGGCCATTCGTGAGCGCCTTCGCGCGATCGAGTCGGCGGAACTGCACGCCCTTCTGAAGCAAGTCGACCCCATCGCCGCCGAGCGGATTCACCTCAATGATCAACGCCGGCTCATTCGCGCGCTGGAAGTATTCGAGCTTACGGGCCGTCCGATCTCGTCGCTTCAAACGCATTGGGAAGACCACTCGCCCAAACGCCACCACGCCACGTGGATCGGCCTCACGTGGGACCGCGAAGAGCTTAGCCGGCGCATCAACGCGCGCGTGAAGGCGATGGTTGCCGCGGGTTGGGTGGACGAGGTGCGATCGCTGCTGGCTCAACACGGCGCGTTAAGCCAGACCGCCGAAGAAGCCGCGGGTTATGGCGACATGATGGCACACGTGCAGAATAAGTGTTCACTGGATGACGCGATCGAACAAGCGAAGATCGCCACCCGCCAGCTTTCGCGCCGCCAGATCAAGTGGTTCCGCCGATTCCCCGCGGTGAACTGGTTCGACGGTCACCTGCCGCTCGCGGAGATTGTGGACCAGATCGTCCCGACGAACGACCACGAATCTTCACCCGCGCGTGAAGACAAATCCTGTAACGAGCGGCGAACGTAAGCGACCCGAATCCCGCAAGACCGAATCCGGTCGCTTACGCTCGCGGCTCGTAAGTGGACGTCATAAGCACTTTGACGGCTTTTGTCGTACCATGAAATTCCTCCATGATGTGGGGGAATTTCATGGTAGGCCTTTGGCATGATCGATCGTCAAATTGAAGGCGATGGGTGCAGTGAATTTGCGAAACCATTAGACTATCGCCCGCGATGGGCCATCCGCTGCCGACAAACCGTGGCGCTACTGCGCCGCTACAATTGTTGAATCGCCCATCGACGAGGCTGTGCAGACTCCCGCACGCAATCAGGAGTTTGGCGCCGAAAAATGGTTCTTGGTCCCTGCCGTCGTCCGTCCCATTCGGGTGGCCTCGCTATAACCCCAGCGCCTCCGCCACCGCCGTCGCCACGTCAAATCTCAACTGTTTCACGTCTCCTTTGCCATCAGGGTGGAGGCGACTGGTGAGCAGGACGATGTACACGCCGCTATCCGGGTCCATCCAGATGCTGCCGCCGGTGTAGCCGGTGTGGCCGAAGCTTTTGCCCCTGGCGAACGCCTTTCCGCGCGGGGAATCGTATGGGCTTACGCAATCGAAGCCATATGTGCGCAGGGTTTGATCGTTGGGGGCGGGGCGGGGTTTGATCATTTCAGCAACGGTCTCGGGTTTTAGAATGTGCGCTCCGCCCCGGGCCACGCCGCCGCGCAGGATCATTTGGCAGAATTTAGCCACATCGTCCGCGCTTGCGAATAGCCCCGCATGGCCGGCTACACCCCCCATTTTGTGGGCGCGGGGGTCGTGAACCTCTCCGGGGGTGAAGACGCCGTCGCGGGCTTCGGTGGGGACGATCGAGGCGCGGTTGGTCGGCAGGTAGGAAGTCTGACGCATCAGCAGCGGTTTGCAGATTTCATCCTGCGCGAACGTATCGATCGTCCGACCATCGATCAAACGGACCAGTTCGCCGAGAACGATGTAGCCGACGTCGCTGTACGCAAATGTGGTGCCCGGCGCGTTCTTGAGTGGCGCGACCTTGATGCGCTCGATGGCGATGTTGCCGCCGTCGGCGAAATCGCTCAGCGGATTGTCGGGGACGAATCCGGCGATGTGCAGCAGGCACTGCTCGATCGTCACGGCTTCTTTTCCGTTTTGCGCGAATGTGGGCATGTATTTGGCGATGGGGTCTTTAACGTTCAGTTTGCCGCGTTCGTGCAGGATCATGATCGATGTGGCCGTGGCCATCGGTTTGGTGAGCGAAGCGAGATCGAAAACCAGCCCCGGTGCCATCGGCCTCTCTTCGGGCTTGATGGCCATTTTCCCGTAAAACTTTTGATAGAGGACATCATTGCCCCGGCCGACAAAGAGGTCGGCGTTGGGACATTTGCCGCCCTGGATTGCCTTTTCAATGATTGCGTCGATGGGACTAAAGTCAGGCATTTTTGATTGAGGCAGGCCAACGCGCGGTATTGCGAGCATCGTGAGGATTACAAGCTGAAGCCAAGACAGTCGGCACCACAGATTAACGCAGGTTAACGCAGATTTGGATAAAGACTTTTTTAATCTGCGTTGATCTGCGTTCATCTGCGGATCAACATTCTGCGCCGAACCCAGACGGTAATTTGCTGAAGAGTTGATGCTTGGCATATTTAACCGACGATGATACAACAGTCCAAACAAAGCACGAACTGCAAATCTGTTTTTCGGAGCAAAGCATGGACGCTTCCTGGCTCGACCAACTCAACCCCCAGCAACGCGCCGCCGCCACCGCGCCTCAGGATGCACCGCTGCTGATCATCGCCGGCGCGGGGACGGGCAAAACCAACACGCTGGCCCATCGCGTCGCGTGGCTGATAGAGCGAGGAGTTGATCCCGGGCGAATTCTGCTGCTGACGTTTACCCGCCGGGCCAGCGTGGAGATGCTCAAGCGGGTCGAAAGCATTCTAAGCAAATGCGCCATGAGTGCTCGCTGCTCGGCGGGAGCCTCGCCCTCCGCGCGTGTCGCGCACGCGGCAGCGCGGATTTGGGGCGGGACGTTTCACGCCATTGCCAACCGGCTTTTGCGCGTGCATTCTGCTTCGGTGGGGTTGAGCGAATCGTTTACTGTGCTCGATCGATCGGACGCCGAAGATGTCATCAACGACGTTCGCGCCCAGCTGGAATTCGATAAAGCCGACGTGCGGTTTCCGAAAAAGGGCACGTGCCTCAGCATCTATTCCCGCTGCGTAAACGCTCAAGAACCGGTGGAGGCGGCGCTGAAGGCGCACTTTCCGTGGTGTCAGGCGTTCCCCGATCAACTGAAGAAACTCTTTGCAACGTATACCCAATACAAGCAGCAGCAGAACATCCTCGATTATGACGACCTGCTGTTGTACTGGTACTACCTGATGCAGGATGAGTCGCTGGCCGCGGAGGTTTGCAGGCGGTTTGATGCCGTGCTGGTGGATGAATACCAGGACACCAACGCATTGCAGGCGGAAATCTTAAAGCGTTTGTGCCCCGGCGGTCGGGGGCTGACGGTGGTGGGGGATGACGCGCAGGCCATCTACTCCTTTCGCGCCGCGACGGTCACCAACATTCTGGAATTTTCGCAAACTTATCCCAACGCCCAAACCTGCAAACTCGAGCAGAACTATCGCAGCGTGCAGCCGATTCTCGATGCGACCAACCGCGTGATCGGGCTTGCGCCGAAGCGGCTGGAAAAGAACCTGTTTTCCGTTCGCAAAAGCGCGCAGAAGCCGCGACTGGTGACACTGATGGACGAGGATCAGCAGAGCGACTATCTGATCAAGCGCATTCTCGAACATCATGAGGCGGGCATCGATTTGCGCAAACAGGCGGTGCTGTTCCGGGCGGCGCATCACAGCGACGGGCTGGAAATCGAACTCGGGCGGCGCGGGATTCCGTTCGTGAAATACGGCGGGCTGAAGTTCCTTGAAGCGGCGCATGTGAAAGATGTGATCTCGTATCTTCGCGTCGCCGAAAACCCAAAAGACTCCACCAGCGCCTATCGTGTCCTGCAGTTAATGGACGGCTTCGGTCCGGCGTTTGCAAAAAGGGCGATTGAGCACTTAGGCGTGAACAAGTTCGAGCTGAAAGCGTGGAAACACTTCACGCCGCCGGCGGCAGCCGCGGATCAATGGCCGCAGTTTGTTAAAATGATGATCGATCTAGGCGACGGCAAGCAGCCGCTGCCCGACCAGGTTGGGGAAGTGAAGAAGTTCTACAGCCCGATTCTCGATCGCCGCTACGACCAGGCGGAGGTTCGCCGCCGCGATCTCGATCAGTTGGAGCAGATCAGTAATAACTTCGCCAGCCGCCAGCAGATGTTGACCGATCTCACGCTCGACCCGCCCAGCGGCACGCAGGATTTGGCCGGCCCGCCGCTGCGCGAGGAGGATTATCTCATCCTTTCGACGATTCACAGCGCCAAGGGTTGCGAGTGGGATTCGGTGTATGTGATCCACGCCGCCGATGGCAATATTCCCAGCGACATGGCCACCGGCAGCGATGACGAAATTGAAGAAGAGCGGCGGCTGTTTTACGTCGCCCTCACCCGAGCCAAAGACTTTTTAGAGGTGTGTGTGCCGATGAAATATTACGCCAAGAAATGGGCCACCGGCGACCGGCACACCTATGCCCAGCCCACGCGGTTTCTCACCGAGCCGATCATGACAGATTGCTTCGAGCGGGTAGCCATGCAGCCGAAGATCGCCGCAGCCGTCCACCCATCCACCCTGGCCGCCGCGAGCGACATTAAGCGGAAGATTGCGGCCATGTGGGGCTGAATCAAAAATTCGGCATTGTCACGCCATCACGTGAAGGTATTCGCCAAATCGGCGATGTAAGTCGTCGCGGTTTCGCCTTGAGAGCGGTTGTAGCCGGTCGATTGAATGAGTTTGGTGCCGATCAACCCCGCCACGCCCGCGCGGCGCGGGTTGGGCAGGTTGGTAAGCCTAGCCCAGCGGTCAAGCACGGTGTCGTAGGCGAACACATACGGCTGCGCCACGTTGTGCGGATTTTCTCCGCCGACGGTGATGATGTATCGATCGAACAACACCGTGCTGGCGTTGTAGTGGCTGAGCGCCAGCGGCATGGAGGCAACTTGCGTCCAGGTGTTGGTGGCCGGGTCGTAACGATGGACACGATTGGTGGCGACGCCTTCATCTTCGAGGAGGTATTGCCCGCCGATGGCATAGATTTTTCCGCCGGCGACGATTCCGCCCAGGTGGTTGCGCGGGTTGGGCGTGTCGGCGATGCGCTGCCAGCCGGACGATAGGTCGTCCAGGTCGAGCATGTAGCCTTCGGAGCGGTCGAACGTGCGCGATTTGTCGGCGCCGCCGAAGAAATAAAGCTTGCGATCGATGATCCCCGCGCCGCCGCCGGCTTGAGCTTGGGGCAGTGAGCGCTGGGTGCTCCAGCTATCGGTGGCGGCGTCGTACTTGTAGACTCTGCCGGTCGCCGGCGGGCCTTGCGACGCGCCGCCGTTTTGTTGAAAGCTGCCGAGAAATCCGCCCACGAACCAGAACGAACGCCCGTCCGGGTCAGCCGCCACGGCGGCGTGGGTGATGTTGTACGGCATATCGCGCTTACGCGACCACCTATTCGTTGCCGGGTCGTACACATCCACCCGATGCGACGCCTGAAAATTGCCGTCGTACCCGCCGAGTTGATACAGCTTTCCGTTGTAAACCAAGCTCTGCGCTTCTTCACGGCGCAGCGGATTGGTGGCTTTGCTGACCCAGGTGAGCGGCCTGGGGTTGAAGTCGGTCGGATTGCTCGTACTGGTTTTGACAAAGCGAATGAAATCGATGTTTCCTACATCGCCGCCCGACGCACTCGATTCAATCGTCAATCGAACCACATGCGTTCCGCCCGCCAGAGACACGCCGCTCTTGGTGACGAGTTTCCACGTGTGCCATCCGCCGGTGTATGGCAGGGTGAGCGAGCCGGTCTTGTTCACGGCGTCGACGGAAATGCGGAACCGTCCGCCGGAGTTATTGCTGGCCACGCTGGCTTCGATGCGATAGGTGCCAGATTCGACGACGTTGACGGAGAACTCCAGCCATTCGCCCGAACGAATATGGCCGACATTCAGGCTGCCGATAACGCCCTCCACGTCGACATCATCGCTTCGGTATACTTGGGTGACGTTGCCGGATGTAGTGTCGTGATACGAAATCCCCTCTCCGCCTCGGTCGTAATTTTCCGCCTCGACCGTTCCGGGGATTGCCGCCGGAGTGTCGTTGGGGAAGGGCAGTTGGGCTGCAAGATGGGTTCTGGATTCCAAAGATTCCAGGCGTGCGGGAACATTTGACTGGGATAAACGCTTCATACGGCACGTCCCTCAAACGGCTGGATCAGTTCGGCGAAGAGCGATCCAGCTCGCGAGCAATCGGTCACGGCCACTATACAAAAGTACCCCGGCCGAGGGTACACAAATTTTTGACGAAGCCGGCTTCCGGGATGACGCTGACAGTGCCGGCCCCATCCACGGCTGACGCCGCGGCGTTAGCCGCGGATTCTTGCGCCGATGTACAGGGCGCATAAACGCTACTTACAGGTATTTTTTCATCGCCGCAAACCGGTTGTTCAGGTGGGCTTTGAGCGGGCTGAATTTCAGGTCGATCGTGCCGGCGCGTTCGGCCAGGCGGATGAACAATTTTACTTCGTTCGTCCAGTCGGCCAGGTCAATAAACTCCGGGCCGAGTTTTTTCTTCTCGCGATCCATATTGTGGTAATTCCCCAGCGGCACGCACGTGGCGGAGGCGCAGTAGCGGTGGCTGTCGAAAACCGTGCCTTCGCATGCCCCGCCGGGCATGAGGCATCGCTGGAACTTAAACGTGTTGTCTTCCTTCGCCAGTTCGTCGCATTGCTGATTCATCCAGTAAGTGAACGCCGAGTTAAAGATGCTCAAGCGGTCGCCGACACGCAGAATCACCCCGTTGCCCTGCTGCGCGTATGGCTGAACGGCCGAACACTCGACGCTGATGAGCCGGTCGGTCTTGCGGATGAGCGTTCCGTCTTTCACCGCGCCGATTGCGCCGATAAATCCTTCTTCTTCGGCGCGGGTGATCAGCGCCGCCACCGGTGCCTTGAGGCGCTTGCCACGAAGCTCGTCGAACGCCGCGAGAATCGCGGCAACGCCGGCGAGATCGTCGCATACCCGCGAATAAAACTTGCCGGATTTCGTGCGCCCCACACCCTGATCGAACGTGCCCGGCGAACCCGCCGTTACGGGTGACTTTACCGTCACTTCAACTTCCGCCGGGTAATCAGCCCGGTCGCTGGTTTGCGTGACGCGTTTGATGACGCCGCGGACTTCACGCTTGCGCTCAAAGAAAAGAACCTTCTCGCCGAGCACGTATTCGCTCAGCACGCCGCCGTGAAAGCGGGCGAGGAGCGTGGTTGTGTCGAGCATCTTGGTCGCGACCATGCCGGGATGATCGCTGTGCGCGACGAACACCAACCGCGGCTTGGTCGATTTTGGACCAAGCTCAATCAACCGATTGCCGTATTTGTCGGAGGTAATGCGGAGCCGGCGTTTTTTGGCAAACGCATCGATCCAAGCCAACACACGATGTTCGACGAACGGCGCGGTGGGGATGGAGCAAAGTTCGGTGAGGATGTCGAGTGCTTGGTCGTTCATCATTGTTAGGCAAATAATGCGTTGCGCCGTTCCGCCGCCTCCCTAACCCTCCCTTGGCGCACCGAGCGAGGCGATCACTGTCTGCTTGACTCCCATCGCGCCTTTGTAGTCCCATGTATACGCGATCGATGCGAGAATGAGTTCTCCCAGCACCGACCAGAGGCGCAGCAGCAATCCTAATCCCACCAGTACGCCGGTTCGCGCCACATCATCATTGAACGGTGGGTGGCTGCGGACCGATTCGGGCAGCATCACGCTCATCGCCCCGACGAAGATGATTTCGCGGACGCCGATTCCGCCCGGCGCCCAGAACGCCAGGAAACCCGCGCACCAAGCCAGGCTATACGCGCCGGCGATCATCCAGAGCCAGTCAATCTTCAGCCCCAGCGGCTTCTCGGCGATAAAGTACACCGCCAGGCTTTGCCACAGCAGCCCAATCATCGTCCACACCAGCACCACCAGCAGATTCTTGCCGCGCAGGCGTTTGACAATCGGCGGCTTCTTCAGCTTGTTTAGAACGTAATTGACGATCGTATAGAACACCCGCGGGTGAAGGATCAGCGCCAGCAGCGGCACGATGCCGATCGCGATATAGAACCACACTTTGGCTTCCCCGGCGATCTTGGCTCCGTAATAGAGCCACGCGGCGCCGGCCACGAGCACGTTGGCCATGAGGAAGATGCACAGTTCAAGAATTTGCGTGGTTGAGCAGATGCTGCCGCTCACGCCGTACGGTTTCACCAACATCACCCGGCCGATCACCTGCCAGATTGCGCCGGGTAGATACCGCGCCAGTTCGCTGGTCGACCAGATCCGCACCGAAGCGCCATACGGCAGCGTATGCCCGAACGATTTAAGAATTTTCCGCCACACCAACGCACGAAACACCAGCAGAAATACAGCAAACATCCCCGCGGCGGCGATGAAGCGGAGCATGCTCATCTGCTTCAGTTGCACCTGGGTCACGTCCCACCGTTCCTGCAGTGGGCCGACCATTTTCACTACAATGAATAGCGTGATGCCGACCGTGAGCATTCGCCCGAGCCACGGCTGCAGGATCTTCCACAGGCGCGCCGGCAGCGTGGCATACTCTTTGTGGAATTCGAGGATTTCTTCGTTCTCAACAACCGTGGATTGGCCGTCTTCATCCGCCACGCGCTTGCGGCGGGCAGGGAGAAGGTTGATTCCCTTGGCGCGCAGCCACGGGCGAATTTTGCGGCGAATCCACGGAATGCGGCGAATGATCCAGTTGGCGATCGCCACGGCGGCCTTAAACACCAGCCACGTGACGGGGAACGATAAAATCCCGAACGCCACGATGCCCGCGAACGCGACGGGCAGGTATTGGTCGAATGTTTCGCGATACTGGTCGAAGGTTTCCTTTTTCCAATAGTGCAGCGCCACCAGCGCCAGCGCAATCGTCAGCAAGACCGAGAACAGCGCACAGACGAACGTAAAAGGTCCCGGCCCCGGCCGCAGCCCTCGGCCACTCATCATTCGGCTGGTGAGACGCCGCTTTCCGGGAAACGTGACCAGTGCAAAACCGATGAGAAAAACCGGAATGCCTCCCGGCCCGGGAACCGTCACCCCGAGCACGGGCGAAGCGAGAATCAGCACCCATCCGATCACGTTCTTAAAAATGAACCAGAACGTATCGGCGAAGATCCCGCGGGTTTCGATCGCGGCCTTCTTCTGGCTCATCGGCTTGCTGGGTGGGGTTGGCGGGACGGTGTCTGTCATCAAAGTTAAGGTCGAGGGATTCTAGCCATCGCCGCGCGGTTCGGTAGCCCGCGCTCTTGGCCGGGCGTTGTGACGCGGTACACTTCTGCAATGAAGCTTGACATCGAGCGCGTTTTAATCTCCCAGCATCAGATTGCCCGCCGGGTGAAGGAACTGGCCGATGAGATCGTCCGCGACCATTCCCCGCCGGTTTTGGGGGCCGATGCCGAGATCACCATCGTCCCGATTCTCACCGGCGCGCTCGTATTTTGCAGCGACCTGATCCGCCAGATTCCAATGCAGATGCAGATCGGGCTGCTTACCGTCAGCAGTTATCCCGGCGCCAGCATTCGCACGCAGGGGTCGCAGGTGATCAGCAAACAGTTCGGCGACTTAACCGGCCGGCACGTGCTGATTTTAGATGACATTCTCGACTCCGGCGGAACGCTGCGAACGGTAATTCCGGTGCTCAAGGAGTCGGGCGCGGCCAGCGTGAAGACCTGCGTGCTGCTGCGGAAGGATCGCCCGATCGCCCGCGAAACGCCGGCGGACTATGTGGGTTTTGACATTCCTGACGAGTTTGTGGTGGGCTACGGGCTGGACTACAACAATTATTACCGAAACTTGCCCGATATTGTTACGCTTAAGTCGCACGTAATCGGAAAATCATCATGAGCATGCGACTGCACGAAGAGCCTCCCGAACGCGCCAGTGATTGCGCGCACGCCACCAGCGCCGCCGTGGCCCGGCCGTGGGGCAGTTCGGTACTGGCGGCGCTGCTGGCACGGCACGCGCTGCGCGACGGCGAGATTATTCACATGGCGATCAAGCCTTCGCTGTGGTACGTCGTGCTTTCCAGCCTGCGTTTCATCGCCGCCACGCTCATCTGCACCATTGCCGTCGCCATTGTTGATTCCAAGCTCGATGAGCATCACTTTTACTACTGGGAGGCCGCCGCGTTCATTGCGTGCGGACGGCTGACGTGGGCGGCGCTGAATTGGATGGGCAGGCTTTATGTGCTGACCGATCAGCGCATTATTCGAATTCAGGGCGTGTTTCAGGTGGACGTGTTCGATTGTACGCTGCGCAAAGTGGCGCGTGTGGATATCGTTCGTTGTACGCGAGAGCGCATTTTTCGGCTGGGCACGATGCACATTTCGCCGTTGGATCAATCGATGCACCCGGCGCAGTGGCAGATGGTCGCCAAGCCGAATGAAGTGCAGGCGAGGATTGTCGATGCGATTGAGCGAAACCGAAGCACGGGCGGGACGATGTTCGCGGCGGCATGATTGGGTTGGCCGCGGATGAACGCAGATGAATGCAGATGAAGACGGAGAAGCAGACGAAGACAGTTAAGTTGAGCTTGTCTTTCCGAACGGTACTTCGGCGTTTGTCATCCCGAACGATACTCTGGAGAGACCTACCTGTCGTAATGCGAGACTTCACCAAGTCGGTGTTCATCCGCGTTCATCCGCGTTCATCTGAGGCTATCCCACCTTTCTCCCGGCGATCCATGTTGCCAACGGTAACGTCGAATCGTCTTCCAGCACCGCCGCCAGAGGATCGACGTCGCCCACGAAGCTGAACGCGGTGAAATCGGCAAGTTTGCCCGGGGTGATCGAGCCGATTCGCCCGTCCCACTGCAACGCGCGGGCGGCATTGATCGTAACGAGCGACCAGAGCAGTTCGGAATCGACAGCATGGCCGTGGCGACGCCACAGCAGGCGCAGGTCGTCAACGAGATTGAGATTGGGCGAACTGGCGCAGCTATCGGTACCGATGGCGACATTCGTCCCGCGGGCTAGCATCTCGCGCCAACGGTGGGGCTTGTGGTCGAAGTAGGCGTGCGTACGCGGGCAATAGACAACGCTGGCCTGCCCGGCGGCGAGCATGGAAAGGTGATCGTCGGCGGCGTAATTCACGTGCGCCAGAATCGTGGGGACATCCAGCAGGCCGATGGCTCGCGCGAAGGCGATGGGTGGCCCGTCGAAAGTCTGCACGTCGTCGGCCCAAGTGCCCAGGCTGTTCCAGAGATCGCGGAACAGGCCTTGTTGCGATCGAAGAAACGTCTCCTCATCCGGCGTTTCGGCAAGGTGCGTGGCGAGCGGAATCTGCTTCTGCTTGGCCAGCCGAACACACTCGTCGTAGCCCTGCAGATCAACGGTGTAAGGCGCGTGCGGCGAGAGGCCGATACGCAGATGATCGCTGGCCATTTCGCCGTCGATCGCTGACGTAAGGGATTTATCAAAGCGATCGCGCGCTTTCGCAAGGCCCAGCGCTTCGCCGAAGCTCACCACGCGCAGCGGGCCGTGGCGCAGCAGCGGGCGCGTGATGTCCGGCTGTGCCGAGATATCGCCCACCGCCGTCACGCCGTAGCGAAGGCATTGCTGCACGCCCACCTCAACGGCGGCGGCGACGCGCTGGGGGTATTCGGGGGTTAACCGGCCGGTGCGTTGCGGCAGGGAGCGAATCCAATCCCCGAACGAATTGCCGCCGGGGCTGTCAGACGAATCGCACCCGCTCAGCTCAAGATGAACGTGCGCGTTGATCAGCCCCGGCAGCAATAACACGTGCCCGAGATGAAGCTCTTCATGCGGCGGCAGCGATCGGCGGATTTCAGAAATCGGGCCGACGGCGATAATCCGGCCGGCGGCGCAAAAGACACCAGCATCGCGGATGATCGGTCGATCCATAGGCGCTACGGCGGCAGCGCTGATGAGGATCGGCCGATCGTTCATGCCTTCACGTCTCCGCGGCTTCCTGTTTGAGCAGGTCGATTACTTGCCTTGCCCGCGCCACGCGGCGGCGGGCCATTTCTCGCAACGGGCCGAAGTGGAAGCCGTCCTTCAACCGGGCCTCAAAATAACCGTAAGCGTCGCGTTTGTCCGCTGCGTCGATCATTTGATCGGTTCCCTGCCCTTTCGCCGCCAGCACGATCGCCTGCGACAAAATGCCGTTGACGCCGAAATCTTCCAGGTTGATCACATCGGCCAGCAGCTTGGCATCTTCGCTCGACGGCTTGCGCTGCGGCACTTCGCCCAGCAAGGCGACGGCGGCATCCAACGCGGCTTCTTCCATGTGATCGGCCAGCTCGCTCACCAGTTCTTCCGCCGCCTGCTCGGCGCGTTCACGCAGGTTGAGCTGCCCGAACTTACCGACCGAGACGGCGGAAATGCGTTTCATGGGCAGGAAGATCGCATGGCAGCCAATTTCCAGCGCCGCCGGATTTGCCGGTGTAACCAGATGCTGACCGACCCATTTCTGCACGTGCTTCCAAAGCCGCCGCGCATCAACCAGCAACCGCGGCCCGGCCACGCCATGCTCATCAGGTGATGAAAGAAGCTGCTCGATCCGTTTTCGGATCTTTACATCCAGCACCATTTTTCTCGCCTCGAGTGAATGCCCTGAGAGTTTGATTATACCGACGCGTGGTGAAGTCATGTCTACAAATTGAGTATGAATCACTTTTCTCTTTGCGGCTTGTAGTTAAGATCAAAACATAAGGATTCTGACGTGAAGGAAAATCATATGTTGCGACTGTGCGTTTTAGTGTCGGCGGCGGCCTTTACCTCATCGGTATGGGCGGAAAATCCTTCCACCCAACCCGCGACTCAGCCCGCCGCCGAGCCGATTCCGACGCAGCGCGAGGCGGGAATATTGTCTGACATCCGGCAGTTAACTTTTGGCGATCAGTTCGATCGTGCGGGCGAGGCGTACTTTTCGCCGGATATGACGCAGATCATTTTTCAGGGCGTGCCGAAGGGGGAGAAGCAGTATCAGATGTACATAATGCGGATCGCCGACAGGAGCTTTCAGCAGACGAACCTGCTTCGACCGGAGCAGATCAGCGCCGAGCCCTCGCGCAACACCTGCGGCTGGTTCGCGCCGGTCGGGAAGACAATTCTGTTTGCGTCCACCGCCGGGAAGGAGGTCGCCGATGAGCCGACTGCGGGGTATCAGCGAGAAGGCCGCGATTATCGATGGTCTTACCCCTCCGGCATGGAGCTTTGGAAGCTGACGTACGATCTTCACGATAGTTCGCCGGTGACAACCGCACCGGTGTTGGACCCGAATTCGAATCAGGTTGCGTCGACACCCGCCGCGTTTAATCCAGAGTTGGTCACACGGCGCACAGCCCTCACCGACAACACCGCCTACGACGCCGAAGGCAGTTTTTCGCCCGACGGCAAGCACATCATCTTCACCAGCAACCGCACCGGCGACCTTGAGCTTTATGCCATGAAAGCCGACGGCACCGGTGTTGTGCAATTGACCAAAACCCCCGGCTACGACGGCGGGCCATTCTTTTCGCCGGATGGCAAACGCATCTGCTACCGCTCTGATCGCAAGAGCAACAACCTGCTGCAGGTGTTCACCAGCGATGTGGTTTATAACGAACAGGGAAACATCACCGGTCTTACAAACGAGAAGCAACTAACCGACGACCCGAACGTAAACTGGGGCCCGTTCTGGCACCCCAACGGCGGGTGGATCGCCTGGTCAACCAGCAAGCACGGCCATGCCAATTATGAAGTTTATCTGATGCGCGACGACGGAACGGAGAAAACCCGTGTCACCTACGCCGCCGGCGCGGATGTGCTGCCGGCGTTTTCGCCGGACGGCAAATACATGATCTGGTCGAGCAAGCGAACGAGCGACAACACCACGCAGGTGTTTGTCGGCAAATTCAAGTTGCCGGAGTGATCAATGCTCGTACGATGCGGAGGCGGCCTATCCTGCTTCACGCGCGAACGCGCCGTGTTATGATCCGTCACGATGATTCTCGCCGGCATTGATGAAGCAGGATACGGCCCGCTGCTGGGCCCGCTGGTGGTTGGATGCTGCGCGATGTCGGTGGGAGACGATGCACCGGTCGACGGCGATTCGTGGCCTGATCTGTGGCGGTCGCTTCGCCGCATCGCCTCGCGTACGCGGAAAGCGCGCAAGCTGCACATCAACGACAGCAAGCTGGTTTATTCGCCGTCGGTGGGGTTGAAGGGGCTTGAGCATTCCATGTTGTGCCTGCTGTCGTGCCGGTTCGGGGCGATTGGCTGTCTCAACGATCTGCTCCGGCACGTCTCGCCGGAAACGCTTCATCACATCGCCGACCACCCGTGGTACATTCCCGCGGCGGATGAGAAGTTTCCGATCGAGCTTGAGGCGCCTGCGGTCGGCATCATGACCAACGCGCTCAAAGTCGAACTGCAGCAGGCCCGCTGCCGAGTTGAGCACTTGGCGGCGAACGTGATGCTGGAAGGGCGGTACAACGCCATGGTCGGTCAGACCCGCAACAAGGGCAGCGTGCTGTTTTCCCTGTCGGCGGGGCACATCGATACGCTGCTTCGCCAATTCGCCAACAAGGGGCTAATTATCGTCTGCGATCGCCAAGGCGGCCGCGAGCACTACGGCCGGCTGCTGCAACTCATGTTCGAAGACTGGCAGTTGGAGATCCTTAAAGAGCAGGAAGACTGCAGCGATTATCGCCTGGTTCACCCCGACGGCCGCTCGGCCCGCATCCTGTTCGCCACCAAGTCCGAATCCACCTCCATGCCCACCGCCGTCGCCAGCATGCTTTGCAAATACCTGCGTGAAGCCATGATGCACCGCTTCAACGCCTTCTGGCGCATGCACCTGCCCGATCTGGTTCCCACCGCAGGCTATTACACCGACGGGCTGCGGTTTATGAAGGACATCGACGCCAAGCGAACCGCAATGGGCATTGATGAAGCGCGGCTGGTGCGATCGCGATGATTATGTTGTCCCCGCTCCGCCGATTGGCTACGTTATGCAATGACAGACTTTGCGAAAGGCGACGAATGGCAATCGAGAAATGGTCGGATCAGGTCACCATCGTTCACTTGGGCACCGATCCGCAATTCACCGACGATCTTAGCTCGCTGGATAGTTCGCTGCGCGGCGGGCTGACGCACGTGATTCTGGATTTCGCCGGCGTGCAGTTCCTCAACAGTTCCAACCTCAGCCGGCTGCTTCGCCTGCGCAAGGTGCTGCACGATTCGGGTCATCGGCTGATTCTCTCGGGCATCAGCACTAAGGCGTGGAGTACGTTTCTTGTGACCGGGCTTGACAAGGTGTTCGAGTACGCCGAAGCCGTTCCAATGGGGCTGGCGATGGTCCAGTTGAAGTGACGCGCGCCGCTGTTTGAATGCGTTACGCGCGGAAGAACGGAATAAGGTAGCACAGTTCCGTCGCCATCACCGCAACCGCCGCCTTGCTGCGCGTGTTGAACCAGTAAATGGCGGTTAACCCGATCAGCCCGAGCACGATCAGGCAGAACGGCTGATTGCTGTACCAGATGGGGAAGTGGTTTTGCAGGAAGTGGGTGATGGTCTTCATAGTCGTTCTCGTTTCTGTTCTCCTTTGACTATGACCCCGATTCAATTCAGTGCCCGGGAAAGCCAACAATATGTCGCGGCCCACGCCGTCAGATAAATGTCGAGCGCGCCGGCGGTAACGCGTGCAACGCGCCGGGGCCGTGCTTGCCGGCGGTTATCGGTCACTGCCTCGAATGTCAAATTTGTTTTTTGTTCTCCGCGATCTCGTCGCCTCGGCTGTGAATCATGCGTTTGCCGATCAGGTCAGCAGTCGCTTTGCCGTTAAATAGCCGATCCATGTTGCGATAATTGCGATGGCGTTGCTGAGCACCACGTAGGTTGCCGCCGTCGCCGGTCGGCCATCGTGGAAGAGTTGGATCGTTTCGCGCCCGAAGCTGCTGAACGTGGTGTATCCGCCGAGCACGCCGATGAGGATGCCCATGCGGACGTCTTCGCGCACGAGCCACGGTCCCTCGAACGCCGTCGCCAGGAACCCGATCGCCAGGCATCCGCTCACATTGACGACCAGCGTGCCCATCGGAAACCCCGACCCCCAAGCCTGCTGCGCCAGCCCGCCCAGCCCGTAGCGCAAAAGCCCCCCGACGCCGGCGCCCAGGAAGATGTAAATCAGTTTCGACATGCGGTGGTGACGGATATCGCCGGTCGAATAACATCGCGACCGTCTTCATGAATCGACTACTGCTTCCGATCCAGCAACCGATACTGAATCCCCTCCGCCAGATGCTGCTCCTGAATTTCATCCGATGAATCCATATCCGCGATCGTGCGCGCCACGCGGCGCACTTTGTCGTAGGCGCGGGCGCTCAGGCCCAATTCATCCATCGCCTGCTTCATCAGCAGCAGGCATGATTCGCTTAAGTTGCAATGCTTTTGCAGCAATTTGCTCGACATTTGCGCGTTGAGCGTGTCGTCGCCGAAGCGGGCGCGTTGGCGCTTTCTGGCGTTATCCACCTGCTGGCGCATGGTGGCGCTGTCGGTGCCGGCGCGTTTGCCGGTGAGTTCCTTGTACGGAACGGCGGGAACTTCTACATGGATATCGATGCGATCGACCAGCGGGCCCGAGAGGCGCGAGAGGTATTTGTCGCGGTGGCGGGGGTCTTTGGGGTCGTGGCCGCTGGCGGTGGGGTTGGTGGCGGCGACGAGCATGAAGCGGGCCGGGAACTTGATCGACCCATGTACGCGGGCGATCGTCACTTCCCCGCCTTCGAGCGGTTGCCGGAGCATTTCCAGCGCGTAACGGCTGAACTCGGGGAGTTCATCCAAGAAAAGTACGCCGTTGTGGGCCAGCGAGACTTCGCCGGGTTTCGGGATCGCCCCGCCGCCGATGAGCGCCGGGGCGCTGGCGCTGTGGTGGGGCGATCGGCAGGGGCGCTGATCCATGAGCGCCACGCCGTCGGGAAGGAGACCGAGCGCCGAATAAATGCGCGTCGTCTCAAGCGATTCGTTGCGCGTCAGCGGCGGCATGATGCCGGGGATGCGGGAAGCCAACATCGTCTTACCCGTGCCGGGCGGGCCGATCATCAGCAGATTGTGCTGCGCGGCGGACGCAATGGTGATGGCGCGCTTCACTGCTTCCTGCCCGCGGACGTCGGAAAAATCGAGCAGTTCGCTGTGCGATGACGACGTGTACGATTGCCCGTCGAGTTCGTAAGGCACCATCGGCAGTGTTTCGTTTAAGAACGACACCGCCTGCGACAACGACGAGACCGGGTAGACCTCAATGCCTTCCACCACCGCGGCTTCCATCGCGTTTTCGGCCGGCAGGATCACGCCGCGGAATTTCTTCTGCTTGGCGAGCAGTGCCATTGAAAGGCCGCCTTTGATTTTTCTCACCCGGCCGTCGAGCGCCAGTTCGCCGCCGATGAGGAAATCTTTGTGGTTGTTGTTCTGGATGAAGTTGGTGCCGCGCAGCAGGCCAATGGCGATGGGCAGATCGAGGCTCGGTCCTTCCTTCTTCACGTCGGCCGGGGCGAGGTTGATGACGACGTCTTTGCCGGGGTGCGAATAGCCGCTGTTGACCATTGCGCGGTAAACGCGATCGATGCTTTCTTTGACCGCCGTCTGCGCCAAACCGACGATGGTCGCCTTCTCCACGCCGCCGCGACTTCCGACGTCGGCCTCCACCTCGCAGGGGAGCGCTTCGATGCCGATCAACATGTAACTATGAACCCGGGATAGCACGCGGGGGATTGTATTGAATCCCCGCTCCCGAACAAAGACAAAACCGGATTGGAGACAGGGGACTACGGGTTGGAAGCCCGTGCCGCTTGATACGGCTACTTCTTTGCAGCCGCGAAAACCCGCTTCAGGTCGAGTTTGAAGCCGGGGAGCCGGTGTGTGGAATATTTTTGCGACGGCTTCACCACCGACTGCTTCCACTGGCCGCGCCAACGTGAAAGGACGGTCATTTGCTGTTTGGCCGCGTCAACGATCCAGTATTCTTCCACGCCGACCTCAAGATACTCGTCGGGCTTTTCATCGTAATCGCGCTTGTGCGATCGCTCACTGACGACTTCAACGACGATTTCGGGAATCCAGATTGACCAGGGATGCGGAACATCGGGGGCGGTCGAGCAGTAAATGAGCAGATCGGGATGTCGTTCGGATTCGCTCGGACCGATGAGGAGCTTGGCATCGCTGCCGCCGGAGAGGTATTCGATGACCGTCTCGTTGGCGACCTGGTAAACAACCAACTGGTTGCGAAGTTCCTGCACTTGTTTGCCGTGATCCAGTTTAGGGACGTCGCTCACTTCGATAACCCCTTTCGCCAATTCGTAGATGGAACCTTCTTGCGCAATGGCCCGATCGAAGTCATCGAGGCTCATACGCCGGCCGTGGTCTTTCGGGCCAACTTTGATTTGTTTTCTGCGGGCAACGTCGAGCATGGACTTAGTATAACACAGCGTGAAAGGGCTGCTACGACAAATCATGGGTTGAAAACCCATGTTACATTGAAGACGGGTTGGAAACCCGTGCTCCGTTAGCTGAGGGGCAGTTTTCTTGCTGTTGCCAAAAACAGGTCGTAGTTCTGCTTCATTTCGCCAAGCGAATCGCCGCTGAATTTCTCGATCAAGGCACGGGCGATTTCGAACGCGATCACGTTTTCCATGATCACGCTGGCGGCGGCGATGGCGCTGATGTCGCTGCGCTCCCAGCCGGCTTCGCTGGGTTGCTTGGTGTTGAGGTCGATGCTGGCCAGCGGCTTGCCGAGCGTGCTGATGGGTTTCATGGCGCCGCGGACGATGATCGGTTGGCCGTTGGTCATACCGCCTTCTAGCCCGCCGGCGTTGTTGGTTTTGCGGACGAATCCGAGCGACGGCGAATCTTTCTGCGCCGCTTCGTAGGCGATCTCGTCATGCACCTGCGAGCCGGGGAGCTTGGCGCATTCGAAGCCCATGCCGATTTCCATACCCTTGAACGCCTGAATCGCCATGACGGCGGCGGCGATGCGGCTGTCGAGTCGGCCGTCCCAGGTCATGCAACTTCCCAACCCGATGGGGCAATTGAACACGCGCGCCTCGACAACTCCGCCGGCGGTGTCTTTGTTCTGCTTCATCTGGGTGATGAAGTCTCTGAAGCTTTGAGATGCTTGCTCGTCGGGGCAGTAGACGTCGGAGGCGTCGCGCGATTGCACCAATTGCGCGATCGATCCGGGGCTGAAGCCTCCGGCTTGTGGCGCATCGAACGCATCCACGCGGGCGGTGACCGTGCCGACCGCGCGGACGAAACCGAAGACTTCAATGCCGAACTGTTTGAGCAGACATCGCGCGAGTGCTCCGGCGGCGACGCGGGCGGCGGTTTCGCGCGCGCTGGCGCGCTCGAGCGTTTCGCGGCAGTCTGTCGTCAGCCATTTGATCGACCCGGCTAAGTCGGCGTGGCCCGGGCGCGGACGATGCAGCGGCGGGGTGGCGGCGGGGTCGTCCAGGCGGTAGTCGCGATTTTGAATCAACATGGCGATCGGCGAGGCGATCGTCTTGCCCATGCGCACGCCGGTGAGAAAGTCGGCGGTGTCGGTCTCGATTTTCTGCCGCCCGCCGCGCCCGTAGCCACCTTGGCGGCGCTTTAGTTCATTGTTGATGAAATCCAGATCCACAGGCACGCCCGCGGGCATGCCTTCGACCAGCGCGATCAAGGCTTTGCCGTGTGATTCGCCGGCGGTGCGATAACTCAAACTCGCCATACCCGCGATAGTATCAGACAAATCACCCCTTGTCCGCGAGCAAATTGCAAATCCTAAATCGAGCTTCGGAATACGTTGAACTCAATTGACGATTGAGTTCGACATCGCTCAAAGTCTGAATCGGTCGTCAGAAAAGTGTGGCACTTTGTTTCTAGTGCGGTTGCCAGGTGGATGGCATCCGGAACTTTGAGTTTGAAATTAGCACGCACATATGCTGCGACGCGTGCAATGGCGGAATCTACGTCGACGAGATCGACATCCGACGAATCGAAGTATGCGTCGAACGCTTGCACAACTTCGATCATCTTAAGTTCGATTGGTTTGCAGACGCATTCAATGTAGGCAACTTGCGACGTCACGACTTTCTGCGACCCAATGAGTTTTTCCAACTCGGCCCGAACATCGGCCGGCGCGGCCACCAGGCGCATAATCACGCCGGAATCAAGGTAAATCATGGCTCGTCCCATTCATTGCGAAGTTCGTCGAGCCACAAATCCATCTCCTTCTCCGATCGCGGGTTCTTCAACTTGCCAATTACATCGCGCCAGGAATGTCGCGCCTTATTCGGTTCTCCGACAAGCAACAGGACCTCGCCGGGGCCGCGCGCGCGAAGCTCCTGAGGGACGTCGATTGTTTCGCCATCGAAGTTGACAGGAATAGCAATTAGGCGGTTGCGCATAACATCATCATACCATCAAACTCCGAGCCGCGCGCTACTTTTGCCAAGGCCGCGAGGTCAGCGTTTCATAGGCTTCGACGTATCGCGCGCGGGTTCCCTCCACCACATCAACCGGCAGCGGCGGGGCGGGGGGGGACTTATTCCAATCCAGCGTTTCGAGGTAAGTGCGGACGAACTGCTTATCGTAACTTTCCTGTTCGCGACCCGGTTGATACTTTTCGGCGGGCCAGAAGCGGCTGCTGTCGGGGGTCAGCATTTCGTCGATGATGATGATGCGCTGGCCGGGCATCATGCCGAATTCAAACTTCGTATCGGCGATGATGATCCCGCGTTGCAGCGCGTATTCGGCGGCTCGGTTGTAGATGGTCAGCGTGCGGTCGCGCAGCTCGTTTGCCACGTTCGCGCCGACGCGCCGCACCACTTCATCAAAGCCCACATTGATGTCGTGCCCAGATTCTTCCTTGGTGGCGGGTGTGAAGATCGGCTCGGGGAGTTTGTCACACAACTTCAACCCAGACGGCAGCTTGATGCCGCAGACCGTGCCGCTCTGTTGATACTCTTTCCACCCGCTACCGGCTAAGTATCCTCGCGCCACGCACTCGATGGGGATGACGTCGGCCTTGATCGTGAACATCGCCCGGCCTTCAATCTGATCGGCAAAACCGCGCAAATGTGCGGGAAGCCGGTGCGCATCGGATTCGATCAGGTGGTTCTCAAACTGTGGCGAAAAATGGTCGAACCAGAACAGGCTGAGTTGGGTAAGGATTTTTCCTTTGTCGGGAATGCCGTTGGGCATCACACAGTCGAACGCGCTGATGCGATCGGTGGCGACGATCAGCAGGTGATCGCCCAGGTCATAAACATCGCGCACTTTCCCCCGGCGGACGAGAAAGGGCAGATCGCTTTGAAGCAGTGCTTCGCTCGACATGCCCCCGACACTAAGCGACACCACCGCCACATTGCAACGGGTGTTCGCGAAATTTGCCCGCAGCAGGTTGGTGCCGGATGCGCTGCCGTTGTTTGAACCGCGGGAGTGAATTAAGATGAGTGGATTATTAAAGCGACGCCAAGGCTCGACGCAATCTCATGCCAATTCTCTTTGAAATCTACCGCGACGGAAAGCGACTCACGCAGTTTTCGCCTGTAAACCCGGTGGCAATGGGGCCTGAAAGCGTGCCCATTCCCGGCGAAGTGACATTCGAGAACGGCCAACTACGCCTCAGCCGAACCGACGAGCACGCGGTCGGCCTGTCGCTTCTTTGGGAAGTGAATGCGAACGGGTGTTATCACCTGGAGACGACGCGCCTGCTGCCGCGCGCCGCGCCGTATAACCTTAACGTCGAGCTCGCCCGCTGCCGTTTGATGAAGATCGTGCAGAAGCAGGAAGATTGGAACCTATTCGACTTTCCGCGCGCCGATCAGTTCGCCGCCATGTTTCGGGACGCTCAGGACCTGTTCGCCGATGCGCTGGGCAAGCTGCACGAACCGGCAGCGGCGGCGCAACTGGCTGATCAATCGCTGGCGATCGCGATCGATCTTTCCGAGCAGCTCGCGAGTTTTCATGGTGAATTGCTCCTGAACCGCCGCCGAGCCACCGGCGGCATTCCGCGGCATGTGTTCGGCTGCCGGGTGGATTCGACGATCCAGAACCAGCGTTACAAAGATACGATCACTGAGCAGTTCGATTGCGCTGTATTGCCGATGAGTTGGAAGCAACTTCAGCCGCAAGAAGATAACTTTGTCACCGAGCCGGTGGATGAGTGGGTGGAGCAACTTAGTCGCAAGCGCATTCCGATTATCGCCGGACCTCTGGTGGATTTATCGGATGGCGGGATGCCCGACTGGTCGTTCATCTGGGAGCACGATTTCGATACGCTGCGCGAACTTGCGTATGAGTTTGTGCAGAAGGTTGTCCACCGCTATCGCAAAGCCGTCAACGTGTGGAACGTGGTGGCGGGGCTGCACACCAGCAACCATTTTACGCTGTCGTTCGAGCAGATAATTGAGCTTACACGATTGCTCGTGGCGCAAGTGAAGACGCTGCTTCCCAATGCGCGAACGCTTGTCACGGTCACCGAACCCTACGGCGAGTATCACGCCAAAGGCCACAGCAGCGTTCCGCCGATGCTGTACGCCGAAATGGTGGCACAGGCCGGCGTGAATTTCGACGCCTTCGGCCTAGAAATTCAGATGGGCGTCCCGCGGGCAGGCTCATTTACGCGGGATTTGTTTCAGATCAGTTCGATGCTCGACCGTTTCAGCACGACGGGTCGCCCGGTGTTTGTGACCGCCGTGACCGTGCCGGATCGCCAGGACCCGGATCCGAATGATAAATCAGACGGCACACTCAACCCCGCCGCCGCCGGTCGGTGGCATCGGCCGTGGGATCCGAATCTGCAGGCCGAATGGATTGATGCGGTGTATCGGCTCATGCTCAGCAAGCCGTACATTGAATCCATCGCGTGGGGCGACCTGGCCGACATCAACCCGTCCTTGCCGGGCGCGGGGCTGCTGGATGACATGCTCAAGCCCAAGCCGTCGTTCAAGAAGATTCAGGAAATGCGCGACCAGTTTCATCGCCTCAAGCGATAGATTCCTACAATGCCCGGTTCTTCCGACACTATCGCCTGGATGCCGCCGCAGCGGCGCGTTTTGCTCCTGCTGACGACGGTGGTTGTGCTCTACATCGGATTCCGTCTGCTTCGCGACCGTACGACAGTGGCGGATTCACCCCCGCTACGCGGCGCGCGCCTGTACGAGCTGCGCGACCGGATCGATCCAAACACCGCCGACATCGCCACGCTCGCGGCGCTGCCCGGATTGGGCGAGAAGCGCGCCACCGATATCGTCAACCTCCGCGAGCAACTGGTTCGAAAGTCGCCCGGTCGTCCGGCATTTGCCCGGCCCGAAGACCTGCTCAAGGTTAGCGGCATCGGCGCCGTGATGATGATGCAATTGACGCCCTACCTGGTCTTTCCCTCCGCCAACACTGCGACAACGAAAGCGGGAACCATAGATGAACACAAATGAACACAGATAAACGTTGGGTTTTAAAGTGGTAAGCCACTCTCTCATCCGTGTCGATCTGCGTTCGTCTGTGGTTTCAGATTTCTCGGGCATACAATCAAGGTTGGAGGTGAGCCGTGGCCGATTTTGAAGTTGTCAGCTCCTATAAACCGCAGGGCGATCAACCGCAGGCGATCGAAAAACTGGTTGAGTCGATCAACGGCGGGAAGAAGTACAACACGCTCATGGGCGTGACGGGATCGGGCAAAACCTTCACGATGGCGCACACCGTCGCGCGGCTGAATCGGCCGACGCTGGTCATCAGCCACAACAAGACGCTGGCGGCGCAGCTTTATGAGGAATTTAAAGACCTGTTTCCAAACAACGCCGTCGGCTATTTTGTCAGCTACTACGATTACTATCAGCCCGAAGCGTATATTCCGCAGCGGGATATCTATATTGAAAAGGACGCGAGTCGTAATGACGACCTCGATCGCCTGCGTCTGAGCGCCACCAGCCACTTGGTCAGCCGCAGAGACGTGCTTATCGTCGCGTCCGTTTCCTGCATCTTCGGCCTGGGTTCGCCCGAGAGCTATCAGCGGTCGGTCATTCCTATTTTAAAAAACGAGCCGATCGACCGCGACGAACTGCTGCATAAACTGATTGACCTGCAATACAGCCGCAACGACATGGACTTTAAACGCGGCACCTTCCGCGTCCGCGGCGACGTGGTTGAACTGCATCCGAGTTACGAAGAATTTGCCTACCGTATCGAAATGTTCGGCGACGAAATCACGAATATTGATGCCATCAACCCCCTTACTGGCGAACTGCTGGGCAGCCACGAATCAATCTTCATCTACCCGGCCGTTCACTATGTCATGCCCGAAGAACGCATCGCCGGCGGGGTGCAGACGATTCGCGAGGAACTCGACCTGCAAGTGATGAAACTCCGCGGGCACGGAAAGCTGCTGGAAGCGCAACGGCTGCTGGCGCGGACGAAATACGACTTGGAGATGATTCAGGAAGTGGGTTTCTGCAGCGGGATCGAAAACTACAGCCGGCACTTCGACGGCCGCAAGCCGGGCGAGAAGCCGTTTACGCTCGTCGATTACTTTCCGAAAGATTTCCTGCTGGTGGTTGATGAGAGCCACGTCACGCTGTCGCAGATCAAAGCGATGTACAACGGCGATCGGCAGCGGAAAGAAGTGCTGGTCGAACACGGCTTTCGCCTGCCCAGCGCGCTCGATAACCGCCCGCTAAAGTATGAAGAGTTTTCAGCGATGATCGGCCAGGCGGTTTACGTTTCGGCCACGCCGGGAAAGGAAGAACTGGAGCATTCCTGCGGCGAGGTGGTGGAGCAGCTCATCCGGCCGACGGGCCTGATCGATCCAGAAATTATTGTTCATTCGGCCCAGGGACAGGTGCCTCACCTGCTGGAACAGATCAAAGTGTGTGTCGAGAACGGCACCCGCGCACTGGTTACCACGCTCACGAAGCGCCTGGCGGAAGACTTGAGCGCCTACATCCAGGAGGCCGGCTTCCGCGGGCGGTATCTGCATAGCGAGATTCAGACCATCGAGCGCGTGGAAATCTTGAACGATCTACGTCGCGGCGAGTTTGATGTGCTGGTCGGCATCAACCTGCTGCGCGAAGGGCTTGATCTGCCTGAAGTATCGATGGTCGCCATTCTTGATGCCGACAAGACCGGCTTCCTGCGCTCAGAAACGTCGCTCGTCCAGACCATCGGCCGCGCCGCCCGGCATGTCGGCAGCAAGGTGTACCTCTACGCCGACACCATTACCCCCGCCATGCAGCGTGCCATGGATGAAACCTCGCGCCGGCGCACCCTGCAACGGGAATACAACACCAAAAACGGCATCACGCCGCAAACCATTCAGAAGGCGATTCACAGCAACATCGAAAGTGAGATTAAAGCCCGCAAGACGACCGCCGAAGCCATCAAGGCCGACGAGGTCACGATGGACAACACCGAACTGCTTAAGATTCTGGAAGAAGAAATGCTTCAATCGGCGCAGAATCTGGAGTTCGAGCGGGCGGCGCAAATGCGCGATCGCATCCAGGAATTGAAAGGCGCGCCCAGGATCGCGAGCAATAACTTTAACAAGCCGGACCCGACCGACTCGAAGACAAAGATCTGGCAACCGAAGAGCAGCGGCAAGAAGGGGAAGAAGGGCGTGGCGCGCTAGGCGATGGATCGGCGATGAAATTGTGCTACTACATTGTGCTACACAAAGAACTCCGCAACCTTGCACTGAAACGTCGGCAACGCCGATTCTCCGGTGATGGTGTCGTTTTCACGCAGCTTGGTCACCGACCCATCGGCCCGGTGAATGGTCACGAGTTTTGATTGCGGATCGACCACCCACACCGATCTGAAGCCATTGGCAAGATATTCTTCGACCTTGCTGGTCACGTCATATTCAAGATCATTTTTCGAAATCACCTCGGCTGCCAAGTCGGCGGGGATGGGCATGTAGCCGACATTTCCCAAGGCGGAAAGGCGCTCGGAACGCACCAGCGAAACATCGGGTTTGCGGATGTGGTTGGGATCGTTCTTGAAGCACTGATAGCCTAACTCGGAATTATAAACTTCGGCTTCCAGCGTTTTGGCCGCAACTAGTTTGAGTAAATAGATGATTTGTCCGCTGATTTTGCTGGATTCTCTGCTCGCCGTCTTCTCCAAAAGATGTCCATGAACCAGCTCAAACCCCCGCGCGTCGTCGCGCATCCGGAGCAATTCATCAGCGGTGAACGTTGTATTGCCGGCCAATGGGCTCATTGCGGTCAAGCCTCCATGTGTTCGTCGGTTGTTGCGGGATATAATATACACACCAAGTACAATCACCGGCAGTAAAATCTTGCGATTTCACCACACAAGCCACCATGCTCAAAACCTTCCCCAACTTCGACGAAATCAAAGAACTCATCGCCTTCGCCAAGCGCGAAGACCTCGGCCCGCAAAACGATGATGTCACCAGCCGCCTGACGGTCGCCGACGACGCCGTCGGCGTGGGCACGCTCCTGCAAAAAGACGTCGGTATCGTTTGCGGGCTGCCGTTGGTGGAGATGATCTGTCGCGCTTACGACGAGCGCCTGCGCGTCGAGCCGATTCCCGGTTTTCACATGGAGATCATCGAAGGCCGATTCAGCGATCAGCGCCTCACGCCACTGGTGCGCATCCGCGGGCCGCGGCGGTCACTCCTGGCCGCCGAGCGGGTGATTCTCAACTTCCTCCAGCATATGAGTGGCGTGGCGACGTTCGCCAACCGGTTCGTCCGCCGCGTGCAGGGAACCGGCGCGAAAATTTACGATACGCGTAAAACGCTGCCCGGTTTCCGTGCCCTCGATAAATACGCCGTCCGCGCCGGCGGCGGGCATAACCATCGCGCGGGGTTGTTTGATGCCGTCCTGATCAAAGACAACCACATCGCCGGCGTCGCCGTGCGCGATTTGGCCGACAAGCTCCGATCGATCGTCGCGCAAAGCCGCACCGAGCGCGTCGGCCGGGTGGTCGAAGTGGAAGTCGATACGCTGGAACAACTGCGCGAAGTGCTCAAGGTCGACGGCGTTGACATCATCCTGCTTGATAACATGGACTGCCCGCGGATGATCATCGCCGTCGAAGCTCGCAATCACGCCGGTAAAAAAGGCCAGGTACAACTCGAAGCCAGCGGGGGAGTGACGCTGGAAACGGTGCGCTCGATCGCCGAAACCGGCGTCGACCGCATCAGCGTCGGCGCGATTACGCATTCGGCACCGGCGCTGGATATCGGCCTCGAAATAGAACCCTAGCCCGCATCTCTCGCGCCTTTTCGTGATGTACCTACAGCGCGACGGCGGCCGGGCTACAGGGACTTTTTCATCACCAACAAATAGTTAAACCCCCGCAGGAAGAAATTCCCCTCCGCCGCGGCCTTGCGGTAGTTGCCCATTTCCAGGGTTTTGTTGTGGCGGACGACGGTGATGATATCGACCGGGGTAAAATGCCGGCGCAGGATCGCGAACAGTTCGAAGCCGATGGGGTAAAAGGCTTTGCCGTGCACGTAGCTGTCGCTGACGTAGACGGCCATGTGGCGGCCGGGCTTGAGGATGCGGTGGATTTCTCTTGTCACCTGTTCCATCGCGTCGTAATAGGCGGGGTCGGCGGCGTCGAGCTTGCCGATGTCTCGGGGGTCGTCGCCGTAATCTAAGTGCGTGCCGTACGGCGGATCGATGAAGACGAAGTCGACTTTGTTGGTGAGTTCGGGCGGGAGTGTGCGGGCGTCGACGCGAAAGATATCGGTTCGAGTGGGGTGGACGTCGTAACCCAAAGCTTTGCGGTTTAAGTCGCGGGCGACATCGAGCGTGGTTCCCGATCCGCAGAAGCAATCGACGACGAGTTCTTTTTCTTTCGTGTACCGCTGCAGCAGGTTCCAGATGATGTAGCTGGGCGTAGCGCCCTTGTAGCCGGCGATGCCTTGCTGCGTGCTGCCGTAATCTTGCGATGGATATTCCCACAGCGTGGTCGGCTGCAGGCGCAGCGGGGGTTTCACCGGACGAGGTCTCTCGGGGCGCGGTTTGTGATGGCTTACAGGGCGTTTGTTGTTCATCGCTATCGACTTCCAACCTACAACAAACAACAACCAACACATAACCTCCAACTGACAACCTACAACTCCCGCGGCGGATCAAGCATCTCCACCACGCGATCAATCTTGCGATGCAGTTCCGTCACGTCGGTCTGCGCTTTGAGATTGATCTGATATTCCAGCTCGTCGCGAATCCGCGATCGCTCATTCGCACGGCGCTGCGCATTGAGCACAAGAATCGTCAACAGAATCGACTCCAGCGCGATCAGCAGGCACAGCCAGAAAAACGTGGGCGGATCGTCATGCCAGACGATTGGTTTGTTCAATTCGAAGTGCTTGACCGTGTGATAAGCGATCCACGCAACGACTAACACGATGTTCAGCACGAAAAACCTGCCGCTCGATGCAAACCGCACCACCTGATCAACCACTTTTTGCAGCGGCGTGAGTTGATGATCGACTTCCTCATTCACATTTTTCACGGTACGCAGTTTGGCAATCGATTCGCGTTGCCGGGCGCCCAGAATCGCCACCATGTGCACGGCGGTGGAGGGGTGGCGATCCAGAAAGTCGTAGAACGTCCTGCGATCGAGCGTGATGAGCGTCGTTTCAATTTCCGTGCGCGCGGTGGCGGTGCGCGGACCGCCATCGAGCAGGGAGAGTTCACCGAAAAACTGCCCGTGGCCCAAGTGGGCGATGGGAATGTCGTGCCCGGTATCGTCGACGTAACTGAGCAGCACTTTTCCGTGCTGGATGATGAACATTTCGTCGCCGCGTTCGCCGATCCAAAAGATGGTTTCATGTGACGCAAACTTGCGGTGTTTCATGACCTCGACGAGTTCGGCGCGGTCTTGTTCGGTGAGTTCGCTGAACAGCGGTATGGGTCGAAGCAGATCCTGATCCATGCGTTGCGACTTTATCGCAGAAACGCCAAAGCCGCGAACGGGTGTCGGCGCCGTTCGCGGCTCGATTGCGAACACCGGCAAAATTTAGGGTGTCAGATGTTATGCCCGTTGCAGTGCTAAGCTCGGCCGTAGATGTAATCGTTCAGGAAGTGAATCTGCATCGCTTGTTCGCTGGCATGACAGGCGTTCACGTCGCCGATGCTGATGAGGCCGTGCAAATGCCCGCCGGAGTCGATGACGGGAAGGTGCCGCACGCGCCGCTGCTGCATGATGGCCGAGACCTCGTCCATTGTGGTTTCTGGGCGGCAGAGGACGACTTCGCGCGTCATGGCATCGCCCACAGTGCAATCGCTCGGGTTGAGGCCTTCGCCGAGCACGCGTCGCAGCACATCGCGTTCGGTGAAGATGCCGGTCACCTGGTCATCGGTCATGACCATCAGCGCGCCGATTTTATGGCGGTTCATCTGGAGAATCGCATCAATGACCTTGGCGGAAGCGGTAGTGCAATAAACGCCCCCGCCCTTTTCCCGCAAGATATCCATAGCCGTGTGCATAAGAAGGCTCCTTTCAATTGGCCTTTCTCCCCGGCCGAGAAAAATATGTTGACGCAAACGCGTCCTCCTCCGATGTGGCTCACCCAGCATAAGCATGGTGGTCGCGGAAACGCAACATCGTGAAAAACTTATCGAAGTACGTCCGAGTTTCAGAAGTGCGTTCTCGCACCCATTGTGTGGCCGATCAGCAGCTTTGGGGTAAAACCAAGAGCATGGCCGAGGAAATCTGGATCGCCGTAGACAGTTATCTGACCGGGTTGTTCATCGGCTGCGAAGGCGCGCTGGACGGCGCGCTGTCCGACAGAGCCGCCGCCGGGCTGCCGGCGATCAATGTCACGCCGCCGCAGGGCAAATTGCTGCATTTACTGGCGAAAATGCTTGACGCGAAGAGGGTTCTAGAACTCGGCACCCTGGGCGGGTACAGCACGATCTGGCTCGCCCGCGCGCTTCCCGCCGGTGGGCGGCTGGTTACGGTCGAGTGCGATCCGAAACACGCCGCCGTCGCGGAAAAGAACTTTGAGCGGGCCGGGTTGATTGACAAGATTGATCTGCGGATTGGCAGGGCGATCGAAGTCCTGCCCCAACTCGCCGACGAGGGCGCCGGGCCGTTTGATCTGGTCTTCATCGACGCCGACAAGCCATCGACCGTCGATTATTTCCAATGGGCCCTGAAACTCACCCGGCCCGGCAGCGTGATCGTTGTCGACAACGTCATCCGCGACGGCAAGGTCATCGATGCAACCAGCCCCGATCCGAGCGTGCAGGGCATCCGCCGGTTTAATGACCTGCTGGCGAAAGAACAGCGCGTCTCGGCAACGGCGATTCAGACCGTGGGCAGCAAAGGGTACGACGGGTTTGCGATTGCGCGCGTCAATTCAGAACGGTGACGAGCCGTCGGCCGGCAGCGTCGTGGGCTGCGTGGTGATCGGGCGGCCCGGCCCGCGGCTTTTGGTCACGCCTTGTCGGAGCTTCAATGGCTCCAAGCTGCGGTCGCGCTTCCATAGGATATACGTGTCGGGGTCGAATCCTGAATCGAACACCGGTACGTATCCCAGCCGTTCGAGATCGACCTTCTCCAGCAGTTCGGTAAACGGCGAGCCGACCCAAATGAGCCAGTCGGCCGAGTGCATCTCTTGCTGCATGATGTTTGGAATATAGCGGTACTGAATCGACTCGACCTCGACGGTGTAGGTGCGGTTGAGCGTGCCCTTTGCCGCCAGCGGGATGGTGGGGTCTTCCGGGCATACGACAACGCCGGGCAGTTGTTTGGCAATCTGAATCGCCTGCGCGTAATTGCGGTGGCCGTGCACCGAACGAACCATGAATTCGTAGCCGCGCGGCAGTCCGATGGCCGACGTGAGCATCGCAACCGGCGCGATAACGCCGATCGCCATCCGCCGCATGGGAATGGAAAGTTTACATTCGTTGATGAGCCAGGTGAGCGTTGCCGCGGAGAAAATGGCGCCCGGCAGCCACGCAGGGATGTAACTGTTGAAGCTGCCGCCGGTCTTGGCGAAGAACAGCGCGCCGCCGACGATTCCCAAGCCCGCCGCGGCCAGCAGCCAGACCATCATGCGCGGGCGCGGCATTTCCGGTCGCACCAGCCAGATGGCAATGCAAAATACAAACAGGGGATCGTAGGTGATTGCGTTCGCCATCGCATCCCACACGCGCGGCCAGCGGATCGGCCAGTAGCTGGGCATTCGAATGGTGTAATGAAACACGGTCCAAGCGAAGATCATCATGCCGGCCACGGTGAGCGCGATGGCAGCGGCGGGAACAAGCGTCATCAGCCACTCACGCATCGGCTTCTTGCCGCTGGATATCAACAACACCACGAACGGCACGCATGCGTAGATCGCAACCGTTTGTTTGAACAGGAAGCCGAGCAAAAGTAGAACGGTTCCAGCGAAGTACCACCACCATCGCCGAGACTGATGCGCCAAAAAGTAAGCAATGAGCGCCAGCGAAGCAAAGAGCCACGCGAGCATGTCCGGCCGGGCATCGGTGAAAAACAATCGCGAGCGCCAGTGGATCGCCATGACAGCGGTCACCGTCACCAGAATCCCGATCGCCGACTTTCGCGGTTGCATCCAGACGGCCAGGCCAATCAACGCCGCGCTCGCCAGCAATGACAACACGCGGGCAAAATAGGGCCACGGGCCGAACAACTTTGAAAGCGGACCGAGGACGAACGGCAGCGCCGGCCCGTACATGACGGCGGCGGGGCCTTCAACCCCGATTCCGCTCTTGGGGTCGCCGGGATAATTGTAAACATCGCCCCCTCGCGCCACCGTTTCGCCGGCAATCACGTAAGCCGATTCCCACGGCGTGAGCGGGCTGGGCCAAGTTAAGCGATAAATTATCGACCAAAGATTCGCCCCCAGCACAAACACCGCCACGGCAACCAGCGGAACCGCACTCCACCGCCGATTGGAAGTCCGCTCCGTCACAGCTTCCATGGTCAAAGCTCCCCGCCCGATATCTGCTGTAGTGCTCAACGTGCGCTCAATGGTATCCACCTCCGGGAAATTATTTCACCCCCGCACCCTTCCACTCTGCCGAGTGTCTAACGCATCGTTTTGGCGATGGTTCATCTTCCGCGGCAAATCGCGTTGATAAAATTCAATTTCAACACGAAGAACCGAAGAATGTTTGCTAACGATCGCATCACTCGATTTTTGAGTTGCATTTGCGAACTTCGACATCAATCGATACTGGACGACAGCGATTGTACTTTTTGAGGGCAATGCTTCGCTACCGAAGCTCTTGCCGGGCTGCGGATGCACCCGAGAATGGCCTTGGCATTTACGCAAAAAGGTTTCACGCGGGTGGCGGTTGACCGGAAATCTGCAGCCTTTTATTTGGCGGTTCGCCGCGCGCGCGACTATTGTTGCATCTGATGTCCAGCAAGATTTATCATCGCGAGCAGGGCGGCGGAACGCCGTTGGTGCTCGTTCACGGGTTTCCGCTCGACGGGCGGATTTTTGATGACCAACTCGCCGGCCTTTCGTCGCGATACCGCGTGATTGTTCCCGACCTCCCGGGTTTCGGTTCGTCGCGGCCAGTTGATGTTGCGAACATGACGATGCAATCGTTGGCCGGGCAACTGCATGCTTTTTTGAAGTCCATCAATGCTCTGCCGTGCGTGCTGGGCGGGTTATCCATGGGCGGGTATGTCGCGCTTCCGTTCGTGCGATCGTTCCCGGCTGATGTGGTGGCCCTCCTGCTCATCGACACGCGCAGCGATGCCGACAATGACGAAGGCAGAACCAATCGCGATAGAATGATCGAGGCCGCCCAAGCCCGCGGCATGGGCGCGGTGGTTGAAATGATGTTCGGCAAGATGCTCGCCCAGAGCACGGTTCACCAGCGGCCGGATATCGCGAAAAAGCTGAAACAGATCATGGAATCGCAATCGGTCGAAACCGTTTGCGCCGCATTGAAAGCGATGCGCGACCGAGAAGAATTCACGCCCATTTTGCCGACGATTCGCACGCCCACGGTGGTAATGGTAGGCGAGCATGATGCCATCACTCCGCCGGCGGGCGCGGAAAAGATGCGGTCGGCCTTGCCGCGGTCATGGATGGCGACGATTGAGGGCGCCGGGCATGTTTGCACCATGGAGCAGCCGGCGAAGGTCAACGCAGCGATCATGAGAGTGCTGGACGAAATAAAGTGAATCGGGTGCCACCCGTTGACCTGATAGCCAAGTCGTGGCCTGCGATCTACTTAACAAGGAAACGTTTTAATGAAACGCGAACGAGTCATCTGGATGTTTTGCCTCTTCGCCGTCGTGGTGGCGTCGGTGACGCTGTCGCGCGCCACGCCCGGCGGCGGTCGCGACGATGATTACGCCTTCGTCCGCACGCTGATCGACATTCAACGCCAGGTTTCGAATAACTACGTCGATGAGATCGAACCCGCCAAGCTCCGCCAGGCCGCCATCACCGGTCTGCTTGGCGAGCTGGATCCGTTCACCCTCTATGTTCCGCCGGCGCGGCAGGAGGATTTTGATCGACTGCTTGAAGGGTCGTTCAAAGGCATCGGCGTGCAGCTTAATCAGCTCGACAATGGCACCATCGAAGTCGTCACACCGGTCGACGGCAGCCCCGCTTTTAAAGCCGGCGTGATGGCGGGCGATGTCGTGTTGAAGATCAACGGCGAAAGCGTCGAGGGCCAGCGGCTACCCGACGCGGTGAAGAAACTCGCCGGGCCGCTCGGAACCGAAATCAAGCTGCAGGTTCGCCGCGCCACCGGGGAGATATTTGACCTGCAGATGACACGTGAAGAGGTGGTCGTCCCAACCGCGCGCGGCTGGGGCCGCGCCGCCGACAACCAGTGGGATTGGTTCATCAGCAAAGACCCGAAGATTGCCTACCTCCGGCTTACCCAGTTCACGCCCGACAGCTACGACGCCGTCAAAACGTCCATCGATCAAATGCTCAGCCAAGGCATGACCGGCCTGATCATGGACTTGCGCTTCAACCCCGGCGGGCGGCTGGATCAGGCGATCAAGATCATCGATCTGTTGGTTGATTCAGGAACAATCCTCAGCACCAAAGGCCGGTATCGCTCGGAACAAATCGTGCGCGCGACCGCCGACGTATTGCTGCCGCGGTTTCCGATGATCGTACTCATTAACGAGCATAGCGCGTCGGCCAGCGAAGTGGTCGCGGGCAGCTTGAAGGACAACAAGCGCGCGATCGTGGTGGGCACACGCAGCTACGGAAAGGGCAGCGTGCAGGAAGTCGTCCCGCTGGACCAGAACGGCGGCGAGCTGAAGATGACGGTGGCATACTATTATTTGCCCAGCGGCCGCCTGGTGCACAAGAAAAAGGACGCAACCGACTGGGGCGTTGAACCCAATATCGAAGTGAAAATCGACGAAGACGCGCAGCTCCGGCTACAGCGCGAACGCTACGAAGCAGAACTGTTCCGCCGCCCGACCACGCGCCCGACAACGGAACCTACAACTCGGCCGTCAACGGTCGACGCACAACTGCAACGTGCGGTGGACACAATGACCGCGCTACTTGTCTTTGGCGGCGCCGCGGTTCCGACGACGCAACCTGGAAACTAACGATTGACGATTGAACCTGACAACCATTAATCGTTCATCATCAATCGTTACGACAGCGGCGATAGTACGCCGATGTGTTTTGAATCACCACTGGGCAACATTTGCTAATATTAGGCCTTGAATCCACCTGTGACGAGACCGCCGCCGCCTTGGTCGAAGACGGTGTGCGCGTGTTGTCGAACGCGATCGCCACGCAGTTCGAACTGCACGAAAAGTTTCGTGGCGTTGTGCCGGAAATCGCGTCGCGCGCTCACATTGAGAACATTCTGCCGGTGATCAAGGAAGCAACCGAATCGGCCGGCGTCACACTCGATCAGATCGACGCCATTGCCGTTGCTCAGCGGCCGGGATTGATCGGCTCACTGCTCATCGGCGTGACGGCGGCGAAGACGCTGGCTTGGGCACTGGGCAAGCCGCTTGTCGCGGTCGATCATGTCCAGGCGCATTTGTATTCGGTGATGCTGCAGGACTCTCCCCCTCCATGTACTCAGGGAGGGGGCTGGGGGGAGGGCTCTTCGTCCGGCGCGCAACCTACAGCTTTCGCCAACACGCCCTCCCCCCAACCCCCTCCCGGATTACCAGGAGGGGGAGTAAGAGGAATCGGCCTTGTTTGTTCTGGCGGGCATACCGCGCTTTATCTCATTCGCAATTGGCTGGATGTCGAGCTTGTCGGCAGCACGATCGACGACGCGGTCGGCGAAGCGTATGACAAAGTGGCCGCGATGCTCGGCCTGCCATTTCCCGGCGGGCCGGCGGTGGATCGTATCGCCGCGGCCGGCGATCCGAAGGCGCTCGCTTTGCCGCGCTCGATGCTTGGCCGCGATTCGCTCGACTTTTCGTTCAGCGGGCTGAAAACGGCAGTGCGCTATCGGGTGTTCGGGTATCAAGGCAAAGAGCGATCGCTGGCAGATTTAAGCCGACAGGAGATCGCCAATGTCGCCGCCAGCTTTCAGGCCGCGTGTGTGGAAACGCTGATCAAAAAAATCGTTCGCGCGGTGCAGCAGTTTGATGCAGGTTACGTAATCGTCGGCGGCGGGGTTTCGGCCAACAGCGGGCTGCGCGCGGCGCTGAACCAACTAAACGTGCCCGTGTTTGTTCCACCGATGAAATTTTGCACTGACAACGCCGCCATGATCGCCGGCCTCGGCCAAGTATTGCTCGCCGCGGGGCAGACGGCGTCGCTGGATTTGGATGCGGTCACCAGCAGTTCGATCCCACGGCGATAATCGCCGATCGCTATTTGCTTTGTGATCGCTGCGTGCGGTCAAATAAGAGTCGGCACCACATGGCAAAAAAAAGTCAACGTTCAACTTCTGACCCTCAACTTTCAACTTTCAAGAGCCGGATGTTGATCGAGCGCGTCTATGTGCCACCGACATTGCCCCGGAGGCCGGACGAAGGGCATAAAGGCCTGTTCGGCCGGGTTCTGGTGGTGGGTGGGAACCAAGAAATGTTCGGTGCCGCCGTCCTCGCCGCCACGGCCGCGCTGCGCGCCGGCAGTGGCTTAGTGCAGATTGCCGTGCCCGAGCGAGTATTGCCGTTCGCAATTTGCATCACGCCCGAACTGATCGGGTTAGCACTATCGCAAAAATCCGAAAAATCTTTCCACGCAGCGACGGAAGTCGCTGATTGCCTGGTCATTGGGCCCGGAATGGGCCGATCAACTCTGTCGCGCAAACGCCTGTTGCGCGTGATCGAACAAGGTAAACCAACCGTCATCGACGCCGATGGCCTGAATATTCTTTCGCAGCAGGTCAAGCTGCCGAAGAAGCTCGCGCACGCCTTACTCACGCCGCACCCGGGCGAGATGCTGCGGCTGTGCAAACGACTCGGCGTAAAACAAATTCCCACCGACGACCGCGGGCGGCTTGCTCTCGCCACGAACGCCGCCCGCGCTTTCGGCACCACGATTCTTCTCAAAGGGCATCGCAGCATCATCACCGACGGCCGTCGGGCTTACGTCAACCGCACGGGCAATTCCGCGCTCTCCAAAGCCGGCAGCGGCGATGTGCTTTCGGGCGTCATCGGCTCACTCATCGGCCAAGGGATGAATGTCTTCGACGCCGCGTGCGCGGGCGCATGGATCCACGGCAAGGCAGGTGAGCTTGCCGGCGAGCGACGTGGCAGCCGATCGGCGCTGGCGCGCGATGTGATCGATGCAATTGGCGATGCGATTTACACCTATCCGAATCTGTAGGGCGCGTCCGACGAAATGAATCAGCAGCTACGCGGCTGCAGAGCTGCTGATCAATACATTAAGCCCAACGTTTGCCCGCCTACTTCCCCAACTACTTCATCGCCATGTAGGTCACTATGACGAGCGACAGAATCGTCGCGATCGAAAGCACCACGCTGGCGAAAAAGATCAGGTTAAAGCGGTGGTTCTGCTTTTCAAGAATCTGGTTGATCATCTCGTCGCGTTGACTCAACCCGCTTTGAACCTGTTGCAGCACGGTCGCGCTGGTGGCCGAATGCTCGCCGAGCGATTGCATGGCGGTGCCCACGCTGCTGAGGTTGTTGCTGATGCTGGCATCAGTCTGGCGCAGGGAATCGAGTTGGTCGTTGAGCGAATTGATCAGTTGCTTCTGTTCGCCGGACGTATCGCAAATTCGGTTGAGTACATGGCCGAGCGTGCTTTGAGCGTCGTTCTGCTGGGCGAGTTGAGTGTAGATCGTCTTCAGCGCCTCGGCTTGCGTGCGGTTGGATTCGGGGATTGATTCAATGATCTGCGGCAACTGCGAAAGCACGCGCATCAGTTCTTCCTGACGCAGGTTCTGCTTTTCCAGGTTATCGCGGATGCCGCTCATCAATTGCGTCAGCGTGACAAACCCTTCACTGAGGTTTTGCAGTGCGTTGTCGCGTTTGGCCCACGGGCGGAAGCGGCTTTGCTTCGCCTCCACCAGTTGCGTCTGCGATTGCCGCCCACCGAAATCGGCGGTGAGGCCGTTTTCGTCCAGGCGGGTTTTTTTGCCGAAGAGTGATGTCAATCGGCTAATGAACTTGGTCGTCTGTTCGCCCATGTGCGCCTCCGTGCGAGTTGGAAAGCCGTGCTCGTTTACGCCGCGGGCATCAACCCACGACTTTTGACACGCTATGCCGCCAACTCTAGCATCCGCCGCCGATGATTCAACGGCGATGGCTCGCTTGTTCGATGTTGATTTTTAACCTGGCGATCGCCGCAAGCTGCGACCGCACGCCTGCCAATGTGCCTGCACTCTTATCAACCCGCAAGCCGACCGTCGCCTCGCTCTCGCCGGCCGCGACGGATTTGATCGTGGCGATGGGACTGGGCGATCACCTGATCGCCGTAAGCAATTATGAGCCACCCCGGAAAACCACAGATTTGCTCCCGCGCGTGGGTGATTATCGCACTGCCGACTGGGAAAAAATTGCCCAACTCCGGCCCGACGTCATTATCACGCAATACCACCCCGACAAAATGCCCGACGGTTTCGCCGACCGCGCCGCGCGGCTGAACATCCGCGTGTTTAATCGCAAGATCGATTCGCTTGACGATACGTTTAACACGATCACCGAACTCGGAACCGAACTAAACGCCCCCCACGCCGCAGCGGAAGCCGCGGATCGATGGCGCAAAACCATGGACCGCGTGAAGCGCACCTCCGCAGCCAACCCGCGTGTGAAGACGCTGCTCATCGTCGGCGAGAGCGGCCTGAGCGCCGTCGGCCCGAAAACATTCCTCAGCGACCTTCTGGAAATCGCCGGCGGACGCAATGCGCTGGTCGACGGCGGCGATTATCCCAACCTCGACCGCGAAAAGCTTGCCGCCGTGAATCCCGATGTCATCATCCAACTGCTTCCCGGCGCGTCGCCGCAAACCATCGAGCAGGCCGAAGCATTCTGGAGAACAATGCCCGACGTGGCAGCCGTAAAAGGTGGAGCGATTTATCAGATGACCGACCCCGACGTGCTTCTTCCCGGCTTCAATGTCACCCGTACCGCTGAGCGCTTCGCCGAGATTCTTAACGGGTTGCCGAAGCCTGCTACGCAACGCTCGCCGCGGCCACGGAAGCGATTCGTCATGCGGCTGCGCAGTAAACGAGAGGATCGCCGCCGCCGCCATGTTGCGAACGTCCCCAGCCGTGAAGCGGCGAAAGACAGTAGCTTGGGGCGTAAGCCCCAAGACAAGTTGCCCGAGCAACAAGCCCCGAAGCGGCGAAAGAACCGTCGTCATGATCGGTCGCGAATCGTTAACGTTTGGCATTGTGTCTCGTTCGTTCTATCGCCCCTTCGGGGCTTGACGTGGTGTTCGATCCCCCTGGGGCTTGCGCCCCAGGCTATTTTCTGTCGCCGCCTCGTGGCTGCGGATCGCGTTACGTGCATTGCTCGACGCGAACGTTTTCCCGCGTTGCTCATCGATCAACCCATCCTGCGAGGCGTGCATTGAACCGCTACGGCCCGGCACAATTCACCGTGACGCTGGCCATCTGTGTGCTTCTCTGGGCGATCGTCGCGACGGCGTGCATGCTTGTCGGGTCAACCGGATCGGTCGGTTGGCCCGAACGTGCGCTGCTTCCCTTTCGACTCGAACCCGTGCTCTTAGCGTCGCTCGTCGGCGCGGCGCTGGCGGTGGCGGGGGTCACGTTTCAGGCACTGCTGGGCAACCCGTTGGCCGACCCGTATCTGCTTGGCACCAGCAGCGGGGCGATGCTCGCGTCTTATGTGTGGACGCTGCCGGCGTTCAGCACGATCGCGGGTGTGTTTCCGGTCGGGCAGCAAGCCATGGCGTTCATGGGCGCGCTGGCGGCGGTCGCAGCGGTGCTGGCGATCGCGGGGCGGCGCGGGCGGTTGGAGCCGACGACCCTTATTCTCGTGGGCGTGATCGTCAACGCGACCTGCGCCGCCGTCTTTTTGCTCATCAACGCGATTGTGAAAGACGCCGCGACGCCCGGCGGGCCCATCGGTTTTCTCGTCGGCGGGCTTCAAACCAATCTTGAACCGTGGCAGATCTGGACTTCGAGAGTCGTCATCGCAATTGGTTTCCTCGGCCTTGCACTCATCGGCGGGATGCTCAACGCCGGCGCGATGAACAATGCTGAAGCGCTGGCGCTGGGCGTGCGCATCAACCGACTTCGGTGGATTGGAATTATCGTTGCAAGCCTGGTTACCGCATCGGCGGTCGCGGTGAGCGGGCCGATTGGGTTCGTGGGTTTGATTTGCCCGCATCTGGGCCGGCTCATCATCGGTGGCGACGTGCGCCGGCTGCTGCCGGTCGCGACGATGCTGGGCGCGGTCATGCTCTGCCTGGCCGACGCCAGTGCGCGCAAGCTCAGTTCGTTCGGGCCGATCGGAACGTATTTACCCGTCGGCGTGATTACGAGCTTGCTCGGCGGGCCGTTCTTTCTCGTGCTCCTGCTTACGCGACGTCGGAGTTAATGCTGATGATGTTCCATAGATTTGGCAATCTCACCGACGCCATCAGCTATTCGACGCACGCATGCCCATGCGCGGCCCCTTATGCCGCGGGGAGACATTGAAGGCCGGCGCCGACGAACTTCGCGCTGCGCGCCGGCGGTTTCAGTTCAAGGAAGCCCGCCGGCTTTACAAGGCGGCCAATCGCGTGATTTTCATCGCAATTGTTTCGGTGCCGACGATTGTGACGTTCTCGATCCTTCGCAACAGCAACGTGATCCAGATGCTGTGGTTGCCGGGGTTAATCGCTGCGGTGGCAATGTTCATTCGACGTATGGGCACTGACGCGCTGCGGCAGGCAAGGTCATTGCGACAATCGGGGTTGACAGAACATGACGAACCACGTGCCTAGAATACTCCGATGAACCCCGGCGGCTGGAAACTTAAATTGCTGTATGACGGCCTTTGCCCGGCGTGTGCCATTGAAGTTCGCATGCTCCGCCGGAAGGACCGAAATGGTTCGCTAACATTTGAAGACATTGCCGACCCGGCTTTTGATCCATCGAAATATGGACTGACGCTGCAGGCGACGGTCGGCGCGATGCATGCCGTGACGCCGCAAGGCCGCGTTTTGGTCGGGCCGGATGTTTTTATCGAAGCCTATCGGCTTGTGGGAATGCGATGGCTGGCCGGCGTGCTCTCTTTCCGGCCGATTCGCCCGTTGGTGAACCTCGGCTACAGAATTTTCGCCAAAATTCGCCCGCGATTCAGCAAGTTTGATCCGAAGGCATGTTCCTCCGATCGATGCCGAGTGTGAAATTTTCAGATGACGCGATTGATCAATGGCTCGCCGCGTTCGAAGCGACGCAGGTTGTCGATGAAATGATCGACAAGCTGCTGCGCCTCGTTTTGCATCCCCCCGGCGATGTGCGGCGTGATAACACAGTTGGGGGCGAGCCAAAGCGGATCGCCGCCGGGGAGGGGTTCGGGGTCGGTCACGTCGAGGTAAGCGCCTCCAACTTGACCTGTTTGCAAGGCAGCGATGAGCGATGGCTGATCGACGGTTTCGCCTCGACCCACGTTGTAGAATGCCGCGCCAGGCCTGAAGCAGCTAAACAAACTGTGCTTGAAGAGTTTGGCGTTGGCGGGGCTGCTTGGAAGCAGGTTGACGACGTGGTCTGCCGAAGAGAGCAGGCCGGGCAGATCGGCCATTGCAAATGTGGGCACGGGTTCATCGCCGACGACCTTGCGGCGCACCCCGCGGATAATTGCGCCGAACGGCGTGAGCAGTTCAACCAACCGTCGCGCGATCGCGCCAAAGCCGACGAGCAACACCTGCTCGCCGCCGAGCGTTCGCACCATGGGGCGAAGCGCGCGATAGCGCCAGGCGCGTTCGCCGAGTTGGTCGTGCAGGGCAGGCAGATGTTGTCGATTGTGCGCCATCATGAACGCAACGACGTGTTGCGCGCACGGGTCGTCATAAACGGCCGAACTGTTTGTCAGTATCGCGCCGCGGCCGGAGAGGGCATGCCGCAGGTCGTCACGGTCATAGCGCGTGTAGCCGGCGCTGGTGAGATGGGCCCAGCGAAGGGTTTTGGACGCCATCAGGTCGTCCACGGCGGGTTGGCCCAAGGCGATGTCGGCGGTGCGGCAGGCGACGTCGGCCGACCCGGCGATGAGGTTCGAAGAATTTGCGTCGCCGGCCCGGCGAAGTTCATGGGAGCCAATTCGGGCTGCAAAATCCGTTAACAATGCCGGCTCGATATCAACGTTGGTCCAGATCGTCATCGCCGGAGTTTAGTGTCAATGACGAGTTAACAAGAAGGGTTTGTGATGCCGAGTTTTGCGATTCGTTCGGGTTGAATTGACAATCGACTGGGTCAACTTATACTTTCCCGCCCGACGGTGCTGCTACGCGCTGAAATTTCGGCGTTGGTTTGCCGGAATCGGGGCTGGGTGAGGTAACTCGCTCGGTCGGTTGTGTTTTCGGTTGTGTTTTCGGTTGTGTTTTCGGTTGTGTTTTCGGTTGTGTTTTCGGTTGTGTTTGTAATGGACGACAGTCGCACCGTAGCAACTCAGGTGCGCTGCCATAGCTCAGTGGTAGAGCGCCACCTTGGTAAGGTGGAGGTCCAGGGTTCAAGCCCCTGTGGCAGCTTTTGAAGATTGCGGATTTCGGATTGCGGATTTCGGATTGAACAGGTCAATCCACGCGTCCTGAGAAAGATTGGTTAAATCCGCAATCTTAAATTACGCAATCCGCAATTTTTGGTTTGGAGGCAATCGTCATGGCAAAAGCTGTATTTGAACGGAAAAAACCGCATGTAAACGTCGGCACGATCGGTCATATCGACCACGGCAAGACCACGCTGACGGCGGCGCTGGCGGCGCGCTCGGCAGCGAAGTACGGCACCACGGCCAAGAGCTACAAGGATATCGCCAAAGGCGGTATCGACCGCGACGCGACCAAGACCGTCACGATCGCCGCTGCTCACGTGGAGTATGAGTCGGCGGCTCGCCACTATGCCCACGTGGACTGCCCCGGCCACGCCGACTACATCAAGAACATGATCACCGGTGCCGCACAGATGGACGGCGCCATTCTGGTGGTGTCCGCCGCCGACGGCCCGATGCCGCAGACGCGCGAACACATTCTGCTCGCCCGCCAGGTCGGCGTGCCGCGCATCGTTGTGTTCCTCAACAAGATTGACTTGGTCGATGACAAGGAACTGCTCGACCTCGTCGAGATGGAAGTGCGCGAGCTGCTCACGAAGTACGGCTTTCCCGGTGAAGAAACCCCGGTCATCAAGGGTTCGAGCAAGCCGGCGCTGGATAACCCCAATGACGCCAAGGCCAACGAGTGTATCGACGAATTGGTCAAGGCGTTGGACGACTATGTCCCGATGCCGCAGCGTGAAGTTGATAAGCCGTTCCTCATGCCGGTCGAAGACGTGTTTTCGATCAAGGGTCGTGGCACCGTCGCAACTGGTCGTATCGAACGCGGCAAGTGCAAGGTTGGCGATGCGTGTGAGATCGTCGGCTTCGGCGACACCAAGGTTTCGGTCATCACCGGCATCGAACAGTTTCAGAAGACGCTGGATGAGGGCATCGCCGGCGACAACGTTGGCGTACTCCTGCGCGGTATCGAAAAAGACCAGATCGAACGCGGCCAGGTTCTTGCCGCGCCGAAGAGCGTGAAGGGCTTCAAGAAGTTCCAGGCCGAAATTTACGTGCTGACGAAGGAAGAAGGCGGCCGTCATACGCCGTTCTTCAACAACTACCGTCCGCAGTTTTACTTCCGCACTACCGACGTCACCGGCGCAACCAAGTTGCTCGGGGGCGCGGAAATGGTGATGCCGGGCGACAACGTTACGGTGGAAGTGGAACTCATGGCCCCGGTCGCCATGGAAGAAAAGCTGCGTTTTGCCGTCCGCGAAGGCGGCAAGACCGTCGGCTCGGGCGTTGTCGTAAAGATCATCGAAGAAGAGAAACCGAAGTAAGCTGGCGGGTTGCCAGTGAAGAGTTACCAGTTGCCAGTTGAGATCGGCTGCCGGTTGATACTGGCAACCGACAACTGGCAACTGTCCACTGTGGCGCTGAATATTGGGGCGCTGAATATTGGCGGAGTCGTATCATGGCAAAAGAGAATCGCGAGTGGGCGTGGCTTCAGTGCACCGAAACGGGTGATCTGAACTACCGCACCCAGATCAAAGTGGCCGGCGGCGCGCCGAAGCTGGAAATGAAGAAGTACAGCAAGCGCCTCCGCAAGCACACCGTGCATAAGCTTAAGCGGAAGTAAGCGGTGAGCCGAGAGCCGATAGCGGATGGCCGATAGCAAAGATTGATTCTTCTATCAGCGATTGGCTATCTGTTATCAGCTACCGCACGGATACGCCGGTAGCTCAATTGGCAGAGCGGCCGTCTCCAAAGCGGCAGGTTGCAGGTTCGATTCCTGCCCGGCGTGCTACATGCGACCGAATCGATCTCGAACGAATTAACTCGACTGAATTGTCGTGACGCGGAGTTGGTGTGGCTTCAGCAACTGAAAGCAACGGAAAGATCATCGCCGCCGACCTGCAGGCTCCCGAACCGGACGAGCCGCGTGGCGGAAAGCCCGTCGGCGACCGGGAGAAGCTGGGTTTCTTCAGCGTCTACAAGCCCAACCAGGGGAAACCCACCCGCCTGGCGACGGGCGCAGGAGCGGCGTTGCTCATCGCGTTGACGATGTGGTTCCTTTACTACGACGTCTCGGCCAGTTTCCCGGCGTTGAAAAAGGCCAATGAGAGCATTAACCGGCCGTGGTGGAACATTACGGTGCTCGTGCTCGGTGTCGCGGCGGGCGTGTTCGCGTGGCGGATGGTTAACAAGCCCCGGCATGCTGAATTCCTCATTGCGACTGACAGTGAAATGAAAAAGGTGAGCTGGACGAGCCGCAAGCAGTTGTGGGGCTCGACCAAGGTCGTCATTTTCTTCATGCTGTTCATCGCCGCAACGCTGTTTGTGATTGATTTGTTGTTCCACTACCTGTTCTATCTGATGAACGTGTTGAAGTTTAAGCCGATGGGCTTGTGAGCTTGTGCAAGCGATAGCCCGTGGCATGAAATTTCGAGCTGTATCTATTGGATCTTAATCACTGAATCATAAGCGAAGACCGCCATGCAATTTTTCGTCCTGAGAGTAGCGAGCAACAAAGAAGACCAGGTGCGCGACAAGCTGGCGCGCAAGGTGAAGATTGAGGCACTGGAGGGGCACGTCGGTCGGATTCTCGTTCCCACTGAGCGCGTCCGCTCGATGAAAGGCGGCGTGCGCAAGGAAAGTGACCGCAAGCTCTATCCGGGCTACGTGTTTGTCGAGCTGGAACTTGATAAGGATGGCCGAATTCCCGACAAGGTGTGGTTCACAATCAAAGAAACCGAAGGTGTCGGCGACTTCATCGGCAGCAACGGGAAACCCACGCCGATGAGCGTCAAAGATCAGAACAAGATGGTGGAAGAGGCCGAGAAGCCCGACAGCGAAGTCACTAGCGACATTAAGTACGGCAAGGGCGACAAGGTGAAGGTGACCAACGGCGCGTTCATGAACTTTGAAGGTGAAGTGGATGAAGTGATCGCCGACAAAGGCACGATTCGCATTATCACGACCATCTTCGGCCGGCCGACGCCGCTGGAGCTTGAATATTGGCAAATTGAGCGCCTTTAGCGTTTCGGTTTCGTGAAGGTGTTTGACGTCCGCATTGCGTTTATGACCGAAACCAGTTATCGTTCCCGCCCCTCGCAAAACTGCTGCGCGGGCGGCAAGGATTGTAAGTCATGGCTAAGAAAGAAATTACAGTTCAGTTCAAGATCCAGGCGCCAGGCGGAACCGCGACGCCGGCGCCGCCGATCGGCCCTGCTCTCGGTCAGCATGGCGTGAATCCCGGCCAGTTCATTCAGCAGTTCAACGCCGCCACCGCCGCACTTAAGGGCAAGATGGTCGGCTGTGTGATTACGGTCTACAAAGACCGCACGTTCAGTTTTGAGGTCAAGAGTTCGCCGGCCAGCACCATTCTGAAAGATGCTGTAAAGGCCGAAAAGGGCAGCGGCGAGCCGAACAAGAACAAGATCGGCAAGTTGACGATGGCCGATTGCAAGCGGCTGGCGAAGGACAAGATCAAAGATTTGAATTCCTTCGACGAAGACGCCGCAGCGCGCATAATGGCGGGCACGGCGCGGTCGATGGGGATTACGGTTGAAGGATAAAACGCCATGCTTATCCATGAGTTCGATGAACTAATGGAAGCCAAGCCTTTTACGCCTGGTGCACTCGTTAAAGCAGACGGCCGTGAGGTTCGGATTAAAAGTCCGGAATTTTCGGGAGAGTTTGCGGCGAGCACCCCTGCAACTCAAATTGGACTTTGCAGGAATCGTTTTGTTCGTGATTGCGATCGCGATGTTCGTATATGTCCTATGGATGTTTGCAAAGCACTTTGACGCGATCTGAAACGTGATGGGCAACACCACGGCCCGTAACAGTGGAAGCTTACGATCCCGGGCAAATCAAGGGATCATGGAGCGAAAACAATATGGCAGTGTTAGAAGTCAAACGATCCAAGCGGTACAAAAAAGCCGCTGAAAAGTTCAACCCTCAGAGCGTTTCGCTCGAGCTTGGCGTTGATGCATTGAAGGCGTTCACGCCGACCAAGTTCGATCAGTCGGTCGAACTCATTTTCTCGCTCGGTATTGATGCCAAGCACGCCGACCAGGCGATTCGTTCGTCGGTGTCGCTTCCGCACGGCATCGGTAAGAGCAAACGCGTCGTTGCGTTCTGCCCGGATCACCTCGTCGATGCCGCCAAGGCTGCCGGGGCGATCAAGGCCGGCGGGCAGGCGTTGGTTGCCGAGATCGAGAAAGACAACTTTACCGATTTTGACGTCGCCATCAGCACGCCCGACATGATGCGATTTGTCGGCAAGCTTGGTAAAGTGCTCGGCCCGAAGGGTTTGATGCCGTCGCCCAAGGCCGGAACGGTGTCGGCCGACGTGGCCAAGGCCGTCAAAGAATATGCCGCGGGCAAGGTGGAATTCCGCAACGATACCGGCGGCAACGTGCACTGCGTGATTGGTAAGCTGTCGTTCACAAGCGACAAGCTGGTGGACAATGCCAAGGCGATGATCGACACAGTCCGCAAGCTAAAGCCGCAGACCAGCAAAGGCGCGTATTTTAAAAAGCTGGTTCTCAAGTCGTCGATGAGCCCGGCGGTATATTTGAACATCCAATAGTTGTCAGTTGCCAGTTGCCAGCAATGGGCAGCCGGCAACTGAGTCTGGCTAACAACCAATAACTGGCAACTGGACCCAAGTCATGAGCAAAAAAGTAAAAAGCCTGATCGAACGTGAGATCGGCAGTCGCCTCAAGGGCGTCGAATCGTGCGCTGTCATCAGCCCTCGTGGGGTTGATGGAATCAAGAACAACAACCTTCGCCGCAAGCTGCGCGAAAAGGGCGTGCGGATGCTGGTGGTGAAGAACACCCTGGCCAGGCGCGCGACCGCTGACAGCAAGCTCAAGGGTTTTGAATCGCTGCTGGATGGACCTTCGGCAGTATTGTTCGGCAAAGAGAGCATGCCGGCACTGGCGCGGCTGCTCGTTGAAGAAAAGAAACTTAACGACAAACTCGAGCTGCGCGGCGTGTTTTTCGACGGTGAAGTGTACGTCGGCGAAGCCGGCGTGAAGGCGGCCAGCAAGCTGCCGACTCGCGAAGAAGCCGTCGCACAAATCCTTGCGGCCATTCTCGGTCCTGGAAGCAAGCTGGTGGGCGCCCTCAAGGGTCCGGGCGGCAAGCTGGCTGGGATTCTCAAAACGATCGAAGAAAAGGCACCGAAAGAAGAGTTGAAAGAGGGAGAGTTGCCAGTTGCCAGTGAATAGTTGCCGTCAACGTCAGTATGTCTGACAACGGGCAACGTATCACCCAGCAACTTTTACGTCCGGCGGTCTCACAGCCCCGCAAGGGTTAAACGCTTTCAAAGTGAAGGCGGCTCTGACGACGGGACAGTTCTCGACACGACAGGGTCACGTTACGACTCGGAGTGAATTATCATGGCAGAAATCGCAGAAGATCTTAAGGCGCTCGGCGACAAGCTCGCCGGTCTGACCCTCAAGCAGGCGGTCGATATCGCGACATACCTCAAGGAAGCACACGGCATCGAACCCGCCGCCGGTGGCGCGGTGATGGTCGCCGGTGCAGGCGCGGCCGCGGCCGAGGCGCCGGAAGTGAAGAATACTTTTGACGTGGTCCTGAAGTCGGTTCCGCCCGACAAGAAGATCGCCATCATCAAGGAAGTTCGCGCGGCCACCCAACTCGGCCTGAAGGAAGCCAAAGACCTCGTCGATGGCGCACCAAAGACCGTGAAGGAAGCGGCCTCGAAGGAAGACGCCGACAAGCTCAAGAAGGCCCTCGAAGCCGCCGGCGCGACGGTCGAACTCAAGTAAGAACGCTGCCGTACAATATTGTTAGACGGATCCAATCGAGAAGCCCCGGATCGACCATCCGGGGCTTTTTGGGATTGTAGGGTCGTCCGATCATCGTCCGGCGATTGATATTGACATCGCCGGTTGACATGGATAAGCTAAGCAAAGTCATTTGATGACGGAATTCGACCAATACTAATCACGAAAAACCGGAGCTTTTCCAGCAAAGGCAGGAAAGCGGCTCTCGGTTTCATTGCGTTTGCGCCGGATGTTGAAAGTTTAACATCTTGCGAAACAAGTATTCAAGAGTGTCTACGGGCCGGTTCGCCAGCGGGCCCGTTTGACGACGGTGGGTTTTTCCACCGCATACCAAGCCGCTTTTCGCATCGCGACAAGCGGCTTGGCGTGTCTATAGAAGCTGCCATTGGAAGCTACTCATCCCGTGTAAGGGGAAGTTTGTCGCCCGGTGAGTGTTTGGTTTCGGCGCGCGAAGATCGGCATGCGTTGGATCGCCCGGGTTCGCGAATGTTGCATGACTCGAATGTTGCATGACTGATGTCGAATCGTTGATCCGGCGGCGGGTGAATCCTACCGACGGAAACGATCGCCTTGCCGCCCGGTGCGGATCGGTCGACTGAAATAATTTGTTAACAGCCGTTTCTTACACGGCCAGAACAAGGAATCGCGATGCGAGTGCTGGTTCACGAAGTACGCGACTTCAGCAAGCGCGGCGACGCGCTGCCCATCCCCAACCTCATCGAAGTTCAGCGGGCGGCGTATAACCGCTTCCTGCAGAAGGACGTCGATGCGCTCAAACGCAAGGGCGAAGGCCTCGAAGCGCTGCTGCGCGAAGTGTTCCCGATCGAGAGCTACGACGGCAACCTTCGCCTTGATTACGTCAGTTATGAACTGCTCGAAGCGCGCTACACCACCGACGAATGCCGCGCGCTGCGCCTCACGTTCGGCATGCCCTTTCGCATCCGCGTGAAGTTCACCCGCAAAGACAAAGACGAGGTGATGGAAGACAGCATCTACCTCGGCGAAATCCCGATCATGATCGGCGGCGGCGAGTTCATCATCAACGGCGCCGAGCGCGTGATTGTGAACCAGCTTCACCGCTCGCCGGGCGTCGACTTCCTCATTGAAGTGCAGGAAGGCGATCGTCCGCTGCACGGCTTCCGCGTTATTCCCGAGCGCGGCTCGTGGATCGAATGCGCCGTGACCAAGAAAGACGCGCTTTCGGTGCGCATCGACCAGAGCAGCAAAATCCCCGCAACAACATTCCTTCGCGCGCTGGATAAAAAATACAGCACCGGCGAAGCGATCATTCGCGAGTTCTACCAGGTCGAAACCGTCAAAACCAAAGACCTGCAGGCGACGTATTACGCCGCATCATCGATCATTGACGCCGAAAGCGGCGAAGAAGTCGTTAAGGCGGGCGCACAGATCGGCGAAGCGCTGCAGAAGATTCAGGCCAGTGCGCTAAAGAATACGGAAGTCGTCACGAAGGTGGCCGACCCGCTGATTCTCAACACGCTCGCCGAAGACACCGCCGAGTCGCACGAAGCGGCGCTGCTTAAGATTTACGCGCGCCTGCGTCCGGGCAACCCGCCTCAGATTGATAAGGCCAAGACGCTATTTGAAGAAAAATTCTTCGACGACAACCGCTACCGCCTCGGCCGAGTAGGCCGGTTCCGCATCAACCGCAAGTTTGATCAGAACGTCAGCGAAAATGAGATGACGCTTCGCAGCGAAGATCTCACTAACTCGTTGAAATACATGTTCAAGCTGCGCAACGGCGAAGGCTACGTCGACGACATCGATCACCTGGGCAACCGGCGGCTGCGTACCATCGACGAGCTGGCTTCCGAAGAGCTTCGCAAGGGCTTTCTGAAACTGAAGCGCACGGTGCAGGAGCGCATGAGCCTGAAAGACCCGAACGAAATCGGCCGGATCGCCGAACTGGTCAACAGCAAGAGCATCAGCAGCTCGATCGATTTCTTCTTCGGCCGCGGCGAGCTGTCGCAGGTGGTCGATCAGACCAATCCGCTCAGTCAGCTTACGCACGAGCGCCGGCTGTCGGCGCTTGGGCCCGGCGGCTTGAACCGTAAGCGAGCGGGTTTTGAAGTGCGCGACGTTCACATTTCGCACTACGGCAGAATCTGTCCGATCGAAACACCCGAAGGCACCAACATCGGTCTGATCGCTTCGCTGTCGATTTATTCCGACATCGACGATTACGGCTTTCTCATTACGCCGTACCGGGTTGTAAAGAACGGCGCGGTTGAAGACACGCGCGGCATGCCGGCCGAAGAGGTGAAGAAAAAAGGGTACGTGAAATACCTGCGCGCCGATGAAGAAATGAAAGCCATCCTCGCTCCGCCGGACAGCGTGGAAAAAGACGGCCAGATTCAAAAAGGCATGGTTCTAGCCCGAGTGCAAGGCGACCTGGCCACCGTGCCGAGCAAAGACGTGCAGTATGTCGACATCAGCCCCCGTCAGACCGTTTCGGTTTCGGCGGCGCTGATTCCGTTTCTGGAACACGACGACGCCAACCGGGCGTTGATGGGTTCAAACATGCAGCGCCAGGCCGTGCCGCTGCTGCGCGTCGACCCGCCTGTCGTCGCCACGGGCATGGAGAAATCGGTCGCATTCAACAGCGGCATGGTGGTGAAGGCCGAACGCGCCGGCGTGGTAACCACGGTCGACGCCACGCGCATTATCATCGATAACGCCGACGAATACGTTCTTCGAAAGTTTCATGGCCTCAACGAGCGCACGTGCCTGAACCAGAAGCCGATCGTCAAGAAGGGCGCCCGCGTTAAAAAGGGCCAGGTCATTGCAGATGGTCCGGCCACGTTTCTGGGCGAGCTTGCTCTGGGTCGCAACGTGCTGGTCGCGTTCATGACCTTTGATGGCTACAACTTTGAAGACGCCATTGTCATCAGCCAGCGTCTGGTGAAAGACGATACGTTCACTTCGATTCACATCGAAAGCTACGACGTCGAAATTCGCGAAACCAAGCTGGGCCGCGAAGAGTTCACGCGTGATATTCCAAACGTCAGCGAACGTGCGCTGGCGAATCTGGATGAAGCAGGCATCGTCCGGGTCGGTACGCGGGTGGGGCCAGGCGATATTCTGGTCGGCAAGATTGCTCCGAAGTCCAAGAGCGAGCTTACGCCGGAAGAAAAGCTGCTTCATGCCATCTTCGGCCGTGCCGGCGAAGACGTGAAGAATGATTCGCTGGAAATGCCCGCCGGCGAGGAAGGCGTGGTGATCGATGCCAGGCGCTTCAGCCGTCGCATGCACATGAGCGACGACCAGAAGAAGGCGTTGAAGAAGGACATCGACAAATACGAAAAAGACATGAACCTGCGCGCCATCGTCATCTTCAAGCAGATGGTGGCGGAAGTGAATGAGGTTCTGGGCACGCAACTTGTCGACCCGAACACGCGCCAGAAGGTGGCGCAAAGCGAAATCCCTGACGTGCTGATGGAACAGATCGACACGTTCAGTGAAGACTGGATCAAAGGCGGCAAGGAAGCCAAGGAACAGGCGATTAACACGCACGGCCGGTTCTGGCCGCGGGTGCAGGCGGTGCTGAAGGAAAAGGCCCGCAAGATGGAGCACATGAAGCGGGGCGATGAATTGCCCAGCGGCGTGCTCGAAATGGTGAAAATTTACGTCGCAACCAAGCGCCAGTTGAGCGTCGGCGACAAAATGGCCGGTCGTCACGGCAACAAGGGCGTTATTGCCCGTATCGTGCCGGACGAAGACATGCCTTTCCTCGAAGACGGCACCCCGGTCGATATCATGCTTAACCCCCTGGGTGTGCCGAGCCGAATGAACGTCGGCCAGATTCTAGAAACGCATCTGGGCTGGGCGATGGCCGTGCTCGGCCAGCAAGCGGTTACGCCGGTGTTTGACGGCGGGACTGAAGATGAGATTTTCAAGTGCGTTGAACAGGCCAATGAGGCGATCAAGCAGCGTCGGAAGGATCGCAAAGCCACCGGTAAAGTGCTCGGCACGCGCGAGCTCGACCACATTATGCCGTACGGCGGCAAGGTGCAGTTGCACGACGGCCGCACCGGCGAGTCGTTCGAACAGCGAACCACCGTCGGCTACATCTACATGATGAAGCTGCATCACTTGGTGGACGACAAAATCCACGCTCGCGCCACCGGCCCCTACAGCCTCATCACCCAGCAACCCTTGGGCGGCAAGGCCCGCACGGGTGGGCAGCGGTTCGGTGAGATGGAAGTGTGGGGTCTGGAAGCGTACGGCGCTGCGTATGTGCTGCAGGAGCTTCTCACGGTCAAGAGCGACGACGTGGAAGGCCGCACGAAGATTTACGAAAGCATGGTCAAAGGCAACAACACGCTGGAGGCCGGCACGCCGGTGTCGTTCGACGTGCTGTGCAACGAAATCCGCGGGCTGGGATTGAATATCCAGCTTGAGAAGAAGAACGGCGCGGTGGATAAGGATGATGAGGATTTGATGTAAAGGCAGGTTGCAGACAAGGGCTCGTTCTGGAGGCCAGATAACTGGGATATAAAGACCGGAATGAAAGGCCCCGGGAGTGCCTTGTCAGCAATCTCACTGCCTTTGATCATCGGAGGCGTGTTTTTGGTCGGCCACGGTATTCGGCCACTTGGGATATTTTTGACGGCATGCGGCACGGTGATTTTCGCGATTGGTTTTTTCATCTGGCGAAATCAATGACGAAGAGCGGATGTGACGGATACAGGAGTCAGTTGTAGTTGGCAGCGATCGGAGACTGTCGAATGGAATGGATTGAAATTGGCTTGGAAAGTCTGCATGCGGCCAAAGCCATTAGTGAGCGATATCCGCGGAGTTGTGTTTCATGATGTTACTACGCTGCGGCGCATGTTATGTTGACGGATTCACTCCATGCCGCGGGTTATTTGCCGATCGCTTCGCGTCAAACACCTCCGCATAACGCGCAGGCGGGTCTTATTGGCGCGCATCTGGCCGGGAAAGGTCAGAAGGTAGTGAAGGATCTTCGTGCGGCGGTACGCCGTCTTTATCGCCGAAGGCTCGACGCCGACTACAGCCGAAAGGCAACTGTCGATCGTGGTGCAGCGATAGAATCCTTGCGTGATGTTTCGACTGTATTCAGGCTGTTGAAAGTGGTTGAATCGTGAAGCCGATTTCTGATCCACAAGTTCGCGGCGAGATAGCCAGTCGTGCTCAGATTGCGCTCGATCGCCACCAGCCTCGTCAATACCGCATCAGCGTTAACTCAGACGAGATTCTCGAAGATGACGGATGGTTTCACATTTTGGTGGAAACACCTGGAGATCTCCGCGACAGAGATTTCTATGACGCCTTGGCAGAAGCCGAGGCTGAATTGCAGGACAACCAGGGTCATCACTACTTACTTGTGCCAGTGATTATCGAGTGACCTGAGCTGGAACCGTGCTGGAAAAAAGATGTACGTTTAACGGGAAACAATCATGGCAGAAACAGTCTACGATCGTGTTAACGACTACGGCTCGGTTCGCATTCAACTCGCCAGCCCGAACGATATTCGTTCGTGGTCTTTCGGCGAGGTGAAGAAGCCCGAGACGATCAATTACCGCACCTACCGCGCCGAGAAGGACGGTCTGTTTTGCGAGCGCATTTTCGGACCCGAGCGCGATTGGGAATGCTCGTGCGGAAAGTACAAGGGCACGAAGTACAAAGGCATCATCTGTG
>CAZXLA010000002.1:0-25318 GCA_964641895.1 uncultured Tepidisphaeraceae bacterium
GACTGCCGGGAGACGGTGAGTTTTCCCCCTCCTGGTACTCCGGGAGGGGGCAGGGGGAGGGAAGAGCGTTCAATGCGCCATCTGCCGTCGACCCTCCCCCCCCAACCCCCTCCCTGAGTACATGGAGGGGGAGATCATTCGCTCGCCGCAATAACCCTCACCACGGCCCTCTCGCCTTCTTGCTTAAAAGCGCCGGGCGAGGGGGCGAGGCGTCATCAACGAAACGACCACGAGCACAACAAATCCCAGCGGAATCGTGACGATGCCCGGCTGGCTGAATGGCGCGATCGCGTCCTTCGCATCCAATCCGTAAACCTTGCTGTACGCGTCGGCGCTGAGCAGCACCCAACCGAGCGACGACAGCAAACCCACAATGATCGCCGCCGCGATGCCCTGTTTGGTCGTGCGCTTCCAGAACAGCAGCATCACCAGCGCCGGAAGGTTGGCGCTGGCGGCGATGTTGAAGGCCCAGCCGACGAGGAACGTGGCATTGAGGTCTTTAAACAGCACGCCCAGCACCATCGCCGCAACGCCGATGAACAGCGCCGACACCTTCGCCGCCGTCACTTTGCCGGTTTCGCTGAATTTCACGTTGAACACGTTTTCCATCAAATCATGCGCCACCGCGCCCGTGGCGGCGAGGATCAGCCCGCTCACCGTGCCGAGCACCGTGGTAAATGCGATGGCCGAGATGATCGAAAACGGAAGTTCGCCGAAAGTCTTGGCCAGCAGCGGCGCCGACATGTTGGTATCCGCCGGGTTGAGTTGGCCACTGGTCATCGCGCCCAAGCCGAGAAAGAGCGTGAGCACGTAGAAAAATCCGATCGTCGCTATGCCCACCACCGTACTCTTCCGCGCTGCGGCGGCGTCTTTCACGGTGTAATAGCGGATCAGAATGTGCGGCAATGAAGCGGTGCCTGCGAACAAGGCGAGCATGAGCGAGATGAAGTCGAGCCGGTCGGTGAACTTGTCGGAGCGTATGCCCTTGAACGTAGGCGAGCCGCCGGGCAGCATGAGCGTTTGGGCTTCCTTCACTTCCGGCGTGTAAACATCGCCGGTTTTTTTCCAGTTGAGAATCGTCACATCGTTTATCCGCTGGAGAAACGCCAGCGGCCCGAGCGGGCCGGTGCTGTCCTGGCCGGGCGGCAGATTCCTGATAGCGATCACGTGCCCGCCGGTGGGATTCTGGTCACTCGCGGTGGCCGTGATTGATGTCGTGGGCACATCGGTTTTAGTGATGCGAAAGCCACGCGCCAGGATTGCGATGGACAGCATCGTGCAGAAGATCACGAGAAGCGATCCTTTGATAAACTGCACCCACGTGGTGCTGACCATGCCAGCGGTGACGACGATGACCGTGACCACCGAGCCGACGATCAGCACGCCCCAATGATGTTCCAGCCCCAGCAGCGGTTTGATCAGCGCCCCGGCGCCCACCATTTGCGGAATGAGATAAAACAAACTGACAATTAAGGTGCTGATGGCCGCCGACAGCTTGATGGCTCGGCTGTTGAATTGGCTGTCGAGCGCATCGGCAAAGGTGTATTTGCCCAGGCGTTTGATCGGCTCGGCTATGACAAACAGCGCGACGACCCAGCCCGCGAGATATCCAATTGAATAGAGAAATCCATCGTACCCGTAGAACGCGATCATCCCGCAAATGCCCAGAAAACTCGCCGCCGACAGGTAATCGCCGGCGAAGGCCACGCCGTTCACGAACCAGCCAATTTGCCCGTGCGCCGCGAAATAGCCCTGCTGGCTTTTGGCTTTCGAACCGAGGTAAAAACTCAACCCCAGAACCCCGCCGACAAAAATCAGGAAGACGATGAGTGAGGTCATGATCGAATCAGGCCTTTGAATCGTGGCCGGGTTTGCACATCCACAGGTAAATCACGGCCAGCACAAAGGCGAAGCCGATCAGCGCGAAGCCGTAAACAATCGCCAGGTTCACGCCGAGGATGGGCGTCTCCATCGTCTTGAGCGAAAACGCACACAACCCGACGAACGCGGCGTAGACCGCCAGATAGATGAAGAACAAAACAATCCCGAGCCGCGCGTTGCTGCGGTCGGCGATTGCCAGTTCCCCCGGCTTAAGAAACCTTTCGGCTTTGCTCACTGCTGCCTCCAATGCTTGCCCACGAATTGACACGAACGCAACACAAATATATTTCCAAAAACTGATAACAATTCGTTTTTCATTCGTGCTGATTCGTGGGCGCTAATTCTGTTGTCGCCCCGCCGCGCCAAAGGTACCAACTGGCGATCGTGCGATACGGCTTCCACGGTTCGGCGATGCTTCGCAGTTCATCGTCGCTCGGGCGTTCTTTCAAGCCGTAGAACCGGCGGACGGCTTCGCGAATGCCCAAGTCGTCCACCGGCAACACGTCCGGCCGGTTGAGCGTGAAAATCAGGAACATTTCCGCCGTCCATCGGCCGACGCCTTTTACCGCCGTGAGGGCTTCAATCACGCTTTCGTCGTCCGATTGCGCCAACGCGCGCGGGTTGATCTTCTTGTCGATAAAATGCTGAGCCAGATCGAGCACATACACCCGCTTCTGTCGCGATAGTCCACAAAAGCGAATGGTTTCATCGTCCCAATTCCCGGACAGTGCCGTGACGACACGTCGCGGCGTGGGCTGGCCTTTGGGAAACTTCGCCGCGAATCGGCCGTAAAGCGTCGTGGCAATTTTCGTGCTGATCTGCTGGGCATAAATGGATTGCACCAGGCTGATGAACGGATCGCGCCCGGTGGATAGCGTGCATGCGCCGACGCGGGCGATGATTGATTTCATGACGGGATCGCGGCGCAGCACGCGAGTTGCGGCGGTCCAGTCGGGTGGAATCAACGGCAAATCAAAGAACATCCGTCTGCATGAAAAAGTTAATCGTAGACCTCGCGGCGATGCGCGATTCGGACGATGACAATGCGACGCAACTCCGCTCGAACATAGTACGCGATCCGCCAGTCGCCCACGCGAAAGCGCAGCTGTCCTGCAAGCGGTCCGACCAGTCGCTTGATATTGGGTTGATGCAGCGGGTCGGTACAAAGCCGATCGAGTGCCGCATTTATCCGACGTCGAATGGTGCGATCCAGGGAGTTGTAGTCGCGAATCGCATTCGGTGAGAACTGCACGTCCCACATGCTAATCCTCGCGTCGAACGAGTTTCCACGAAACGAGCTTCCCATCCGCCTCAGCCTTTTTTGCAGAAGCAATATCGCGTTGGAGCTGTCGAAACTTTACTGATCGCGAAAGGGCCTGCGCCGCGGTGGATTCTGTCGCTCGCTTAGCTGGCGGCGCAGATTTGGCGACCACACCATTGGCGAGAAAGGTTACAAAATCTTCGGCAGACCTGAGCTTCGATGGCGGCAGAAGATCAATGGTCGCCTTGATGCGGCTACGCAATTTCACGGTACCCATAGCTGCCGAAGTATAACAACTAAGGAACTTGCGTCACGCGGGATGATTCATTCCCGCATCGATCCACCGCCGACACGCAGACGCCCGTGAGTGGCTTGCCTTCGCGCGACGACGGGACGTCGATCTTGCGAGCATCACCCGGCCGTGCATCAAACATCCACGCGTCGCCGTAGCGGCACCACACAGCCCAAGTCGCCGGCTTCTCGCGACCGCCGGGCGTGAGGACGATCGACATTATGCCTTCCCCCGCCGGCTTGAGCGAGAGGCGTGGCTTGGCGGGAGGCTTGTTGTCGAGCCACGGGCTTGCCGGTATGAGGGCGGGCGTCGCGTACAGTTCCTTCAACTGATTAGCGAGCTTGGCATTCTGCATGATCGGCTTCATGCTGAAATGAACGTGCCCGTTTACGCCCGCGCTGCGGGTGAGTTTGATCTGATCAACCAGCTCATTTTCATTGACCGGCTGCGTGGATGGTTGCGTCGCCGCTTCAGTTCGCGGCGCGTGGCGACTGGTGAACAGGCCGGGCCAATAGTTGCGATCTTGTTTGTTTTGTTCGACCCAGTAGTTCAACAGCACCGGATACGCCTGCGCGGTTTGCGTAATCGGCCAATACAACTGCGGCGTCCAGTAGTCGCACCAGCCGCGCTGCAACCACAGATCGGCGTCGGCGTAGAGCTTGTCGTACTGGCTGAACCCTTTGATCTGCGCCGGCCGTAGCGCGGGTTTGCCAATGCCGAACGGGCTGATGCCGAACTTTACATGCGGCTTGACGCGCTTGATGCGCCCGTATACCTGCTCAACCATCTGGTTAATGTTGTCGCGACGCCAATCATCGCGCGACAGCTTGCCGCCGGCGGATTGATACTTTGCCCACGCGGCATCATCGGGAAAGGGAACTTCAACGCTTACCGCCGGGCCTGTTGTTGCTTCCAAGCCGTTGGTTGGCGGACGGGTTTGCTTTTCGGAAATGGGGTAGGGGTAGAAGTAGTCGTCGATGTGAATGCCATCGACGTCGTAGCGCTTGGTCACGTCCAGAAACACGTCGATCGTCTGCTTGCGTGCTGCTTCTTCGCCGGGGTCCATCCACAAAAGCGCGCCGTACTTCTTGACCAGTTCCGGCCGGCTGATGCTCACATGATCGGGCGATTGCTTATAAGTCGCCCCCGCAAGTTTAGCACGGAACGGATTAAACCACGCGTGCAGCTCGATGCCGCGGCGGTGGGATTCTTCGATCCAGAACTGCAGCGGGTCGTAATACGGATCCGGTCGCTTACCCTGTTCGCCAGTGAGGTAATAGCTCCAGGGTTCGAGTTCACTTTCATAAAGCGCATCACAGCCGGGCCGCACCTGGAACACGACGGCATTGATGTTGAGTTGCTTGCACTTGTCCAGAATCGCGATCGCTTCAGCCTGTTGATCGGGTGTTGAAAGCCCCGGCTTCGACGGCCAATCAATGTTGGCAACCGTAGCCACCCACACCGCGCGAAACTCCCGCGGCGCCGGCGGAGCGTGGTCTTGATCGGCCAACTCGTTTCGCGTCGGCGCACACCCTGCAAGGTAGACGACGCAAAGTAGACTAATCACAAGCTTCTGAACCCGAGTCATAATTTTTCTCCGCCGATTGCTGCTGCCCGCCCTGCGACGCTCTTATATCGTGGCGATTAATTCCACGCACCTTTCACCAAATTACTAACAAGCCGCGAGCGTCAGCGACCGGATTCCCTCCAAGAAACCACCGGTCGCGGACGCTCGCGGCTTCTTTCCGAGCATCTGGTTGTCACGGTTCATAGCAGTTTAGGTAAAATGAGTCGTTTAGGATGTCGGCAATGCCGTGTTGGCCAACGTCGATTTGCACACCGCTTAAAATGTGTCAGAATTTGGTAAGAAACGTGCGGATTTCTGTTGACGTTCGGCGGCGCTGAGGTAACCTTATATAAGATTGAACCGGCGACGGTTCCACGTCAACAGTCACGTCTTGCAAATCGAAAGAGGAGAGGAATTTTATGCGTACTTCAGTATTGGCCTTTTCGGCTATTGTTCTGGCGGCAGGCTCGGCTTACGCCGCGTTGTCTCCGCTGACTACCTTCGGCGCGGGAAACGCGTTTCCCGTTCTAAACGACGGCTGGCGCTCGCCAGGTGAAGTGATTACGGGGGATACCGCCGGCACCGCTACCGCCGGAGTTTACAACTATCTCGGTACCGCGAGCCTTGAGCGCGGTCTCGCGTATAATCCTGCGACGGGCAATCTGATCCTCGTAAGTCGCAGCGGCGCTGGCAATGGCATTCGTATCCTTGATGGTCAAACTGGAGCCGACAAAGGCGCGCTCAATCAGGGTTCGGGCATTATCACTGGCGGAACGTTTGTGACGAACATGGCAGGCGCGGGAGATGACGGGGCGATTTATGTCGGTAACTTAAGCACGAGCGCCGCGGCAAACTTCAAGGTTTATCGTTGGGGTTCTGAAACTGACGCCGCCCCGACCGTCGCCTACAACGCATTGAGCGGGCTGGCACGCACCGGCGACTCATTTGACGCATTTGGAAGTGGAGCCAACACGAAACTGGCTGCCTCGGGAAGCAACGTGGTCACTACCGGCAACTTTGCGGCGTTTTCGACCGCTGACGGCACGACATACGCGTCAACGGCTTATACATCTATTGCGGGCACCACTGCGACCAGCAACGACTACCGCCTGGCGCTTACGTTTGTAGATTCCGATACGTTAATCGGCGCACAAGGCGGTCCGGCGCGCGTTACCGATTTCGCGGCGACGGCCACAGTGACGGGCTCGATTCCACTTGGCGCGGCTCAACGCGGCATGGATTACGCCGTCATCGGCGGAATCCCATTGCTGGCGGTGATCGATAGCAACAGCGGGTTGCTGCAAATTTTTAATATCACAGATCCCGCCGCCCCGGTTTTGTTCGATCAGGGAAACAACACGTTCGCCCCGACTGGGAATGCAAATGGCACCGGCCAAGTGCGATGGGGCACGATCAACGGTAGTTCCGCAACGCTCTATGCAATGAGCACCAACCAGGGCATCCAGGCGTTCAGCTTTGCGATTCCCGAACCGAGCTGTTTGAGCCTGCTCGGCCTCGGGGCCGCCGGGCTGTTGCGTCGTCGTCGGGCCTGAGTTTTGCAGTTTCGACTGCACCCTGCAGATGGAAACGCGTCACCCCGGTTCGCTTCGCGCGAACCGGGGTGATTGATTTAAAAGCATTACGAGCCGCGAGCGTCAGCGACCGGAGGTATTTCTGCGGGTATCGGTCGCGGTGCTGCTGAAATCGGGTCGCTTACGCTCGCCGCTCGTTAAGTGCGATTGCCCTGCGGTTTCCACCAATTTTCCGACGCACAATTTGACAGTCATCGATATTAAATTATATAATATCGCCTAGTTTGGTCGGGGATTTCAGAAATGTTCCTCGCGAGACAATCATCAATGTTCCGTGGAAAACAATTGTCGATTGAACCCAATTGACCCATGCGCGACCACCATTCCGCACGTACTCTCGTCGGCCGTTGCGCGGTAACCCTGCTTCTTTCAGTCTTGGTGACGGCTTTCCCCGGTGGCTGCGATAATCAACTGGCTGCCAATGGAAAAATCCGCCTTGAATTGTGGACGCTCGCTTTGCGCCCGAAGTTTGACGACTACATGTCGAATCTGGTCAACGCATTTGAAAAAGAAAATCCGACGATCGATGTGGTGTGGGTCGACGTCCCCTTCGACGCCATTCAGCGGAAATTTCTCGCAAGCGCCGCTGCAGGGCGCGCGCCCGATGTAATAAATCTCTCAGACGGTTTCTACGCCCGTTTCGTCGCCCTTGGCGGCGTGGTCGATTTATCGACCCTGCTTCCCGGTGATCCTGACAAAACTTACTTCCGAGGCGCGCTGTCACTCTGCAAAATCGACGGAAAACTCTACGCCCTGCCCTGGTACCTTGCCGCCAACATTGGCTTCCTGAACACCAAACTGCTCAACGACGCGGGCATCGACCCGCAGGCGCTTCCCAACGACTGGCCCGGCCTGCGCCGTGCCGCGATCGACTATCACGCGAAGACCGGCAAGTTCCTGATGGCCCCGCAACTTGGCCAGGAAAGCCAGTTGCCGCTCTGGTTCTACGCAGAGAATCTCTCGCCCCTGCGCGCTCGCTCCGACGGCCGCGGAATGGAATCAAACCTTGATGATCCGCGTATTGTGCAGTTGATTCGCGATTGGGTTGAGACGTACCGAATCGGCGCGTTGCCCGCCGAATCGGTGGTGGGCGATCATGGACGCATGATCGATCTTTACCAGAACGGCAAGACCGCATTCATGGTGGCCGGCCCGAACTTTCTCGAACGTATTCGCGATGCCGCGCCCGAGGTGTTCCAGAATACGATCAACCGCCCCAGCCCCATCGGCGCCGACGGCCGGCATGAAATTTCAACGATGCTGCTTTGTGTCACCTCGCAATCAAAGCATCCGAGTGAAGCCGCAAAACTTGCATGGTTCATGACGAATGCCCGGAACCAGTTGGCCTTCGCAAAGATCGTAAGCATCCTGCCAAGCACGCCGGCCAGCATGGATGATCCGCACTTTCAGCAGACTGCAACAAAAACCGACCGCGCCCGAAACATTTCCGCCGAAAGTATGAAGAATGCGACGAGCTACGTCCCCCCGCTGGCCGCGTGGCCGGAACTCACCGCCGTGTTCCAGGAGCAGATCAAGGCGGCATTGCTCGACGGCGCGGACGTAGAAAAAACACTGAATGAAATCGGGACATCGTGGAATGGAATCTTAAACGACACGTCTCCCTCTCCCGGTACATCGTCGCCCTCGCCCGGTACTTCGGGAGAGGGCCGGGCTGAGGGTTATTCCGCGACAACGACGAGCACCACTTCGCAAAAACCCGCGAGAGTCCAATGACCAACTCGCCGCAACCCATAGGGACAAGCCAACCCCCCGGCGGAAAAACCTGGACCGTCGGAACCCTCACCTACACGCGTCACCAGTTGCTGAACGTATTTTTCTGGCTGCTCTGGGGCGATTTCTGTCTGACGCTGATGGACGGCTTCGTCACCGGCCCGGTGCTCAATCTGCAACTCGATGCCGCCGGCCTGAGCAAATCGACCATCGGCTTCTTAAACGGCACCGTGATGGCCGTCATGAGCGCGCTGCTCGTGTCGGTCATCGGCACGGCAAGCGACCGCCACCGCGGGCGGCTCGGCCGACGCTTGCCATTTCTGCTCTGGTCAACACCGCCGTTGGCGTTTTGTCTGCTCCTTGTCGGCTTTTCCCCGCGTCTGGCGATCTGGCTCGGCGAATCGTCTCCGGCCGCCGCGGCGTTCTTCGGCAAGCTGGCCAGCATTATTCCCGGCGCCGGCGGCCTTCCGCCGGCGACGCATACGTTTTTGGCGATCCTCACCTTCTCGCTCGTTGTCTACAAACTCTTCGATCTATTCCCCCAATCGGTCTACTACTACCTCTGGGCCGACGTGATTCCCGCCAAACTCATGGGCACATTCGCGTGCATGTTTCGCATTGTCGCGTCGATCGGCATGTTCCTGTTTAACCGCTACTTACTCGGCTGGGCGGCCACGCATCCCGAAGCCCTCTACATCGGCGCGGCCGGTCTGTATCTGCTTTCATTCATCGCGATGTCTTTTTTGGTGAAAGAAGGCCAATACGCCCCGGCGCCGGCGCGCCCGCCTAAGCGCCGTTGGCTTACATCGGTGCGGATGTACGCCGCGGAGTGTTACACATCCGCGTTCTATTGGAAGTTGTTCATCACCAACGCGTGCTTCATCATTGCAGTAAAAAGTTTCATGAGCTTCGCACCCATTTTCGGCACCAAGGGAATGAACCTTTCGCAGCAACGCTATGGCGAACTGATCAGCATCAAAGACCTGGTGACGATCATTCCCTTCCTGCTGCTCGGCCCGCTGGCTGATCGATATCACCCACTGCGCGCGGGATTGGTCGCGTACTTTCTTGTGCTTGCCTGCGGGCTTACCAGCTTTTTCATGATCCGCAACGAATTCACGTTCGCGGTGTGGATGACCGCCACGTTCACCGCCATCGCCGTGTTTCAAGCCGCCACGGGCGCGATCATGCCGCGCCTGCTGCCGCGCGAGCGTTATGGTCAGTTCAACTCCGCCAACTCCGTCGTCTGGCAACTGGGCTGGGCGACGGCGGCTTGGATGTGCGGGAAGTTCCTTGATGCGATGGGCGACATGCGCTACCTGTTCCTGTGGTTCGCGGCGTTCTGCTTCGTCGGGTTCATCAGCATGATCTGGCTCTACTTCGACTGGAAGCGCCTCGGCGGCGATGAACATTATGTTCCACCGGAGCCTGCCGCCGCTTGAACAACGCAAAGGCCCAACCTCTCCGTTCGCATCGCTGGTGGACGCCGCACGCGTTTCTCGCTCCGGCGTTGCTGCTGCTCGCGGTCTTCGCCATCGCCCCGACGCTCCAGGTGATCTACTACAGCTTCACGCGATACACCGCGTTCACAGGGCCGGATTGGATCGGCATCGCTAATTATCGCCGGCTTATGGCGGGCGATCGGTTTTGGTTTTGCCTGCAAAATTCGTTCATCTATCTGCTGGTCACCCCGGCCATCATGATGCTCAGCCTCGGCGCTGCGATGGTGGTCCACCACCTCGGCCGCGGGAGTAAGTTGTTGCGTGTTCTGTTATTTCTGCCCGTCGTGACGCCGGCGATCGTTGCAGCGATGAGCTTTCGCGTGCTCTTCAACGAGACCGACGGCCTGATCAACTCTACCCTCACCACGATCGGACTGCCGCCGATCAAATGGTTGACGCAATATCCGTGGACGCTCATCAGCGCCATGATCGTCACGCTGTGGAAAGGGTTCGGCTACTACATGATGGTTTTCCTCGCCGGCTTAATCGCGGTCCCGCGCGAGTTGGAAGAAGCCGCTACGATCGACGGCGCAAGTCGGTATCGCTCGTTCTGGCATATCACACTGCCGTCACTGCGACCGGTGCTGGCGTTGGTCGCCACCATCAGCTCGATCGGCGCGCTTAAAGTATTTGACGAAATTTTTGTGACAATCCAAGGCGCGCCCATCAGCCACCAGACCGCCGTGCCGCTCATTTACCGCACGCTGAGCGAAGACGGCGAATACGGCCTGGCGGCGGCGCAAGGAGTGCTGCTGTTTGCGATCATTCTGGCGTTTACGCTGGTGCAGTTGCGGGTGCAGAAAATTCGGGTTTAACCACAGAGGCGCGGAGGACACAGAGAGGAATGCAATGAACTTGGTTGTCGCAAGATTTGTCATCCCGAAAGTAATCGTGAGGGACCTACATGTCGGAGTGCGTTTGTTTGCAAGACAGATTTGGTGGACTGCAACCCAACGACCAGTAGGCCCCTCACGAGTACGTTCGGGGTGACAAACTAACTGCCTTCTCTCGTCTTCTCCGGGCCTCTGTGCCTCTGTGGCTCATTCATATGCAACGCAAACCCACCCATCTTCGCCTGCTCAACACCCTCGCGGCGATCGCGCTCGTTGTGATCGCCGTCGCGCCGGCGGTGTGGCTGGCGGCGGTGGCGGTTTCCGATCCCACCGTGCCGCTCAACCGGCTGCCGGCGCCGTCGCAGATGACCGCCGACAACTTTCGAGGCGCGTGGTCCGCCGGTGGATTGCTGCGGCCGTTGATCAACTCGATCGTCGTTACCGTCGTCCAAGCGCTGCTCAACGTCTTCCTCGCCGCCGCTGCCGCCTATCCGCTGGCTCGCATGAACTTCCGCGGGCGCGATACGATTTTTGTCATCATCCTTGCAACACTGATGATCCCCGAACAGGTGATTATCGTGCCGCTGTTTCGCACCGTCGTCCGCATGGGTTTGTACGACACGCTGGCCGGCGTGGTCATTCCGTTCGCAGTCACCGCGTTCGGCATCTACCTGTGCCGACAGGCGATGATGTCGATTCCAAAAGAAATGGACGAGGCCGCCAGCATCGATGGCGCAACGAGTTGGCAGGTGTTCCGTCACGTGATGCTGCCCCTGAGCGCCCCCACACTGGCAACGCTCGGTGTGTTCAGCGTCATCGGCGCGTGGAGCAATCTCCTCTGGCCGTTGATCGTTTTGCAGGACCAGCAGAACTACACGCTGCCGGTGGCGCTCAACCAGTTGCTAAGCGTTTTTTCGACGAACATTCGTAACGCGTACGCAGGCAGTGTCCTGGCTTTGATCCCGATGATCTTCATGTACGTTGTCATGCAGCGATGGCTGCAACGCGGACTGCTGGCGGGAGCGGTGAAAGGCTGAAAGGAAAGTGAGTCAACCACCAAGGCACGAAGGCACTAAGAAAAGCGAGGATGTAGTATTGAGAATAGCGGGTGTGTTAAGGCGAAGCTCGCCAAACCCATTCCGCGAATCCCATGCTCCATCCTCGCATTGCTTGGTGCCTTGGTGGTTTATACCGTTTGAAGAATTTGAACTCACCTTCCCGCCCCGCCGCACACGGGAATGGTCAGCATGGTGTGCAATCCCGGCGGCGCGGTCGGAAGAACGCGGGCGCCGTTGATCATCGCCGCTACCGTGGCGGTGTCGCCGGGCGTGCCGCCTTCGATTTGCATGCGCAGCGGAACCGGGCCGTCGATTTCGATGCGGTCGTGCGGGGTCGGTGTACCCAGCGCCATGATCAGATCGAGTTCGATCGACAACCCCTCGCCATTCCAGTGCGCCGTATTCTGCATGCCGCGGACGCGACCTTTTTCAATCCGGCCCAGGAGTGATTCAATCGGCTTCTCGGCGATCAACGGTTCCAAGCCAATTTTTACACTCCCCTTCTTCACCTTGCGGCCCAGCCCCGCGGCGATCATCGCCACCGATTCGGCGATGCCCATATGCCCGATCGCGTTCTTGGCCTTCAAGGCATAAAATTGATCTTTCGTCATCGTCGCGCCCACTTTTTTCTGCAGCGGCATGCGGCGGGTGGACGCATCGACCCGGCGAATGGCCTTCACGCCCGTGACCTTCGCCACCTGCGAGGAAAGCACCAGCGGCAGGTAATCCATCACGAAGCCCGGGTTCACGCCGGTGCCCAGAAGCGCCAGGTTGGCCTTCTTCGCTTCAGCATCGATCTTTTTCGCAAGCGCCGCATTCAGGTAGGCGGGGTACGCCATTTCTTCACACGAACTCACCACATGCATTTTGTATTTCATGCATTCCCGAAGCGTCGGCGCGACTTTGGTGAAATGCGATGCGGTGGTGACGATGGCGACGGTTGCTCCCAAGTTCGACGCGTCCGCGATCGACCCAACCACCTTCGGCCCGCCTTTACCCTGGCCGAGCAGTTCGTTGAGCGACTTGCCAATTTTGGCCGCGTCAATATCAACCAGGCCGACGAGCTTGAGCGTTTTGTCGGCCGCCACGGTCTTGGCGGCATTGAGTCCGATGGGGCCGAGCCCGACGACGATCACCTTCAACATGAGCAATACCTCTGGGAGACTTACACCGTGCGTGATGGTGCAACTGTGATTATATGATTTTGAGGCGGGATAATACCGGTTTTACGCCCCGTCACAAAGCGGGGGCGATTTGTCACACAGCGACCAGCGAATCCGTCTCATGCTAATGCTGCAACTTAGCGGAATCGATGTGGGAGTGATGGTCGAGACACCCAAATGAGATCAAACAAGCCTATGATCGAACTAAATTGCCCCCGGGCACACCCCCTTGGCCCGACTGGGGATCATCGATCGTAATGATGTCGGCAAGCCAAAACACGGATGGCCGAGTCCGTCACGGTGTAAATCAGCCAATGTTCATGATCGATGCGCCGCGACCAGGCTCCAGCGAACTCTCATTTAAGCGGCTCAGGCTTGCCCGTGCCTACAAATGGATCGCGCGCCGTCTCCTTCAGAAGGCGAGTGTATTGGCGACTCGCACCGAAATTGGGTTTAGGTGCGGGCGAAATAGTGCGTCATTGTTCTCGAATGGATCTGAACGGGACCTCAATGCCGCCCGCCGCGGGGGAAGCGACTTTGGCGCGGTCAAATCGGTCTTCACGCTTCCGTCCGGCTCGGCACGCATGATGCGTGCCGGGCCTACTTTTTCTTCTTCCCCTTTTGATCTGCGCGATCGTCGTCTCGGAACACCTCTTCGATGGTCGTCGTGATGGTGTTCATTGATCCGGCCGACACCTTGGGCTCCTCCAAACTCCCGCGCACGTGAATCTGCAGCAGTTCGTGCCGCGCGCCGCGCAATAGTTCGCCGACGATCGGCAGCGTCGGCCAAGCGGTCGAATCGGTGACGAAGGTCATCTCCACCTGTTTCTGCGCGAAATCAAGGTGGCCCGAGCCGCTCATGGTCATCTGCTCGGCGGAAAGTTCGATTGTTTCCAACGAGATGCGATTGCCCTCCATACTGTAACTGATCGTGCCGCGTTCAAAGGGCCTGGTGATGGGCAGCGAGAGGTTTGTGATTTGAAACAGGCCCAGCAGCATCGGAATGCGATACATGTCGCGCCCTTCCACGACCACATCGCCGCGGCCGCGCCTCGAGTTTGGATCGTCCCAGGCGCCTTCGATCTCTAGGCTGGCGGTCAAGCTGCCCTGCAGTTGCGGGCCGGCATCGGCAACAAGCTGGCGCACGTCGGCGTCGCGCAGCACGAGCGACATGCCGTAGCGCGACGGCCCGTCGTCCGGCCAAGCCCAATCCACCCGCCCGGCGATCTCGCCGCCGGCAATGCCGCAGCGTAAGTCGCTCAGACGAACCACCGGCGAATCGGCTTGTTTCGACAGATTCGCGGTGAAACGCTCCAGCTTTCGCCCGCCGAGTTCGAACGAATCGGCGTTGAGGGTGCCCGAGAGCGCGCCGATTTTTTCATCGCGGCTTCCACCGGCCAGATCGACCCACCCGACCAGGTTGGTCATCGGCATCCCCGCAACGAGCGACCCGTTTTGCGTCTCAAGCCGTACCTCGAACTCAACGTCGCCGGGCGGTTCGTCAGCAAGGCGTGTCGCCGCTTGCGGCTCAGCGGCAATTGATGAAGGCTCGTTGCGACTCGTGTACTTCAGCTTCTTGAACACCACATCGTAAGTCCCGCCAAGATTTGACGACTTGACCAGTTCACCCATCGCCCGCGGCATGGCGGCGATAAGCTCCGCGTCGGCCAGCACGCGGTCGGCCGAAAGCTTCATATCCCACGCGCCCGCTTTGAGATCGCCGCTGCCGCCGAAGCTCACACGCGATTCGCCGCGCCGCGCAATGAGGTCGTCGAGTTCGACCTTCTGCGGCGTGATGATGATGTTCCCGGTTACATCGGTAAACCGCACCGGGAAAATGCTCGGTTTGACCGCGAGCTTGCGCGGTTGCAGTTGAATGCGATAGGCCGGCCCCGCGCCGCCGGAGAGGTCGCCGGTGAACGACATCGTTGCATCCACTGTTCCATCGGGCCCGGCGACATCCCAGCCGCCCCGTCCGGCCGTCGGAAGAATCTGGTACAGCGCGGCATCCAGCGGCAGATTCGTTGCCTCGCCGGAAAGATCAATCGACGGTTTGTTCTGAGGCCAGGCCACCGTGCCGCGCAAGGCCACATCGCCTTCGTTGCGCCGCCCGCGCAGCTCGCGGATGTGCATTGAATCGGGCGCAAGGTCGATCTGGCCGTTGATCTTGTTGACGACAAACGTGCCATCCTTCGGCCAAAGCGTGGCGTCTTTTAGGGTGGCAAGGAACCCGAATCCAATTTCACTTTGTCCGGTGCCGTGCGTCGGCCGCGGCTCTACCGTGCCCTCTAAATCGAATCGGCCTGAAAGCCCGAGCCGCAGCATCCAGGCGCGATGTGTCTCGGGCAGCGCCCCCAGCAGATTGTCATCTATCGACGCATTCGTGGCGGTGATGTGCAGCTTCGGCCGTACCGCCGGCTCCCCATCGCGGCGCGTGCGGCCGTCGTCGTCCCAATCCACGCGACCATCGATGACCAGCTTCGCGCCGTCGCGATCCATCGTTGCATTGATGATATCGACGTGGTCTTTGCGAACTCTTACCTGCCCGTGAATGCCGGTCAGGTGGTACGGGAATGCCAGCATGGCGCCTTCGCCGTTACGCACTTCGATATCCACATCGGTGCTCCACGGCTGCCGAGGGCCGGGCGGTCGATTCACGCTGCACACGAAATCGCCGGTGAATTTCGGGAACTCCCCTTTGCCGGGCGCATCGAGGTAGCTCAGCGCTTTCCGCGTCATCGCCGGGAACGACCGCATCAGCGTCGGCTCGGTGCTGATGTTGTTGCCGCTGATGCGAATATCCACCCCCGCATCGCCGGTGAGCGGGGCAATCCGGCCGTCGAGCCGCACGGCCGATTTTTCATTCGGCCCGCCGGCCACGCCGTAGCCTTTGAGGTCGATCAGTTCGAGCGCGTCCACACCCAATTCCGCGTTTGGCCCGAAAACAATCCGGCCGGTGGCGCGGTCGATCGGGTACGGGAATCGATCAAACGTAAAGCCGCCGTCGAGAATCGTGATTTGTCCCGCGACATCGATGCGCCCGCCGCGGGTCGACCGAACCAGGTGGATCGATAGCGCCGCGGCGCCGCGCGGGCGCAGGTGATCGTAGCTCTCGCGAACCGCCGGCGGGAGCGAGTTAATCCAGCGCAATTCGGTGGGCAGAACCAGCTTTTCGCTGTCGAGCGAAGTGATGCGCAGATCGACTTGTGCATCGGGCGAATAACCGCCGATTCGGCCATCGATCCGCACCGAATTGCCTTCCACCCGTCCGACGACGTTGCTCATTTCGATGCCGGCGTTGGTGAACGTGAATTCGCCCTGCGCGTCATTCAGAGCAATCGGTTGAGGTTCGATCAGCCAGCGTGATCGCTCGACCCACCCGGTGCTGTTGGCGCCGGTTGCGGCGAGCAGCGAAAACATCGGCCCGAGTTGTGCGCGGCGCCAGATTTCATCGGCGCTTTGGCTTTCTTCGGGCCGCATCACCATCGTCACGCCATCGAGCTCAACCCGCGCGGCGAACTCCCCCCCCGCCCCGCCGCCCAGCGTGTAGGTGAGCTGCGGCACATCAATTCGCCCGGCCAACTGGTGCCGCTGCCACCACTGTTGCACCTCCTCGGGGAGCATGGTGCGCATATCGCGATCGAACTCAAAATTGTGCAGCCGCGCCTCGACACGGCGGGTGGCAAGATCATAAGCGCCGACGATGCGCGGCCCCATCAACTCGCTTTCACCCCGACTTTGCACGCGGAACTGGTATCCCTTGCCCATCTCGTCGGGGACGAGCTGCGCTTCAATCGCCATGGATCCGGTGGGCGAAAATTGTCCGCCTTCGAGCCGGCCGTAATCGACTCGCGCGTTGCGCAATGTGATCTCGGGCAATCGGGGCAGATCGTTCGTGGTGTTGTTTCGCCCTGTCGTCGGGCTGCGGCGCTCGAGCAGGTGATAGTTCCATCGACCCGAATCAACGTCTTCAACCAGCCGAACATGCGGGCCGATCGCCAGAATGGATGCCGCTTCAAGTCTTCCACGCACCAGTTTGGTGAGATCGACACGCAGCCGAAAGCTCTGCGCGGTGAACAGCCGGGCATCGCCGCGATCCGGCCCGGGCGGGCCTACCAGCATCTGCACGTTGTCGAGTCGCAGCCCTTCAAAGATCGATAGATTGGCGGCGCCAACTTTCACCCGGGCGCCCGTGATCCGCGAAAGGTATTCTTCGGCCTTCGCCCGCACGCGGTTGGAGTCGGTGATATACCAGTACCCGCCGATGATCGTGCTGAACAGTAAAAACAATCCGATCATGCCGTAACGACGCCCCGTCGAAATCCGGCGGCGGACGGGAACGCCCTTCTGCCAGAGCACGTCGGGAACCTGAGGTGACGATGAAATAAATCGCGGCATTACATCTCTGAAGGCGCCGGCAGCTTTGCCTGTGCATCGTGAATCGACACGCGCCTAGACACCACCGCCGCCGCCAGGATAGCCAGCGGCGGCTCGGCGGGAATGCGATAGCGCAAACTCCCAACCGATAACGCGTGACTCACACTGAAGTATATCGCCGGCAAGAGTAAAAAGACTTTCGCCGTCGCGGAAAGCTTTCGAGTCAGCAGTCCCGCGATCGCCAACACAAACAGCGGCACCGCATATGCCCCGGCGGCTAAAACATAGAGCCTGCGGCCGCCGTACTCATCGCTGAGGGGGATCGGGCTCCACATGCGCTGCAGTTTTGTCGCCGCTAACATAAGGCCTTCGGCCGGATTCTGTCGCAGCCAAATTAGCGCGCGTTGTGATAGAAACTTCGATCGACCAATTTCGCTCATCGTCCCCAGTTCGGGCATCGCTTTAACGAACGACTGATCGCTCGATCCGTCGGCGGCGGGGTTGAAGCCGTCGTAGAGCGTGAAACCGGTGTTGGTCGACGTCCACACCCATTCATGCAACACCGTTCGATTTCGCAGAGCCCAAGGCAGTAAAACGATTACGGTGACCCCAGCCGCCGCCACCGCGCCGAAGGCCATTCGTCGGATCGTCCCGCCGTTGGCCGCGATTGCGCCGCCTGTCATGACGATTGGAAGTAACAGCGCCGACGGTCGAACGAGTACCGATAACGCCAGCAGTATGGCCCCGAAAATTGCCGACCAGCCGCTAAGCCGCGAAGCGGCGAAAGATAATAGCCCAGGGCGCAAGCCCTGGGGAAGTTCGTCGGGCGCGTCCAAAGCCCCGAAGGGGCGAAAGAACTTCGATCGCGCCAGAAGCGCCATCCCCCAAATCAACAGCGCCACAAACAAAGTTTCGCTCAAAACCAGCGAGCAAAAGAAAACTAAAAATGGATTCGCCGCCACCACCGCCGCAGCAAGAAGCGAGGCGCGTTGATCCACCCACCGCCGGGCGAGCATGAACACGGCCAGCACCGTTGATGCATCAATAATGCACTGCCCGACTTGAATCGCCCGCACATTCCCGGCGCAAGCCGCCACGAACAGCGGATACCCCGGCGTGCGGAATGCGTACACGCGCTGCTCGAATCGACGATCAAAAAACGAGAACCCCAGCCCTTTGAGCCAGCTCCGGCCGGCCTGCAAATATTCGTATTGATCCGGCAGCGACCGCGCCATCGCGGCTTCGTCCACGGCACGTGAGAAACACCATCCGAGCCTCAGCGCCAGCGCCGCAAGCATTAGCGCGATGAGCCATGATCGCGTGTTCACGATCGGGTGGCTCACTTGCGATAGAGGCCGACGTTGCCTTCTTTGCTGAATTTCTCAAACTCGCCGGAATCGACAATCTTCGAGCGCAGTTCCATCAAGCGATCCAGCGCCGACGTATCGAATCCCTTGCCGCCGGCGTAAGCGAGCGTGAGGGGTTCCACTCCCTTGGCCGCCGCGGCTTCACCGGCGGCGTCGGCTTGAGCGCTGCCGCTGATGGCCGAACCCATTTTCCCCATGCTGAATCCGCCCGATGATTTTAGTTCGCTCTCGGCAACCCAGCCTTGCTTGCCTTCGCTCTGCGACCGAATCCACTTCACTTTACCATCCGCCGCCCGCTCCAAAATGGGAAGGATTTGGCCTTTGGTTACCCGCGCCTCGATCGCGGTCATGCTGTTTTTGCCGCGTCGCAAAACAGCGTCCTTTTGTGCTGTAACGTCTTCTGCTCCAACAATGCCAGCGGAAGCAGCCAGAACAACCAGGATCATTGCAGTTCGCCCAATGACTTTCGCAGTGACTTTCGCAGTGACTCTCATGGTGACTCCTAACTCGACTTTACTTCGACTTTGCCACATACGCCCCGTTCCAATCCATCGGCGGCGGCGCAAGTTTGAATTCGGCGATCCGCTCGCGGAGCGTCTTAATCGGTCCATCATCCGGGAAGCGCTGCTTCAACTCAAGCAAGATCGAGTCGGCGGCGTCCCAATTGCGGGCCAGATAGAGTTCGAACGCCTCATCGAACCTTCGAGCGAGAATGCCAAACTCGGTATTCCGCATCGATTCATCGCCCATCAGCTCATACACCGCCATCGGCTGGGTTTTGCCTTTGACCGTAAGCAGATCGACTTTGCGAAACAAAAACCTGTCTTTCACCTGCACCACGGTGTTCTCGGCGACGCAGATTTGCGTATTGTAAAGTTTATTGGCTGGCTCGAGGCGGGCGGCCAGATTCACCGAATCGCCGAGAACCGTATAATTGAGCTTCCGCTGCGAGCCCGTGAAGCCGACGAACATCGAGCCGGAATTAATGCCGATCCGAGTGATGGTGTTCTTCATCCCCAGGGCCGCCATCGGCTCTCTGATTTCCCGCTCCCGACGTTGAATGGCCAGGGCCGCTTCGCACGCGCGCAAGGCATGATCGGGCTGACTGAGCGGCGCGTTCCAAAAGGTCATAATGGCATCGCCGATGTATTTATCGAGGGTGCCATCGCGCTGGAGAATCTGCTCCGACATTTCGCCGAGATAGTAATTTAACGCCGGTTCGATTTTTTCTTTCAGCTCTTCGGTCAGTGCGGTGAAACCGGCTAAGTCGGTGAACATCACCGTCATCTCTAACTGCCGCCCCCCGACCGCAAGCTTGCGCGGGTTGGCAGCCAGTTCGGCGGCCACGCTGGGAGACAGGCATGTTTCCAGCGCCTTGAGGAGCATGCGGGCCTGACGGTCTTCCAGAAAGTAGCTCCACGAGATTCCGCCGATCGCCGCAATCACCACCGCCAGCAATGCCATGCTCGGCGGCAGCCAGTTGATGGTCTTGCCGCTGAACAGCAAATAGCTCGTGAGCACGATGCCAACCGTCACGCACAGCACCGTGCCCGACTTGGCCCCGGCGGAGCGAATCGCAACCGTGCCGACCGCCGTCAGGAATGAGCACATGACGGCAACTATGCTGGCGACACCCGATGGCACGTGCCGCGCACTTTGGCCCCTGAGCATGTTGGCGATGGCGGTGGCTTGAATTTCCACACCCGGCATCCGCGGCGAGTTGGGGGCGGATTTGATGTCGTGCTGTCCGTCGGCCACCACGCCGACGATCACGATTTTCCCTTTGAAGTCCTCGGGCGTAATTCCGGAATTCCGCGCCTCAGGGTCAGTGACGGCGGTGATCACCCGCGACGCCGACCATGTGGGAAACGTTGGCTTGTCGTCGTTATCGCGATGGGGGCCGTAATAGTGCAGCAGAAACGGTCGATCAACCGGCAGTTTCGGTTCGATTCCCGCGGCGCGAAGCGTCGCCAGCGCCAGCGAAGGCTTGTCGCTTCTCTGCGGAATGAAATCGCGGTAAACCTTTTCCGTGGTAACGTCGGTCCCGCCGAACTCAACCGGCCGGCTAATCTTGGGAGCAAACCGGCCCCACTGCCCGTCTTTCTGAACGACCCGCGCGAACGCCATCGGGATGGTCGTCTCATCCATGCGCTCACCAATGGTTTCGTCCGTTTCGGCGCCCGAGGCGACACGCTCGCTCATCAAAATATCGAACGCAACCACCCGCGCACCGGCATCCTGCATGTACTTGGCAACCATGTACCAGACGATACGCGGCCATGGCCAGCCGAACTCCAACCCGCGATCCACTTCACCCAGACTCTTATCGTCCACAGCGACGATGACGACGTCCCCGTTCCGCTGACTTTCAACGGGCCGATACCGATAGAACCAGTCGTAAAACACGTTGTCGGCGAACTGCATTCCCAGCGAAGTCACAGGCATTTGATCGACCGCGATTGCCACGGCCGCAGAAAGCATGGCGATGACCAAGGCGGCCACCGGGCGGCGGGAGGAAAAAAAGTTCTTGACGTTCACGCAGGGAATCTACCGAAAATTACCTTCCCCCGCGCGTTATTGCAGTGTAAACCATCCGTTGCGACAATGGGGTGTCTATTATTCGGCTGAAGAATCCAAGGAGAAACCGCTCATGCGACTGTCTACGACGCTTCGACCACTGATTGCCATTTCGTTCATCGCCATCGTCGCCGCCGGCTGTGCCACCGATCGAAAAGTGATCGAGCAGGCCGACGAGGTTCACGGCAGCATTGATAAAGCCGTCATCAAAGATGAAGTGCTGGCTAACTATTTGCAGGAGGTGGGCGATCGGGTGATCGAACAGGCCGCGAAACTGTCGGCGGACGGGAAGGGGCCCAAAAAGCATTTTGATGGCGATAATGCCTGGATGTTTTCCGAGGTGATGCAGTTTCATTTCGTCAACTCCAAGACTATGAACGCCTTCACCACCGGTGGCGAGCATATGTACATCTACACCGAGCTGTTCCAGAATTGTAAAAGCGAAGATGAACTGGCGGCGGTCGTGGCCCACGAGTTTGCTCACGTTTACGGCAAACATGTGCAAAAGGGGATGGATAACCGCATCAAGGTGCTTGCCATCGCCGCCGGCGCCGCCGGCGCGGGGGCGGCGATCGGTGGGAAAGACAACTGGGCCGAAGGCGCCGCGATCGGGGGCGGGCTGGGGCTGGCCGGCGGCTCGCTGCTCAACATGGGCTTCACCCGCAAGGATGAAACCGAGGCCGACAAGTACGGCTTTCGCTTCTATACCCGCGCCGGCTGGGATCCGGATCGCTTCGGTGATTTCTTCCAGAGCATGATCGACAAAGGCCTCGACAAAACCCCCGCCATCGTCAGCGACCACCCTACGCTCAAGAGCCGCGTAGAAAAAGCCCAAGAGTACGCCGCCGCCCTTCCCCCCGAAGCCGCCGACTGGCGCCGCGACCCCGTCGCCGGTGCGGCGCGGTTCAAAGATCTTCAGGCCCGTGCGGCAAAAGTCGGCAAGAACGTTCCCAACGATGAATCACTCGAAAACAGCCAGAAATTGCTGCAGGCGCTGCCGCGCAGTTGTGTCTCTCCCGTGCCCGAATTCGACGACCAGCAAAGGGCGCAAGAGGAGTTGGTACAGAAAGCAAGGAAGAAAAAGTAAAGTTCAAGCAAGCCGGAGGCTTCATCCCCGGATTCTTTTCGCGCAACTTGTATATGAAGTCCAACGACCTCATCTGGCGTCACGTCATCATCTCCGTGCATAGAAGCTGGTTGCGAAGGACACGTTGTTTTTCCTATCGAAGACATCCGGGGCTGAAGCCCCCGGCTTGCCATGACTTTAACAAGCCGGGGGGCTTCAGCCCCGGATCCTTCGGTTTACGATAGCCGCACGATGCCCGGAGAATTCGACTTCATCGACTGGATTCGTTCCCAATCGCGCGCCGATCCGCGGATTATCGTTCCTATCGGCGATGATTTGGCGGCGATGAAGTGGGATGCCAATGACCTGCTGCTGGTCGGTGCCGATCAGGTGCTCGACGGCGTGCATTTTGACTCCGCCGTCCACGCGCCTCGCGACATCGGCCGCAAGGCGATGAACCGCAACCTAAGCGACTGCGCCGCCATGGCCTGCCTCCCGGCGGCGGCGGTGGCGACGGTGGCACTGCCGAAGGGGACTGCAATTGAATATGCCAAAGAGCTTTTCCTAGGTATGTCAGAGGCTGGGGAAAAGTTCAATTGCCCCATCATCGGCGGCGACACCAGCAGTTGGGAAGGAAAACTCGCGTTGTCGGTGTCAATTCTCGGCAAAACCACGATCGGCCCAGTTCGCCGAAACGGCGCCCGACCGGGCGACCATCTTCACGTGACAGGCCCGCTCGGCGGCAGCCTGCTGGGTCGCCATATGACGTTTGAACCGCGAATTAGTTTCGCGTGGATGATGATGCAAATGGTTCGCGGTCCGTATCGTGTCGCCGACCTGAACATCACGGCAATGATTGACCTGAGCGACGGCCTGTCGCGCGACATCCGGCACATTTGCGCCCAGAGCAGCGTCGGCGCGATTATTTTTTCCGACAAGATCCCGGTTCACGATGATGCCGTTGAAGTGCGCCGCGACGGGCACTCGCCGCTCGAACACGCGCTGCACGACGGCGAAGATTACGAGCTCCTTCTCACGATGGCGGGGATGCCGACCGAGCAAGCCGCGCGGCCAACAACGACCGGCGAGGCATCGTTGAACTGGATCGGCACCATCACCGCCGAACCCGGCATTTTTCTCCAACACTCCGACGGCCGGCGCGAGCCGCTGGAGCCTAAGGCGTGGGAACATCAATTCTGATTCGCGATCTGCACTACCGGTCAAATTAAAACCAAATCGGAGACACAGACAAGAATGTCGGTGCCACCAACATTAGCTTATCACTCTGTGTCCTCCGTGGCTCTGTGGTTAATCTACTCCCCGCGTTGAACTACGACTCGAACAGTATCGCCGACACCGAAGCCGTCGCCGCGGAACTTGCAACTACGCTTCGCGGCGGGGAATGCATTGCGCTGGATGGCGAGCTGGGCGCCGGCAAAACGCAGTTCGTCCGCGGACTGGTGCGCGCGCTGGGCGGCGATGCGCGGACTGTCAGTTCGCCTACTTTTGTACTGCTGCACGTCTACGATTGTCGCGCCATGAAAGTGTTCCACTTTGATGCCTACCGCGTGTCCGGGGGCGATGATCTGGCTGCCATTGGGTTCGATGAACTGCTCGAACAAAACGGCGTGACGATCGTGGAATGGGCGGCGAAGGTCCGCGACATTCTGCCGCATGATAACCTAATCCAGGTTCGGATTATCGCGACCAACGAAACATCGCGATGCATTGAAATTGTTAAATAGGTTCAACAAAGTAGCCGCCGGGGTCGACGATGCCTAAACTTCTGGCGTCACTTGATATTTCAAGCGTGAGGATCAGGAAATATGCAGCAACGTCAAGCCCATCCGGTTTGCAGCAGTGCCGAAACAATTCTGGATTTTCTTACGGTGCGCCAATTCGTGCGCCCGCATCGACAGGTTGCCAATGTCATGAACGAACTTCATGAAAAACTGGGCGCGTGCGACGTGGCGATCGACCGGGCACTGGGATGGTTGCAGTTGTCACCAGCCACGGCGGTGGGCCGGTTGCGCCGTACGGAACTCATGCAACTTTCGCGGAGCATTCACCGGTTCTGGCGAGCGGCCCTGATTTCATCTGCCGTTCAATCCGCCGATCAACCTCTTGAAGTGTGATACGACTGAAGCGGCCGAACGTTCCACCCGCCGCGCTGCAACGCCGCGATCGCCCGCGCTGCGGCACTGGCGGCGGTGAGCGTGGTAAAGATCGGCACGCGGTTGGCCACGCACAGCGCGCGAATTTTGCCCTCATCCGTCGCGGGGCCCTTTTTTGTCGGCGTGTTGACCACCAATTGGATCTTGCCGTTTTTGATCAAGTCACGAATATTCGGCCGGCCTTCGGCCAGCTTGAACACGCGCTCCGTGGTGATGCCGTGTTTCGCCAACATCTGCCGCGTGCCTTCGGTGCCGACCAAGCTAAAGCCGAGGTTGGCATATTCCTTCGCGATCGGGATGGCCGCTTCCTTGTCAGCATTGCGCACCGAAATGTAGACGGTTCCTTTCGTGGGCAAATCGGTTCCGGTGGCAAGTTGCGCCTTGGCGAACGCCAGTTCAAACGTGTCATCGATGCCCATCACTTCGCCGGTCGATCGCATCTCTGGGCCGAGAATGATATCCACACCGGGAAACTTGCTGAACGGGAACACCACTTCCTTCACGCTCACATGCTTCGGGTCGGGCGGGTCTTGCGTATAACCGAGTTCGGCGAGGGTTTTACCCGCCATCACTTTCGTCGCGATCTTGGCCCACGGCACGCCGGTGGCCTTGCCCACGAACGGCACGGTGCGCGAGGCACGCGGGTTCACTTCGATCACAAAAATTTCGCCGTCTCGAATCGCGAACTGAACGTTCATTAATCCGCACACCCGCAATTCTTTGGCCAGCAGTTTCGCCTGACGTTTCAGCTCGGTAATGATCTCTTTGCTAAACGTGTAAGGAGGCAGCACGCACGCGCTGTCGCCGGAGTGAATGCCGGCTTCTTCGATGTGTTCCATCACGCCGATGACGATGGCTGTCCCGGCCGTGGAGGGTG
>CAZXLA010000002.1:25418-49505 GCA_964641895.1 uncultured Tepidisphaeraceae bacterium
GGGTGCGTAATCGGCGATCACATCCACGTCGCACTCGTCGGCGTTGTCCAGAAACTTGTCGACCAGTATCGGTGCATCGGCAATCGTCGAGGCATCGACCGCGTGAGCCATGTAATAGTTGAGTTGGTCTTCATCCGAAACGATCTCCATCGCCCGCCCGCCGAGCACAAAGCTGGGGCGGACCAGGACGGGGTAACCCACCTCCCTGGCTATCTGCCGGGCCTGCTCCACGGTGCGCGCGATGCCGTTGGCGGGTTGCTTGAGGCCGACGCGCTTCAATAGATCGCGAAATTGTTCGCGATCGCCGGCGGCGTCGAGGGAATCGATGCTTGTTCCGATGATCGGCACACCCGCTTCGTGCAACCCGCGCGCGAGGTTGAGGGGCGTTTGCCCGCCTAGCTGGACGATAATGCCTTTGACCAAGCCTCGCGCCTCCGGTGCGGCGCTAAACACCGAACCATTCACCCGCTCGCACACATTCAGCACATCTTCATGCGTCAACGGCTCGAAAAAGAGCAGATCGGACGTGTCATAATCCGTCGAAACCGTTTCCGGGTTCGAGTTGATCATGACCGCTTCATAGCCAAGTTCCTTCACCGCGAACGCTGCGTGTACGCAGCAGTAGTCGAACTCAATCCCCTGCCCAATCCGATTCGGCCCGCCGCCGATGATGATGATTTTGGGTTTGTCGGTGAGGCGGATCTCATCCTGATTTTCGATTTTTGATTTTTGGTTCTCGACTGTTGTGAATGGGGTTTCGTAAGTGCTGTAGTAATACGGCGTCGATGCTTCAAACTCGGCGGCGCAGGTGTCGACGAGTTTGTAAACGGGCTGCACTCCCGCTGATTTCCTCGCGGCACGCACCTCTAAAGGCGATTGCCCCCAAATATGTGCCAGTTGCACATCGCTGTAACCGAATCCCTTTGCGCTGCGCACCACCTCGGCAAACACCGCCGGGCGGTCCTTGCGGGATGACCAGTGCATAGCGGCCTCTTGCGGCGTGCCTTCGAAGTCTGTCAGCTCATTCATCTGCCCCAGAAACCACCGATCAATCTTCGTCAGTTCGTAAATCTGATCGATCGTCCACCCCATCTTCAGCGCATACCGTACGTAATACAGTCGCCCCTGCGACGGCACCGCCAGTTTCCGCCGCAGGGTGTCTTCAGGGATGGGCCAATCTGCCGTAGCATGGGATTCCAACCCATTCTTTGCATTTGAAGAAACGGGTTGGAAACCCGTGCTACGCTGCGCACTTAACCACTTATCACTCTTATCCAGCCCAAATCCGAACCGTTTGACCTCCATCGACCGGATGCCCTTTTGCAGGGCTTCTTTGAACGTCCGCCCGATGGCCATGGCTTCGCCGACGCTTTTCATTTGCGTGGTGAGTGTTTCATCGGCGTCGGGGAATTTTTCGAACGTCCAGCGGGGGATTTTGACGACGACGTAGTCGATCGTCGGTTCGAAACACGCACTCGTATGCAGCCGGCCGTCGGGGGTGCTGGTGATCGGGTTGGGTAGTTCATCCAGCGTGTAACCGACCGCCAGTTTTGCGGCGATCTTAGCGATGGGATATCCGGTTGCCTTCGATGCCAGCGCGCTCGATCGCGACACGCGCGGATTCATTTCGACAACCACCATATCCCCATTATCCGGGTTAATGGCGAACTGGATATTGCTCCCGCCGGTCTCCACGCCCACGGCGCGAATGACCGCGAACGAAGCGTCGCGCATCTTCTGGTATTCTTTGTCGGTGAGCGTCTGAATCGGCGCAACCGTGATCGAATCGCCGGTATGTACACCCATCGCATCAATGTTTTCGATCGAGCAGACGATGATGCAGTTGTCGTTGCGATCACGCACGACTTCCATCTCAAACTCTTTCCAGCCGATCACGCTCTCCTCGATCAGCACTTCATTCACCGGCGACGCATCAATCCCGCGGGTGACGATTTCTTCAAACTCCTCGATGTTGTACGCAATCCCCCCGCCGGTTCCGCCGAGGGTGAACGCGGGGCGAATAATTAACGGGAGGCCGATGTCTTCAAGCACCTTGCGTGCGTCATCCATCGTATGAACGACGCCGGAGCGCGGCACGTTCAGGCCGATCTTGATCATGAGGTCTTTGAATACCTGCCGATCTTCGCCTTTGAAGATCGCCTCGCGGTCGGCGCCGATCATTTTGACGTTGTGCTTCTGCAGGATGCCTTTGTCCCAACAGGCCATGCCGGTATTGAGCCCCGTCTGCCCACCCAATGTCGGCAAGAGCGCATCAACGGGTGTGCCGCTTGCCGCTTCGCGGATCAGAATCTTTTCGACCGCTTCGGGCGTAATCGGCTCGATATAAGTCGCATCGGCGAACTCCGGATCGGTCATAATGGTGGCGGGGTTGCTGTTGATCAGCACCACGCGGTACCCTTCTTCGCGCAGCGCGCGGCAGGCCTGCACGCCGGAGTAATCGAATTCGCACCCCTGCCCGATGACAATGGGGCCGGAGCCGATGATCAGGATCGAATGGATGTCGGTGCGTCGGGGCATTATTAGTCTTCGGTGTCCTTTGTTAACACGGGTCAGGATCGTTGCGGTAATCTACAGGCTGTCGACCGAAACAAAAACTTAGTCACACGTCCATTGGAGCAAAGTTTATGATTCATTTCGCGATCGTCGGCTGCGGCGGAATGGCCAAATGGCACGCCGAGCAATTACAGAAAATCGAAGAAGCCAAAGTGGTGGCGCTGTGCGACGTACGCCCCGAGCAGACGGCCGAGTTCAAACAAAAGTATTTTAAAGACGCGGTTGAATACGCCGACCTCGCCGCTTTGCTAAAAAACCCGCCGGCCAAGCTCGATGCGGTGGTTCTGGTGACGCCTCACACGCAGCACTACGCCGAAAGCAAATCAGCCCTTGAAGCCGGACTGCACGTGCTGGTTGAAAAGCCGATGGTGACGAATGTCGAGCATGCCTACGACCTTTGGAAAACCGTCAACAAAACCGGCAAACACCTGGGCATCACCTTTCAGGCACCCTACACGCCGGAGTATCAGGCGATTGCGCGCCTGCGGGACGCCGGGCAGATGGGCACGCCGCAGATTATTTCCGGCTGGCTGGCTCAGGGATGGAAAACCGCGACCGCCGGCACATGGCGGCAAGACCCGGCCAAATCCGGCGGCGGGCAGATGTATGACAGCGGCGCGCACGTGTTCAACGGCATCATGTGGATCATGAACAGCCCGGTGATTGAAGTGGCGTGTTTTTACGATCGATGCGATACGCCCGTCGATATCAATGGCGTGGCGATCATGAAATTCGCCAACGGCGCGATGGGCTCGGTTTCCATCGGCGGAAACTCGCCGGGGTGGGATGTATCCATCACCCTGCAAACCGATCAGATGGTCATCAAAACCGGCCCTCACGGCGGCTTTCTGGAAATGACCAAGGGCGGCAAAAAGTTTTACCCCCGCGTCGAACAAGACGACCACCCCGCCGCCGGCACGCCCCACTTAAACTTTGTGCATGCGATTCTCGGCAAGGAAGAACTGATTGCCCCGGTTCGCTACGGCGTGCTGCTGAGCGCGCTCATGGATGCATTGTACGAGTCGGCGGAGAAACAGTCGCCCGTGAAGGTAAAGCCCGTGCCGGACGCGCTGTAGGCCGAATGCATTCCGCTAAGGACCGTGGGTGTCTTAGCGCTACTTCTTTTTACTAGTACACACTAACAATAGTCCGTCGTGCCAACGTTCAATTTAATAGGAGCGTGCGACATGACGGACGCCACTCTAAATCCCCTCGACCGATTGTCGCGGCTTTATGCAACGCCATCTGTACAATCGTTTGCATGAAAGCTTTGAAGTGTGCCGTTACGAGTGGATCGCTGGCCGACGACATCCGCGCCGCCGCGGCGATGGCACAGGCTTTGAAGTTTTCGGGGCTGGTGGTTCCCACGCGCACTGCGGCGGTGGATTTGACCGAACTCAGCAAGACCGGCTCACGCGAATATCGGCACATTGTTTCATCATTCGATCTGCAGCTCGTAGCGATCGAATGTACGCTGGGTAAAGACGGGTTCTCGCCGAAGTCGGATATCGATCGATCGCTTTCGCGTTTGGGCAAAGTCATCACCGCCGCCGTCGAATTGGGTCTGGCGATGGTTTGCCTCGACCTAGGCCCGTTGCCGATTCCGCCTCTGGGCGAAAAACCCAAGCCAAAAATTAGTCCCGAGCAAGCAGGCTTGATCATCATCCCCGAACTCAAGCCGGAGGCTTCAGCCCCGGATTCTTCGCGCGTCGAAAAACGTGATCTCGCGTTCGAAGCGACCGTTACAGGTGCGCTCCAGGCACTCGGCCAGATCGCCGATCGACTCGGCACGATCATCGCTTTGCGATCAAGCCTCGCCGGATTCGCATCGCTCGAACATGCCATTGTCGGAAGCGGCTGCCCCTGGTTCGGCGTCGACTTGGACACGGTTCACATGCTCGCGGATGAGTGGTCGAGCGATGAGATTTTTTCGCGACTGGGATCGCACATTCGCCACGTTCGCGCCCGCGACGCCACGAAAGGAACCGGCGGTCGAGTTTTGCCGTGCGCGGTTGGTGCCGGAAGTGTGGATTGGCCGGCGCTGTTGGGCAATCTCGATGCTGCGGATTACCGGGGGTTTGTCACGATCGACAGTACAGATTTGCCGAACCGCGCTACCGCCGCAGCACAGGGTCTGCAGGTGTTCGCGCGACTGAAATGACGAAACCAGAAATTCGAATTAAACCCGAATGACGAACGAAGAATTTCATGGCGGTGGGACAGACATTCCTGTCTGTCACGGCATTCCATGCCTTTCGAATTTCACCAATCGCGTGGAACACGATGGCAGACAGGAATGTCTGCCCCACCAGCTAAACAGCGATCAATCTTCATTCGAGCTTCTTCATTCGGATTTGATTCGGATTTCTGGTTTCGTCATTGGGGTTCGCCCGAGTGTTGCTTCCATCACGTCGTAGTGGGTGAGATGCATTCCAAGCGATTCGTAAGTCCGCTTCGCGCGCGTGTTGTCTCGGTCCACATACAGCCGCAGGCCGACCGCGCCAGCTTCCCTCGCGGCCGATTCAACATATTTGTACATCGCCCGAAACGCGCCACATCGGCGATAGTCGGGAGCGACATAGACGCTTTGAAACCACCACATGTCGCCGTTGCGCCAGTCGCTCCATTCGTGGGTAATCATGCAACAGCCGACGACGGCACCATCAATTACGGCTGCAAAATACATGGCCTTGTTCGCATCGGCCAACGCACTTTGTACGCCGGCGAGAATGGTTGCCGGGTCGAGGCGGACTGATTCGGTTTCCAGCGCCATGGCGGTGTTAAAGTCGGCGATGGTTTGCGTGTCGGCGAGGGTTGCCGGGCGAACATTCACAATAAGCCTCCCATAAAGCCGTGACCATCGGTCGCGGGGATTTACCTTGGCCAAATTCAACGATGCGACAACAACAAGCTACGCTTTTGTTAATCTTGCGCACTACCGCCGCCACTGGCGGCGGCTTTATGGGTCGAACAATGGCGCGTTCCCGTTCTCAGGTTCGCGCCATTTCAGGCCCAGGTGCTCGCACGCCGGCTTGGTCACCCGGCGGCCCTGCCGCGTTCTCGTCAGCAGCGCCTGCTGAAGCAGATACGGCTCGACCACGTCTTCGAGCGTATCACGCTCTTCACCAAGCGTGGCGGCGACGGCTTCGATGCCCACCGGCCCGCCAGCGTATACTTCGATGATGGTTCGCAGGAACGCACGATCCTGCTCATCCAGCCCGCGATGGTCGATGCCCTCGAGTTCCAAGGCGCGGCGCGTCATCGCCATGGTTACTTTGCCGTCGCCTTCGACCAGTGCAAAATCGCGCACCCGGCGGAGCAGCCGAATCGCCACGCGCGGCGTGCCGCGACTTCGGGTTGATAGCTCTCTGAGCGCCATCTCTTCGCACTTCAACTCGAGCTTGCGCGCGTTGGCGTAAAGAATCTGCAGCAAATCTTCCGGCGGATAAAAATCAACGTGCGCCACAATCCCGAACCGCGACCGCATCGGACTGGTGAGCAATCCGATCCGCGTCGTGGCGCCAATGAGCGTAAACGGCTTCACCTGCACTGTGATTGTGCGAGCGTGTACGCCGGCTTCCATGGTCAGATCAATCTTGAAATCTTCCATCGCCGAATAAAGCGACTCTTCGACCACCACCGGCAGGCGATGGATTTCATCGATGAACAGCACATCGCCATGGCTCAGGCGGTTGAGGATGCCCGTGAGATCGGCCCCGCGTGTGATCGCCGGCCCGGCCACCACGTGTACAGCGGTGCCAACTTCATTCGCGATCACATGCGCCAGCGATGTTTTCCCCAACCCCGGCGGGCCGTGCAGCAGCACATGCTCCACCGGGTCTTTCCGCTTCACCGCCGCCCGCACCGCGATGCTCAGCTTGGTGATCACCTGCTTCTGGCCGACGTACTCGTCAAACCGCTGCGGGCGCGTCGTCGGCCCGCGCGACGGTTCTTCGTCACGCTGCGCCTCGGCGGAGATGATTCGTTCTCGGGCCATGCTCTTGCCTCCCCCTCCCGGCGTACCAAGAGGGGGAAATACTACGACGCGTGCAACTTCAACATCACAGGTACCAAATCCTCCGCGCGCGAAAGTTTTGAATCCGTCTGCTTCGCACGCTCCAACAAGTTTTCGGCTTCAAGACGCCGCAAACCGATCTGCGGCCCGCACACCAGCGCGATGGCCGCCTCGTCTTCACTCGACCGGCGGACGGCCCTTACTTCAATCACCGGGGCCGCCAAAAACGCCGCCATTTTGCCCGATAGCGTCGCGATGATGGTCTCGGCCATTCGTTTGCCGATCTGCGGAAGTTCGACAAGGAACCGCGTGTTGCCGCTTTCAATCGCGTGCGCCACCTGCTCGATCGGCTGTATCAGGCACTTCAACGCCTTCCGCGGGCCGATGCCGTTCACCGTCGTGAACAGTTCAAAAAATTTCTTCTCACTCGTCCGCCGGAAGCCGATCAGCCGTGGCTCGAGGTTGCCGCGGTTCGGATCACCTTCGAGATAACAGAGCGTGTGCAGGAACACGTCCTGCCCCATTTGTGACCGCAGTTGTTCGATCTCGCCGGCACACACCAGCAATTCGTACCGCATCGGCCCGATGTCGAGTTCGACGCGGTCGTCATGCACAGCCGCGAGTTTGCCGGTGACGGCACAGATCATGCCGCGAGGTTAACCGAACATCCGGCGAATTTGAATTGTGCCTGCGGGGAACGAATCATCGTTGGTTTTCGTCTTAACGATCTTCTCGCATCCGTCCGCAGCACACCGCCACCGCCAGCGCGTCGGCTACGTCGGGCGGTTCGGGGACGGTTTTTAATCCGAAAATAAATTGAATCGCCCGCTGCATCTGTTCCTTTGATGCGTGGCCGTGGCCGGTGACGGATTGTTTAATGCGGTTGGCCGCGAACGCTTCGATCTCAGTTCCCGCTCGCCGCGCGCACAATAAAATCACGCCGCGCGCATGGCCCATCAGGATGGCGGTGCGGGGGTGCTTGTAGTGGGCGTAAAGCTCCTCCACGGCACAGATCGCCGGCTTATGTTCTTCAATGATCTCACGCAACTCTCGCTCAAGTTCGACCAGGCGTGAAGCGATCGATTGCTTGGGGTTAAGCCGAATCACCCCGCCGTCAATCAATCGCGATTTGGTCGGCGAATAATCGATCACGCCGTAGCCCGTCAGTTGCAGGCCGGGGTCGATGCCGAGGATACGGATGAAACTGCCCACGCGCGTTCCAAGGGTCGGCGGACGAGCGCGTTTTCGCAAGCAGTCGGCCGTCGACCCTCGCCCCAATCCCCTCCCTGAGTACATGGAGGGGGAGAAGTCACGCGTCCGATAATTCATGGCGGACGACTCGCCTTGCCGATTCATGCTCCGGACGAAGGTTCGTCCATTGCTTTATGGCCCACGCTCGCAAGCTTCTTTCCCGCGACGGTATGCTCGCCTGGCGGCAGACCGCGCGGCGCGAGGGTCGCACGGTCGTCCACTGCCACGGCTGCTTCGATATCGTTCATCCCGGCCACATTCACCACCTGCAATACGCGCGGTCGTTGGGCGATATGCTGATCGTTTCGGTGACCAGCGATACGAACGTGAACAAAGGCGTCGCCCGGCCGCTGATTCCTGATGACCTTCGCGCCGCGAGTTTGGCGGCACTGGAATGTGTTGATGCGGTCTATCTCAACCCCGATTCCACCGCGTTGGAATTGCTCGAAGCGTTGCAGCCCGACCTTTACGTTAAAGGCCGCGAGTATGAAAACAACCACGACCCGCGATTTTTAGCCGAGCGCGATGCCGTGATTCGCGCCGGCGGGCGGATCGTATTTTCGTCGGGTGATATCGTTTACTCCTCGACGGCGCTCATCAACCAAATGCAGCGCTCCGACGCCTTTAGTGATGAGAAGCTGCGGCGGTTCTGCACCGAAAATAGTCTGTCGGCTGCAACGCTGGCGAACACGGTGCATCGCTTTCGGGGGATGAAGGTCGTGGTGATCGGCGATTATATCGTCGACCGCTACCACTTCTGCGACGCAACAGGCATTGCCGGCGAAGCGCCCATGATGGTCCTGCGCTCGCTCGAACGCCGCGACTACGACGGCGGCGCGGGCGTGATCGCCGCTCACCTTGCCGAAGTCGGGGCGGAACCGATTCTGGTCACCGCATTGGCTGACGACGAGCCTTCCAAACAGGCCGAAATACGCCTGCGCGGGCGCGGGGTTGAAGTGATTGCGTCGCGGCACCGACGCACCGCCGTCACCAAAAGTCGATTTTTGGCCGACGAAACCAAACTGTTCAAACTCGATGAAGGCGGCGTGCAGCCGATCGACTCGCTTACCCAATCCGCTGTTGCCGATCAGATCATGGCCGCAGCAACGGATGCATCGGCGGTCATCTTTGCTGATTTTGGTTACGGCCTGATCACCACCGGCTTAGTCGATCAGGTGATGCCGCGCTTGCGTCAAACTGTGCCCATCATCACCGCCGACGTATCCGGCAAACAGGCCACACTGCTTCGATTCAAAGACGTCGACCTGCTCTGCCCCACCGAACGCGAAGTGCGCGAAACGCTGCAGGACTTTTCCAGCGGGCTTGGCGCGGTCGTCTCTGGCTTGCTGCAAGAGACGCGGGCGCGTAACGCGATCGTGACGATGGGCAAGCAGGGCCTGGTTTCGTTCCGCTGGCCGGGAGGCACGCCGGAGAAATCCGATTACCGCCTGAAATCAGACTATTTGCCGGCGATGTCCGCGCGCAGCATCGACCCACTGGGCTGCGGCGACGCACTGCTGGCGATTGCCAGCCTGACGCTCGCCGCCGGCGCGGGCATTGAAGCGGCCTCTTATCTAGGCGCGATGGCGGCGGCGATTGAGGTGCAGAAATTAGGCAATATCCCCATTAGCGCCGACGAAATTATGCAAACAATTCACGAACGGCAATCGATTCTCGCCGCCGCCTGACACTTTTTGGCGATAGCGACGGCGTTCGTCCGATACAGGTGAAGTATGTATGACCTATCCATCGTCCTTCCCACGTGCAACCGCGGCCGGTTGTTGGAAAAGTGCCTGGCGTCGATCATCGCCAACACGAAGTGCTCGTTCGAGATTATCGTCGTCGATGGCGCCAGCACCGACAGTACCGCGCAAACGCTCACCGAAGCCGAACACGACCTGGGTCCGCGGCTTAAAGTCATCCGCGAACAGCAGCGCGAAGGCTTCGTGCGCGCGACCAACAAAGGCTTTCGCGCCGCCACCGGGCGAAACCTTACGTGGTTAAATGATGATGCCCGTGTGAATTCGGGCACACTCGATGCCGCCGTCTACCAGATGGACAACGCGCCGGCCGATGTCGGTCTTGTCGCGATGTTTCATGCGTGGCAGTCGGCGAAGAACGTCGCTTACGAACTGGAGCACGATAGTCACGTCTATCGATTATGCCACGTGCGCGGCACGCTGTACGCCAACTTCCCGGTAGGCAAACGCGAGACTTACGCAATGCTCGGCTATTTCGACGAACGCTATTTTGTCGCTGCCGCCGATCCGGATCTATCCCTCAAAGCCTGGAACGCCGGCCTGCGGATTCTGCCGGCGTATGGAACGATGATCGATCACGACGAGCTAACCGACCTGCGCCGACAGGATGACAACGAACGCTACCGCGAAGACAACGAGAAGCTGTTCGCGAAGTGGAACCTTCCACCGAAGAACACCGGCAAGAACGACTTCAATCCGATGCAGCCATGCACGCTGCGTGGGCTTCGGCAGGCACAAGCCATCGCGGCGTGAGTGACTTTGGTGGTGGCACAGACATTCTTGTCTGTGTTTCCGATGGGTTGCGTCGGCAAGTCCGAGACACAGACAGGAATGTCTGTGCCACCAAAATTACCCGGCCCGTGACACCATCCACCACGTTTATCCTCTCCACACACAACCGCTGTGCAACGGCGCTTGAAACGCTTTCGCGCATCAACGAATGCGGCCTGAATCCCGCCGCTTTCGAGACGATTGTCGTCGACAACGCCAGCACCGACGGCACCCCCGCCGCCATCGAACGCGAGTTTCCGGAAGTGCGCCTGATCAAGCTGGCACGTAATGAAGGATCGGTCGCAAAAAACCACGGCCTCTCCGAGGCTGCGGGGAAGTATGTCGTATTTCTTGATGACGACTCATTCCCTCTGCCCGGGTCGATCGAGCGGATGATCCGCCACTTTCAACTCAACCCGCGCCTCGCCGCCGCGGGGTTCACCGTCACGCTGCCCAGCGGCCGGCGCGAATGCAGTGCATACCCAAACGTTTTCATCGGCTGCGGCGTGGGCCTTCGGCGGTCGGCCATCAATGACGTCGGCCCGCTGCCCGCCGATTTCTTTATGCAGGCCGAGGAATATGATCTTTCGCTGCGCCTGCTCGATGCCGACTGGCAGGTGCAGACATTTGATGATCTGCACGTTCACCACGCCAAATCGCCGGCTACGCGATCGTCGCGCCAGAAAATGCAGCTGGACGTGCGTAACAATCTGCTGCTGGTGCTTCGTCGATTTCCCGATGAATGGCGCGACCCGTACCTCAAAGATTGGATGACCCGCTACTGGGCCATGGCCTCGCAATCGCAGCGCCGCACAGCCGCCGCTTGCGGCTTCGCAGCAGGAGTGGCGCGACACCTTGCGACGCTGACCGATCAGCCGATTTCCGATCGCGCGTTCGAACAATTTGCGCGCATCAACCAGACGCAGACGCTGATGCTCGGCGCTGCGCGACACTTCAATTTGAAGCGGGTGGTGCTGGTCGACTGGGGCAAGAACCTGCTGGCATACCGCCTGGCCTGCGAGAATGCCGGCGTGAACGTGGTCGCGATCGCCGATGAAAACTTCGCCGGCCAGCATTACGGCGATTGGCCCATCATCACCGACGCCCAGGCGCGCGCGATGGACGTGGATGGCGCGATTGTGGCCAACCTGTCGCCGGTTCACGCCGCGGCGCGGTTGGCGGCCTGGCGAGAGTCGTCACCGGTTCCCGTTATCGATTTATTCGAACAGGAACGCGAAGCCGCGGTTGCGGCGGTGGCATAACTCAACATAGCACGCAACGTACCATCGGCGTCCCACCGATGTTGGTGGTACTCCACCAAACCACAGTCGCACCGAGGCAAAACGGCACCGGAGAACCAGCGCCGTTTCACGCATTAGATTTCACGCTCTCACGCCCGACTACGGGCGTCACGGGCCGGGCGCCTATCTTACCGGCGGCCGGGCTGCATCGGGATTTCGCCGAACTGCTGTTCGTAGCGCTTGATGAGTTGCGTCATCGAAGCCACCAGCCGCTTGGCGTTCGGATAGCTCATGATCACGCGGTCGGTGATCTTAAAGAGCAACTGCCCCGACGTGTTCGGCGGAAGTTGGCCGGGGTTGGGGTTGGGCATGTTGAAGCCCAAATCCATCACCACCTCTTCGGCGGTCTGGTGAAAACGATACGCGTTGGAGTAGACCGTGCGGGCTTCGCGCTCGTCGAGGAGCACCTGAATGCCCTGTTGCGGTTGGCCTTCTGCGGTTGGTTGCGGTTGATCTGGTTCTGACATGCAATCCTTTCGAAATAAATGGCCCGGTATTGTGCGCGCGGGCGGTCGAAATGACAATGGGCGAGTCGGGAAGCACCAAATGACAAGCAACAAAGCACAAACGGCTGAAAACGCCCGGTCGGCGCTGGGCTCACTTCGGCAGTTTCTCCCGCCCGATCGCCTGCTGACCGACCCCTCCGAACTGTTCACTTACGAATCCGACGGCTTCACGATCGCCAAATCACGCCCCGCCGGCGTGGTATTTCCGGTTGATTCGGAAGAAGTCGCGTTTATCGTCCAAACCCTTGCCCGGCATAGCGTTCCGATCGTCCCGCGGGGCAGCGGAACGGGGCTCACCGGCGGCTGTGTGGCGTTTGGAGACGGCGTGATCGTCTCCACCGTTCGCTTAAACAAAATCTTCCAGATCGATTTGGAAAATCGCGTCGCCCACCTGCAGGCCGGGGTACGCAACGCGCAATTGAGCGATGCTGTCGCCGCCGTGCCGGGAGGGGCCGCCTATCACTTCTCCCCCGACCCCTCAAGCCAGCGCGCCAGCACCGTCGGCGGAAATGCCGCGACCAACGCCGGCGGAATTCATGTGCTGAAGGATTTCGTCACCGCCAACCATGTGCTCGGACTGACGATGGTGCTGGCCGATGGCACCATTCTGAATATTGGCGCGCAAAATGGTTGTTGCGAATCGCCGTTCGATCTGCCCGGTTTAATCTGTGGCCACGAGGGAACATTCGGCATCATCACCGAGCTGTGGGTGCGGCTCGTTCCCAAGCCCACCAGCTTCCGCACGATCGTCGCACTTTTTCAGTCACAAGGCGACGCGTGCAGCGCGGTCAGCGAAACCATCGCCGCCGGCCATTTGCCCAGTGCACTGGAGATGATGGACGGATCGATGGTGAAGATTATCGAAGACAGTTACCACTTCGGCTTCCCACCCGAAACCTCGGCGCTGCTGCTATGTGATATTGACGGCATTGACGAACTGCTCGACGGGCAGATGAATGAACTGGCGGCTATCTTCAAGCGCAATAATGCGTTCGAAGTAAACACCAGCGCCGATGCCGAATCGCGCACCAAGCTCTGGAAAGCGCGCAAGGCGGCGTTCGGCGCCATCGGTAAAATCAGCCCCAGTTACTGCACACAGGATGCATGCGTTCCCCGCAGCCGGCTGCGCGAGGTGCTGCAGCGGATCGACGACATCGGCAGGCAGTACGGCCTGATTATCAACAACGTCTTTCACGCCGGCGACGGGAATATTCACCCGATCTTCCTCTACAACGATCGTGACGAAGCGCAAACCCGCAACGTCATGCTGGCCGCAGAGGAAGTGCTCAAATACTGCATCGACGTCGGCGGCACCCTCACCGGCGAGCACGGCGTGGGGGTGGAGAAAATCCACCTCATGCCCTACCTGTTCGACGGCGTGACCATGCAACAATTTCACGCAATCAAACGAGCATTTGATCCGGATGAACGGCTAAACGCGGGGAAGCTCATTCCCAGCGACACGATAAAAGTCGACCTGATGGGACCGGGGCGGCACGTGCCGCAGTGAGGAACTCGTGATATACCGGAAGTCGCAAATTTGCCTCTCGGTTGGCATGCGTGGCGTCTTGCGATTGGCTCGCCTTGGCAACGAACACCTCTTCCGGAGGAGAGTAAATAGAAATGCGACGCCGCATAGCGGCGAACGAATCGTTCCGATGCAGAGTTCGGGCTTTACACCTATGGCGGTCTCATCGGTGCATTTAGCGATCACTTTCCACGGGTTGCGCTAAAGCTTCACCCGTGGCTACAATCGTGCGGCGCTTCGCGGCGAAGGACGGTCGCGAAATCCTTTACTTCGTTATTTCGCCAGCGCCATATTATAAAACGCGCGAACATCCTTGCTGAGCTGCACCCTCGCCGAATCGACGTGATACATCATGTGCCCGCCGGGGTAGTAGGTTTGCTTGATATTCCCACGCAGCTCGGGGCTTAAGTCGAGCTGGTTGACGGTGTAATCGCTGGCGAAATACGGCGTGGCGAAATCGTACATGCCTTCGGCGATCATCACCTTCATATGCGGATACTTGATCATCGCGCTGCGCATCTCGTCGGCGACGTTGAGGTAGCCGTTGCCCGCCGGGCCGTAGTCCCACGGCTGCACGCGGCCGGTGAGGATTTCGTAGGGCAAATCGCTTTCGAACTTCAATTCCCCGCGCACGTAGTCGTGGAAGCAGCTTGAGTACGGGCCGTTGTACGCCGAATAGCTGGGATCGAACGGCGGCGAACCGGCAAGCGGGGATGGGTCGAATCCGGTCATTCGGCCGTCGAAGCGGCCAATGATTTTGCGATCGCTTTCGAGAATCTTCTTTTGAAACAACGAAGGAGAAATGCGTAGATTGCTGGCTTCCACCAGCGACTCGGCCAGGCCGGTGTACTTTGCGATCTTCGCAACCAGCGCCTTCCGCTCGTCCGCCGGCAGCTTTGAACCTTGCATGATCGCCATCTGATACTCACCGAGCGCGAACGCCTCCACTTCCTTGAGAGTCTTGCTCAAATCGCCGGTAAGCTCAGGCGATAGCTTCTTGTGATACGCCGCGACGTAGGTGTATGTCGGCAGGTAGAGCACATAGGGCAGATCATTGTTGTCGCCCGGGCGAAGCGTGGCGAAATTAAGAACGGTTGATATCAGCACGATGCCATTGAGGTTGACGCCGTAACGGTCGGCCAGGAGTTCGCTCAATCGCGCGGCGCGCGTCGTGCCGTAGCTTTCGCCGGCGAGAAACTTCGGGCTGGTCCAACGCTGGTATCGCGTTAGATACAGCCGGATGAAATCGCTCACGCTGGCGGCGTCCTGCTCGACGCCCCAGAACTGTTTGCCATCCTCGCCCGGCGCCGGTCGCGAGTAGCCGGTGCCGACGGGATCGATCAGCACCACATCGGTAAACGCCAGCCAGGTATCGGCATTCTCCACGAGTTTATAAGGCGGCGCCGTCGGCACGCCGTCGGCGGGGAAATCGATCCGCTTCGGGCCGACCACACCCAAGTGCAACCACACGCTCGATGCGCCCGGGCCACCGTTGAAGACGAACGTGATGGGGCGCGACGACGCAGAATTCGGGGATGAATCTGTAGAAGAATCCGGGGCTGAAGCCTCCGGCTTGTTGTCGTCATCAATGTGTTTGGTGTAGGCCGTAAAGTAAAATTGAGCCTTCGCTTTGCCCGATTCGTCCTTCATGACAATCGTGCCGGCGGTGGCGGTGTAGTGCAGCGGTTGGCCGTTGAGGGTGATCTGATGCTTGGTGACGACAAGTTTGTCATCCGAAGGCTGCGTAACCGGCGATTTTTTTACACCGTGATCGCCGTCGGCGGGGACGGTCGTCGCCTCCTGCGCCCACGCTGTTGCAGACAAAACCAAGGTTAATCCTACCATCAGCCGGCGAACACTTAATTGCGTCATAAATGGAATCCTTGCAAAGCGCATTGTTGTAGCGGCAGTCGCGATGAGAGCAATCGTAACAGGCTTGATCCTCTCAAAACGAATATCGAAAACTTGACTTTCGGGCTATACCGAGTAGATTCTCGCCCCTTCACGTTGCGGCAGGCCGTGCGTGCGGGCTTAGTTTAAATTCGTTTAACTGCCTTGTAGAAAGACACTTATGAGCACTTATATGCCCAAGCCCGGCGAAGTTCAACGCGATTGGCATGTGGTCGACGCCACGGGCCAAGTCCTCGGGCGGATGGCTTCCAAAATCGCCGTGATCCTGCAAGGCAAGAACAAGCCCACCTTCACGCCGCACGTGGATACCGGCGATTTTGTCGTGATTATCAACGCCGAGAAGGTGACTGTCACCGGCCGCAAGGCCGATCAGATCGTCTACGACACCTACTCCAGGCACCCCGGTGGCCGTCGGCTGTATGCTTACAAAGACATGCTCGAACGCCACCCCGAACGCATCGTGCAACTCGCGGTGAAGCGCATGCTGCCCAAGAGCCGGCTCGGGAAAGACTACTTAAACAAGCTAAAAATCTACAAAGGCGATAAGCACGACCACGCCGCCCAAAAGCCCAAAGAATTGAAGTTCACCTAAACGTATGAACCGGTGGCACAGACATGCTTGTCTGTGTTTCCGATCGAATTTCCAAAGCAGATAAATCGTCAGAGGCTCGTGGCCGGCGGGCTGCCCTCTATAATCACAATGATCCTCTGACGATCGAAACCCGCCGACCACGGACGCAAAGGATTTTTCGCCATGAGCGAAGCAGCAACCGCCACCGAACCCAAAGTCAAAGTCAAAGTCAACTACACGTGGGGCGTTGGCCGGCGCAAAAGTGCCTGTGCCCGCGTGCGGATTGCCCCGGGCAGCGGGAAGATCGAAGTGAACGGCAAGACGATCAACGATTACTTCACCACCGAAACCGATCGCAAACGCATCTTCGGCCCGCTGGAAGTCACCAACACCGGCGGAAAGATGGATGTGTTCGTCAACGCCACTGGCGGCGGGCTTACCGGCCAGGCCGGCGCGTTAGTCATGGGCCTGGCCCGAGCGCTTGCGAAGTATGACAGCACGCTGGAAGCCGCGTTGCGAACCGCCCGCTTCCTCACCCGCGACAGCCGCATGAAGGAACGTAAGAAATACGGCCAACGCGGCGCCCGCCGGAAGTTCCAGTTCAGCAAGCGGTAATCGTTGCGAAGATTCGTGGCAACACGACTCCGCGACGAACACAATTGGAAACCAACAAGAGGATCGAGCTTCGCGGCTCGGTCCTCTTTTGTTTGTCACGGAGGGTGCCACGTAGGGTGCGCTTCAGTGCACCACAAAAGCGCACCAAAACGATCCATACCCCACGATCCACGCCATTCCAGCGTGCGATGAAGCGCACCCTACGGGACGCCGAACTGAATGTATTTGCTGCCGGTGTCTTTCAGGTCTTCATCGTCCACCGCGTCGCCCAGGGCTTTGTAATACGCCTTGAGGATTTCGAAGCATTTGGCGCGCTTCTCCTTCCCGACAGGAAGCTCGACGTAATAGGTTGTGGGCGTGGTTTTCTGGTTGATGTCTTTAACAACCTCGAACCAGCAGTTTTTGGCACCGGCGGCGTACCAGTCTTCGGTGTGCTGCTTGAGGATCGACTGCCGCCCGCCGGCGATGTACTCGCGGGCTTCGAGCAGGAAGCCGGTTTCTTTCGCCTTGGCCAGGTGCTCGGCAAGGTCGGCGTCTTCACTTGCGACCGTTGGCGCGCCACTTTGGGCCGGCGTCAGCATAGGCGGGCCGGCACCACCCATGGCCGCGATACTCCCCAGCCCGGCCATCGTTCCGCCGCCCATCTTAAAGATGATCGTCAGCAGCACCATCAACAAAATCATGCGAATGATGTAATCGAAAACGCAGAGCAGGATGACGACCATCCACGAATCGCCGGGGTCCATGTTGAAAAGATAAATCAGCAAAACCCAGAACACGCCAAGCGCAATCGGGAAGCTGATCATGCTTCCGAACATGCCGCGCATGCCGGTCATCTTGTCCACGCCGAAATCAACCCAGGTGATCAGCCCGTCGGAAAAGATGGCGATGGCCGCGAGCTTGAGGGCGGCGGTGTAGATTCCCCCGAAGCTCACGCCCAGCGGGCCGGCGACAACGAGCGCGAACACCATCATGAGCGCGGCCTTGCCGATCATCATGCCGCCCAGCCCGAGGCTGATGAGCGCCAGCCCCCCGCCCGAGACGTCGGCGCGCAGCATGTAATAAGCAAGGTAGGCGATGAAGCCGATGACGAGCAGCGCGACGGGGGCGTGAACGTCGCGGACCATGTCAACTGTGTTGGCAGTCGATCGGCGTTCGCGATCGCGTTGCGACGGGCCAGGCGCGTACGCCAGCGTTCGCCCGCTACCGCTACCCGCAGCAGCGCTGCTGCCACCACTGCCGCCACGATGGCCGCCGCCCGGCTTCTTGCTGCTGCCGCGCACGGCGGCGGGAATAACGGTCAGGCCGATGGCGGTCGCGCCCACGATCGACCCGCTGCTTGCATGCTGTTGGTGAACCGTTGGTTGGCGCCGAATCGCCGGCTTGGGTTGCGGATCTTCAGGCGCGAGTTCAAAAAGCCCCTCGTCTTCCGGGGCCGGCGGCGTGTGCGGCACGACCATGACATGGCCGCACTTGCACTTAACCTTGCGGCCGGCAAGCTCCTGCTTCCAGCCGTAGGTTTTCCCGCACCCGTCGCACGAAAATCGTGCCGCATCCGCCATAGTGCACCCAAGTATAAACTCACCCGATCGCCGAGAGATTGATGCAAAGGGTAAGCATGCCCGAACATCCGCCGACTGACAAGCACAAATCTTGCCGGCAACAGGGAGCTGAGAGCTGAGAGCGACGAATTTAATCTGCTCTCGGCTATCCGCTATCGGCTCTCTGCTCCCCGCCCCCCCACGTTGACCGCATGCCACCCGCGCTCTAAAACCTTTTGCTTGGCCGAACTCTCTTACAAATCCGCCGGCGTCGACTATGAGGCGCTCGATGCGTTCAAGCGTGCTTGCCAGCGTGAGGCAGTTGGCACGCGATCGTCCCTGAAGCGGCACCAGCTTACCGAACCGGCTGACGTTCGTGGCGACAGCGCCTTTCTGCTCGAAACCGAAACTGAATTTCTCGCGCACGTGGAAGAAGGTCTGGGCACCAAAAACCTCATCGCCGATGCCATGGCCGAACTGACCGGCCAGTGCTACTACCGGGCCATGGGCATCGATACCGTGGCAACAATCGTTAACGATTGTATTACATGCGGCGCTTTGCCGATCAGCGTCGCCATGCATGCTGCCGTCGGCGATTCGGCGTGGTTTGCCGACACGCATCGCTCGGCCGAGCTTGCCGGCGGGTTTGCGCAAGGCTGCACGCAGGCCGGCGCCGTGTGGGGCGGGGGAGAAACGCCGGCGCTCAAAGGCATTGTCCAGCCCGGCGCGATCGTGCTCGCCGGCAGCGCGGTCGGAAGGATTCGCCCTAAATCGCAACGAATTTTGGGTAACATTCAATCCGGCGATGCAATGATTTTCATCGCTTCGGGCGGCGTGCAAACCAACGGCCTTACGCTGTGTCGTACCTTGGCCGACCGTCTGCCGCAGGGTTATCGAACCCTGATGGCCGACGGGCGAATGTACGGCGAAGCGCTTTTGGATCCTTCGGTCATTTACGTCCGATTGATCGCCGGCCTGGCCGCCGCCGGAATCGTGCCGCATTACGCGGCTCATGTGACGGGCCACGGTTGGCGGAAGTTGATGCGGGCGGTGGAGCCCATGGTTTACAAAATCACCGATCTCGGCCCGCCGATGCCCGAGGTTTTCAACTTCATTCAGCAGACCGGCGGCTTGTCAGTGCGTGAGGCGTATGCGACATTCAACATGGGCGCGGGGTTTGCCGTTTACGTGGATCCGGCGCAGGCCGACGAAGTGCTGAAGGTTGCCGCGTCCGCCGGCTACCGCGCCTGGCGCGCCGGGTCGCTTGAGAAGCAAGGCGATCGCAAAGCGGTGGAGATCGAGCCGCTGGGAATCACGTTCGAATCGGACACGCTGCAGGTCCGATGAATGGTCGGCGCAAAAGTCGGCGGACGCGATCGCTGCACACAAAGGTTGAAGCATTGTATGGCCCGCGAATTTTTCAAAGTCATCGCCGATCAGTCCGTGAACGTGCTGCAGCTGACAATGCCCGCCGGAACGGACGTTTCTGAGTTTGATGCGCTCAATCAACTGGCGCTGGCGGAACTCGCCTCGGCCGCCGGCGACGGCTGGATTCTGGACATGTCGCAGTTCAGCTATGTCGGCAGTGCGGCACTGGGCTTCATGATCAACGTGCGACAGCGCATTCGTCAGGCCGACGGAATTCTGGTTGTTTGCGGCGTGTCGACGCACATCATGGCGACGCTGCGCGCGTCATCGCTCGGTCGACTGTTCGCCATTATCGATTCGCGCCCCGCGGCAGTCGCGGCGGTGCTGGATTGGCGGAAGTCGCGCAAAACCCGACCGCGGCGCGGGGGGAAGTAAAGCGCCCAGTATTATCCCGCTGCGAAGTCGTGCGACCATTGATCGGCACCATCGCCGTATGACCATCGGCACTACTTGGCCTGAGAGCCAAGTAGTGCCACCCGAACAACGCACGATTACCCCTTCGAACTCGGCGCACTGGCCGGCGCGGCGCGGGCCTGCAGCGCTTCGGCCAGCACCAACAGCGAAACTACATCGGCATCCGGCGGGCCAATTTGCTGCAGGTTCTGCAACTGGCTGATCGCATCGGCGTAACGGCCACGCGCCACGGCCTGCATCGCCGGAAAGTTCTTGCGCAGCCAGGCGTGGCCGACCTGTGCCACCGATGCGCTGGATCGCTGCCGGCACTCCCGACGAAGCACGTCAAGCGCTTCGTCGTACTGCCCGGTCACCGTCAGCACCTGGCGCAGATTCATGTAGGTTTGCCAGCGATCAGGGTTGACGGCCATCGCACGTCGAAAGTAAACCGCGGCGCCCGGCCAATCGCCGGTTTCAGAGAGAACGCTTCCCATATTATTCAACCCGGCGACGCTGTTCGGGTTGGCGCGCAGCGTATGCATAAAAAGCGACTCACTGCTCAACCACGACAAGGATTGCGCAACGCTGCGGCCCGATAGGACGACCAGCAGAATGCCGGCCGTCCAGCGCATCGCTCTGCCGTCAAAATATTTGAAGATTGCGCCGAAGAGAATGGCTGGTCCGAGCATCGCCAGATACAGGTAGTGATCAGCCGTCGTCGAATAATTCTGAAACGAGAACGGCACCAACCCCAAGACGGGCAATGGTGCAATCGCAAATATCAGCAGAGCCGCCAACAGCCAGGGCTTGCACGATGGCCGGTATGACCATGCCGCGGCGCAGGTCAGCAGCAACAATGCAGGGATGATCCACGTCCACCCGATTGCGCCCGATTGCCAGATTTGCTGCGGCGTTCGGCCGTAATCGATACACAACCGCGCCGGCCAGATCAGCTTGCCGAGGTAGAACGCCAGCGCGTCACCCGCCACCAGCGGACGGAGGTGGATCGCGACCGGCTCCACATCCGCACCGGATTGCGCCGCCCGCGCGATCAACGCCGCCGGCAGAGCAACCAACAGCCACGGCACAAGCGATCGCGCGGCCGAATGGGCGTCTCGGCGAATCAGCAGCCAATCGATGACAAACAAGATCAGCGGCACCGTAACCGCCGACGGCTTGGCCAGCAGCGCCAGTGCGAAAGCCGCCAGCCCCGACCACCAGGCGATACGTCGCTGGCGCATGACGGCGGATTCGTCGGTGTGCAGGGTGTAGAACAGCATCGCCAACAGCGACAGCGCGCCGGCGAGAAGGTCTTTCAACCCGGATGTCCATCCAACTGCCTCCACTTGGATCGGATGCACCGCAAACAGCAGCGCGGCCGCCAGCGCGGGCCAGGATGATTGCATGAGTCGTCGGGCTATGAAAAAGACAAATGTTGCCGATGCCGTGTGCAGCGCGATGTTAACGAGATGAAAAAGGTAGGGGTTCAACTCCAACTGCCCCGTTCCCCCGCGCACCTGCGCCGCCGAGGCGATGGCCGACCAGACGGTGTACGTCAGCGGCACCCACAGGTGCGCCTGATGGTTGATTACATCGCCCTCGGCCAGCCGCTGGGCGCGAATCGGCTGCCAATAACCGAACACATGCGCCATCGTGGGCGGGCGCATGGCGGGGTTATCGCGCAGGGTGTGCGGATCATCCCAGATCGTAAAGTCGGCGACGGAAAGCCGGCCATATACGGCGCAGACCGTAAGCGCGATGAAAACCACCGCCGTCTTGTTTGAGAGCCGACGCGCCACCGGACGACTTTTAATCACCCGGCCACATTCGCACAATTGCCGCGTTTGCTTTGACGGCCGTTCGCCGGGAAATCGGGTCGCTTACGCTCGCCGCTCGTTGTGTGCGTTACCCGCGGAAAGTTGCAAATCGGGTGGCGGAATCTACGCTCTTGCCGTGGAGGCAGTTTTGGCCCGTAAATCGAAAGCGAAGAAAATCGGCGTCTTTCCCGGTCAGTTCGATCCGATCACCAACGGCCATCTTGATGTGATCAAACGCGGGGTGCCGTTATTTGATGAATTGATCGTCGGCGTGGGTAGCAACCCCGATAAGCTTGACCTGTTCACCATCGACGAGCGCGTAGAGATGATTACCGCGCTGCTGAAAGACGTTCCCCATACGCGGGTAAGAAGCTATTCGGGGTTGACGGCAGATTTTGTGCGAAAAAATAAAGCCACGGCGATCCTTCGAGGCATTCGCGACGTATCAGATTTGCGGTATGAGTTTCAGCTCGCGCTGGCGAACCGCGCCGTGGGCGACGTGGAAACGATTTTTATCATGACCGGCGAACAGTACGCCCTTACCAGCAGCAGCCTGATCCGCCAAGTGGTATCGCTGGGCGGAGATGTTCGAAAACTGTCGGCGGTGCTGCCAAAAGACGTTTTGCGACGGTTGATCGAAAAACAACCGCAAGTGCTTGTCAAGACGCCAGATGCGCCGCAAACCTGAACCGGCAATGAGCCGGTGTTTCGCCGAGGTGCTCCGGGAAATTGGGCAAAATTTACGTTGTCGCGGTGGCTGAATTCCCTTGACGTATTGGACACCATGAATGATAGTGTAAATCGCTTGATCCACCGTACCCACGGCGATCAGGCCTGTCGCTTGCAGGAGCGTGAGTTGGCTTGGTGCTGAGGGCTGTTTGCCAAGTCAGCTAGGTTAGTGCTCTTGCGGGCGTCAGTGAACGTTTTACACCTTGGAAAAATCCGTCGGCGGTGTTCGCCGGCGGTTACAACTGTCGCGGAGCGTTTCTTCCAACCATGATTCTCACCGGCAATCGAGTACCACATTTCGTGGTATTCACACGCTGCCCTCATTTTTTTCTTTTTGCCGCCGGCGTATCCTGGTCATGTTGAAGTGCAACGCGACGTTTCGAGTTCCTGAAAGGAGCTTCGTATGAAGCGTCGTAATCTGGCGGGCTTTACGCTCGTCGAACTGCTGGTCGTCATTGGCATCATCGCGCTGCTGATTTCGATCCTGCTGCCATCACTCAACCGTGCCCGTGAAACGGCCAACCGAGTGAAATGCGGCAACAACCTGCGTCAGATCGGTCTGGCGCTCAAGCTGTACGCCAACGAAAACCGTGGCGCGTTCCCGCGGGCGCCGTATACGGCCACCACGAGCGCTCTGCCGATTTTCGGTTCGGGCGTATTGTCGTCTGATACGTTTGCCGGCACGCCGACCACCGCTGGGTCGGACACGCAAGTCGGCTTCAACGACGTTGGCGCTGCACTGTTCCTGCTGCTCCGCACGCAGGACATCACTTCCGAAGTCTTCACCTGCCCGAGCAGCAATGCCGAGAAGTGGGATTTCGGTGGTGGCAGCAACACCGCATTGAACTGGTCGAACTGGGGCGCAACGTCGACCAAGCCCGGGTATTACGGTAAGCACCTGAGCTACAGCTACCAGAACCCTTACGCCGACACCAATGCCGCTCAGACGTTTCGTCTGACCGACACCCTCGGCTCCGAGTTCGCGCTGGCTGCCGATATCAACCCCGGCGTCAGCTCGACGACCGACAACGTTCTGTTCGTAGGCTCCAACTCCTCGGCTCGTGAAATGAAGCTGGGGAACAGCAACAACCACGATAAGGACGGCCAAAACGTGCTGTATGCCGATGCGCACGTCGAATTCCAGCAGAACCCGTTCGCGGGGACGCAGCGTGATCACATTTACACACGCCGCTCCACCACGAACACGAACGTGTTCGCCCACCCGACATCGGGCGGCCCGTACGATGGCAACGACACGGTCCTTCTGCCGACCGACGACAACTAACAGTCGTTGATCGCAGCATGGGATGATTGCAATCGCAAGGCCCGCCGGCAACGGCGGGCCTTGTCTTTTTGAATTTCGGATTGCGGAATGG
>CAZXLA010000002.1:49605-75564 GCA_964641895.1 uncultured Tepidisphaeraceae bacterium
AAGGCCCGCCGGCAACGGCGGGCCTTGTCTTTTTGAATTTCGGATTGCGGAATGGCGATTGCGGATCTGAAGAGTGGGTTCCCGCAGCCTCTGCGTCACTCAGGCCTCTATACAAAATCCGCAATCCCCATTCCGCAATCCGAAATTCCGCCTGTGCGTCGCTTGAGATTTCCTACGATCCTTGGGGTGTTCCGGTTAGATTGGCGAGTTATGGAGGAAGTCCTTCCGCCCCAAACTATGGCAGGCGCGGGTTTTGAGCCGACCCGTGTGCGGCAGTTCACCATTTTTCTGGAAAATCGGGTGGGCCGGCTGATGCTGCTGGTTCGCGCGCTGGAAGAGCATGTGGGCCGCATCATCGCTTTGAGCATCGAAGAATCCGGCGACTCGGCCCTGGTGCGGCTCATTTGTGCCGATGCCGACATGGGCCGGCACGCGCTGCGTCAGGAGGGGTTTTCGTTCAGCGAATCGGACGTGCTGGCGGTCGAGCTGCCCAATACGGCACACCCGCTCGAAGCCACCTGTTACGCGCTTCTCGCCGCCGAGTTGAATATCCATTATGCCTACCCGCTGTTGATCAATGCCGGCCAGCCGGCGCTGGCGCTTTATGTGGATGACCCCACGCTTGCCGCGCAAATCTTGATCCGAAAAGGCTTTAGACTTCTCGGCGAGAGCGACTTAAAAAACCTCGCGTAAATTTTGGCCAGCGCACACCACTCTATTTCCCGGCGTGGCTGCTGGGTGGCTACTCCACGCTGTCGCCGCGTTGGCGCGTACATTGGAGCAATGGCGGCGATGCATCCGATAAACCCAAAGACCGGCGGCACAACCCCGGTCGGCTATGCTGGAAGCCGCTCTCAAATTCGCCCCCTGCCAGCATCGGCTGAGCGTGCACGGCCATGCCGTCCAGATCGATTGTGAAGTGGCGGCGATGAACTGGCCGGCGCATCACGCGTTAGGCGAGTTTGCGACCCCCGACTGGCCCGACGGGTTTACACCGGTGCCAGGCTCCATTCAGCCTTACGATGAGTCGGTGGTGATGCGCCACCTCTCGCCCGATGCGAGCGCCATCGCCACCGGCGACGAGCTTACCGAACTTTACGGCCACGGCGAACGATTCTGGCTCGTCGACGACCGCTGGGGCCTGTGTGAAATCAACTTCCTCAAAGGGGAGTGGCGAAGCTGGATTGTGCCCGATGCGCGCCTGAGCGGCGTCGCCATGACTGATTCGGCGGTTCTGTGGCCGCTCGCGCAGCTTCTGCAAAACAAGGGCCTGACCCTGCTGCCGGCGGTCTCGATCTGCCGCGGGGGGTTTGGGGCGATGATCATCAGTCCGTTCGGCGTCGAGCCGGAACTGTCGGCGCTGATCGGCTCGGGCTGGCGCATTATCGGCCAGCGCTGGACGGCGCTTCGTGAGGATGAAGGCCGCATTGCCATGCTGCACATGCCCGGTGCCGTCGAGCGATCGAGCGGTGCCCGCCCGCGTAACGGCTCGATCGAACCCGTGAATGGCCTGATCGACCTCACCGCAAAGAACGCCGATGCCAACCAGCACCACGCGTTCTGTGATGCGGTGATCGTCGTCGACGCCGCCCGCCGAGGCAGCGTCAGCGTTAAGCCGATGAAAGGCTCGAACGTCGTGGCCAACCTGCGCCGCGCATGGCCGATTTTCGAGCTGCGTTCCCAGCCCAGAATCGAGCAAATGCCCGCGCGGCTGGCGGCAGAGTGCTCGATCTACGAAGCGCAATTCTCACGCCGGGCCGATGATTTCGTGATGGCGATGGACCAGGTCTCCGCCAGCCGAATTGCCCGGCCCCGCCGCATGCAGATGCAGATCCTTCCGGCACGCCTGCCTCGCCAGATTCCCGCGTGAGAATCTACTCGGAAAATTCCCTGTTCTGGTACGCTCAGGAGGGGCCAAGGTGAAGGGCGAACGCGAAGGGCACCATCCGCAGTCGACCCTCCCCCCAACCCCCTCCCTGAGTACATGGAGGGGGAGAACCTCGGCGCGTACAATCGCATCGATGCAATCGCTGGCGTTTTCCACCAATGCGTTCAAGCAAAGCACGCTTCACGAATCGATCGAGGCGATTGCACAGATTGGCTACACCGGCGTGGAACTCATGGCCGATTTGCACCACGCCTACCCGCCCCACTTCGACGCCGCCGCCCGTGCCAAGACCCGGCAACTGCTGGCCGACCGCAACCTGCGCGTCACCAACATCAACGCGTTCACCCATTTCATCGACGGCGACACCTACCACCCGACGTGGATCGAGGACGACCGCGCGCTGGTGCAGAAACGCATTGAGCACACCAATAATTGCGTGAAGCTGGCAAGGGACTTCGATTGCCGCACGGTAAGCATTCAACCCGGCGGGCCGATGATCGGATCGTCCAAGTCGTACGAACACGCCGCTTGCGGCTTCGCAGAAGCACTGGCACAGGTCGTTTCACACGCAAAAGAACAGAACGTCATCCTCGCCATCGAACCGGAACCCGGTTTGCTCATCCAGACCGCCGACGAATTTCTGATTTTCAAGAACACTTTTTTCAAGAACGAGGACTGCGTACGCATGAACTGCGACATCGGCCACCTGTTCTGCGTCGGCGACGATCCGGCCGACGTGATTCGTTCCATGCCGGAGCATGTGGCCCATGTGCACTTGGAAGATATCGGCGCCAACCGCGTTCACCAGCACCTGACGCCCGGAAAAGGCATCATCGACTTCGCCGCCATCTTCGCTGCCCTGCGCGACATTCACTACGCCGGCCATGTGACGGTGGAGCTGTACCCCTACGAAACCTCCGCCGCCGGCGTGGCGAAATTGGCTTGGGAACATCTTCGGCGTAAGCTGAATGGCTGACCCTTTGCGGTTGCACGGTTAATTTGGTTGATCGAGGGCGCAATGAACAATACGGCAATGAAAGGTATCATCCCGAACGGTGTTCCGGTGCGACCTCTGCGTCACAGCGCTTCGTTTCGCCACACGACACGGCGAATCAACGCAAGACAACGTAGAGGTCCGTCGCGAGTACGCTTCGGGATGACAATTCATCTTACACGCATGATCTACTTATGTGTGCTCACGGCGCTTTGCGCCTCTGCGGTGAGCAGCTTCGCGCAGACAACCCAGCCAACAATCGTCACCGCCGCCGAATGGGGTTCGAAAGCGCAGCCAATTCCCGACGCTCGCAAGCACACGCCGAAGTTTGTCACCATTCATCACGCCGGCGTTTTGTGGAAAGGCGAGAAGCCGCCGATCGAATTCGTGCAGAACATGCAGGCGTGGGGACAGAAAGATAAGAACTGGCCCGACCTGCCCTACCACTTTCTCATCGCCCCCGACGGCACTATTTTCGAAGGTCGATCGCTCGCGTACGAACCCGAGAGCAACACCAAGTACCCGCTCGCGGGCAATATCGGCGTGGAGATGATGGGCAACTTCGAAGCCCAGCGGCCGAGCCTGCGACAATTACAATCGTGCGCGAAGCTCGTGGCGTGGCTATGTCAGGATTTGAAGATCGACCCAACCCAAATCCGCGGCCATTGCGATGCGGCGCCGGGGCAAACTACTTGTCCGGGAAAGGATTTTTACCGCTACCTGAAAGATGGGCAATTCATCAAGTGGGTGCGTGTGCTGCTGGACGGCAAAGACGCGGCGATCACGCCCGGCGAGCCGCTTGAAGGTGGACCGACGGAGCCGATTCCAACGATGTTGTTGCCCGCGACGAAACCGAGTTGATAAACCAGTGCCAGGCCGATCCCAAAGAAAAAAATAAACCACCAAGACACGAAGGCACGAAGAAGAACACAGTGAGTGGACTGCATTGTCTTCCCCTTGGAGCCTTGGTGTCTTGGTGGTTGAATCTGAATGCATACAATTCCGCCATGGCCTCGTACACGCAATCGATTCAAAATCTCATCAACCAGTTCGCCTCGCTGCCGGGCATCGGGCTTCGCTCGGCGGAGCGGATTGCATTTCACTTGCTCAAGCAGAAACCCGAAGACGCCCTGCGGCTGGCCGAGGCGATTCGCGACGTGAAGACGCGCATCCGCCACTGTTCTATTTGCTACAACCTTTCCGAGGGTGAAGTGTGCGATATTTGCGCCGACCTGTCGCGCGATCAATCGGTGGTATGCGTCATCGAGCAGCCCAAAGACCTGCTGGCGCTGGAGACCGCCGGCAGCTTTCGCGGGGTGTATCACGTGCTGCTCGGCCGGATCGCGCCGCTGGAGGGGATGGAGCCGGGCGATGTGACGATCGACGGACTGCTGTCGCGGCTGGAGAAAGGGGAGATCCGCGAGATTATCATGGGCACGAATCCCAATTTGGAAGGCGACGGCACGGCGTTGCACATTCAAAACGAAGTGGGCCGGCGGTTCCCCAGCGTCCAACTCACCCGCCTCGCCCGCGGGCTGGCGGCGGGAAGCAATATTGAATACGCGAACAAGAGCGTGCTGGCGGATGCGATTTCCGGCAGGCAGAAGATGTGACGGAAATCTCCCCCTCCTGGTACTCCGGGACGGGGCTGGGGGAGGGCGAACGCGCATTCAACATCATATCCCGCTCGACCCTTCCCCCTACCCCCTCCCTTAGTACATGGAGGGGGAGAAACGGTTTGCCCCCGCGAAAATCGAATTGTAAATCATGGTTGTCAGGCATAACGCACCCAACCGGCTGCAAGGCCGGCTGGGGCCTGATGAGTGTACGCGGGGCGTTCCCGCCTCTGCACTCACGACGCTCCCTTCCCACTTTCTGGCGACGCCCGTTGTGGTTTACTCCACAACGGGCGTTTTTTTTTGCGGCATTCCAGCCGGTTTTTCGTTGACCGTTCTGGCCCGATAACGTAAACTAAAAAGCAGTAGGCACGTCTGTTTGAGAAACGAAACACATCTGCTGCACGCAGATACTTGAAAATTTAAGAATCCGCTGAGAAGGGCGCTGCCCAGCTCTGGCCGTATCATGCGTGTCATGAACGAGTTGGAACTGCTCGCGCCCGCCAAGCTTAATCTCGTACTTCGTGTGGGACCGCGCGACGCATCCGGTTTCCATCCGCTGGCGAGTTGGATGTGTACGGTTTCGCTCTTTGACACTTTATGCATCGCCCGCACGGCGACGCAAGGCATTGCGTTTGAGTGCAATGATTCGTCTTTGCCCACCGATTCTGGCAACCTGGTGGTGCGGGCTGCCGAGCTTTTTTTCCAGAAGCTGAAGGTTGGTTCGCCCAGCGACGGCGGTATATCGATCACGCTTAAAAAGCGAATTCCTGCCGCCGCCGGGTTGGGTGGCGGCAGTTCCGATGCCGCGGCCACGCTGGTCGGAATCAACCGTCTGCTCGATGGTCGTTTGCCAAGCGCCCGACTCGCGGAGGAGGCGCAAGCGCTGGGCAGCGACGTCCCGTTCTTCTTAGCCGCGCCCAGTGCCTGGTGTACAGGGCGCGGCGAGAAGACTTTTCCGTTGTCCCCGCCTACGGTTGCAAAGTGGGCCATGATCGTGCTGCCGCCGTTCGGCCTGTCGACCGCTGATGTGTATCGCCGGTTTGACGAATTGGCGCTTGGGCGAATGGAATATTTGAGCCCGCCACTCGATCTGGATGTTTGGCCGCAACTGCCCGCGCAACAGTTGCTAACGAAGTTGGAAAACGATCTGGAGCGGCCCGCATTTGACCTGCGCCCGGAGCTGGGCGAAATGCGGCTGGCGATTGAGCGGACGATCGATCGGCCGGTGCGAATGAGCGGCAGCGGTTCGGCGCTGTTTTCGCTGTTCGATGCCGAGCCGGAGGCGAACCGGGCGTGTGAAAACACCCTGCAACGCTTCGCGGTTAAAGCCGTAGCAGTGAAATTAGCGCCCGACGGCGCGATGTAACATTTTCGAGCGATGTAAAATATTTGTGTAGCGGCGGCCGTCCCGGTCGCTTCTTCCCTGCGAAGATCAGCCGCAACGGCTGAAGCTGCAACAGACGGTTTGTCGTTCCACCGGCGGAGGCTTGCGCTGCACGCACGTCTTGCTTGTGTTCGCCGGTGGGTGGGGTCACATCTTGGGTCTGCAACGAGGAGCGCGCCATGCAGCTCTCAGAAATCCGTATCAGCCTTTGCCCGCCCCACGGCGGTCGGTTGAAGGCCTTTTGTTCCCTGACGTTTGATAACACCTTCGTCATCCGCGATGTGAAACTCATCGACGGAAATGAGGGCATTTTTCTTGCCATGCCCGCAAGAAAACTCTGCGACCGCTGCAAACGCTGCGGCGAAAAGAACCACCTGCGCGCCCGCTTCTGCAACAATTGCGGCCAGCGACTGGACGAAAACCGATCCATGCGCGCCGGCGGAAACGGCAACGGCCACGCCAACCCGCGCGTCAAGCTGCACGCCGACATCGCCCACCCGATCAACGCCGAATGCCGGCATGAGATCGAGCAACGCGTGCTGGGCGCGTTTCAAGAGGAAGTGGAGCGCAGCAAGCAGCCCGGCTATCAGCCCGTGCGGATGGACATGGACGACGACGACATGGACGAAGACCACCATGCCGGCGGCCCACGCGTGCGCTCGACCGGGACGGTGTAATAAACCCGTCGTGGCACGGGTTTTCCAACCCGTCACGACGGTACCCGGCCTTTCCGTACCATTGGCGTCCCGCCGAGGAAGGCGGCACCCCGCCACTCCTCGCTGCCTTCAGAAGTGCATTCATGTCGGAGTACCGACATCACCGGCGGGACGCCGATGGTACAACGTCTCGATTTTTGACCGAAATCTACTTGACTTTGCCGTGCCGTATGTTAGCATTTTGATTGGTATTGACCCGGCGCGGTTTTACGTCGCTTGGGTGCTCTTTTTCAATTGAATAGACTCTGCAAAAATACGCGACATCGGCGGCAAGCCGATCGGTTCATGTCTACCGATCGCAACCCCCTGTTTTAAGTCGCAAAGGAACGATTTAGGTACCGCGCAGGAACGGTTTGGAACCGGTTAGGAACCGGTTAGGAACTGGTTTTTTGCTCGCCCTCGCGCCGTCGAAAATTTGTAACTTGAATGATGACAATGGGTTAATGCTTGAGCATCGCTGCCGGGAGCCGGTTTTCATTTTTTTTGCGCGAAAAAGCCGTCGGCGCAATTTCGCTTGTCCTGCGGCGTCGGGCATGCTACGCTCTGCTCCGCCATGTACACACTCAAGTCCATTCGACTTACCGTCGTCGTACGATAGGCTGGAACCGCAACCGCTTGGACAGTTCAACCCTGTTACAGGTCTTGCGACCGGCCCACACCAGTGCCGGTACGCGCGGTTCTTCGATTTTCCTTACAATCACTATTTACAAGAACTTACTCGTTCGCCTGGAGTTGTTTCTCCTTCGCCGAACGAACAACACAACGGGAAGATGAATCCATGACGGTCATGAACAAGCCGATGACTCCAGCCAAACCTTCCACCCGCCCCTCTGAGACGCGCTTTAAGGGCCGAACCGGCGCGCAGATTCTGCACGACATGCTGCTGAACGATCATGGCGTAGACGTCATTTTCGGTTACCCCGGCGGCGCGATCCTGCCGGTGTTTGATGCGCTCTACAAGTCGCCGGCCAAGTTCATCCTCAACCGCCACGAACAAGCCTGCGGCCACGCCGCCGACGGGTACGCCCGCGCCACCGGAAAATGCGGCGTGTGTATCGTGACCAGCGGCCCGGGCGCCACCAATACGGTGACCCCGCTCGCCACTGCGCAGCTCGATTCGATTCCGATCGTGGTCTTCAGCGGCCAGGTGGCGACGAAGATGATCGGCAACGATGCGTTCCAGGAAGCCGACGTCACGGGCATTACCCGCCCGTGCACCAAGTGGAACTATCTCGTGAAAGACATTCGCGAGCTGCCCCGGATCATCAACGAAGCGTTTCTCACCGCCACCAGCGGCCGGCCCGGGCCGGTGCTGATCGACCTGCCCAAGGACATCACCAGCATGGTGTGCCAGGAAGATCTCGACGCCACCCCGCGCGAGCACATTCTTAAACGCAAAAAAACCAACCTCACCGGCGGCAGCGCCAAGCAGGTGATGGAAGCGGCCGAGCTGATCAACCGCAGCGAACGCCCGGTGCTGTATGTGGGCGGCGGCGCGATTACCAGCGGCGCGTGGAAGGAAGTTCGCCAGGTTGCCGACAAAGGTAATATTCCGTGTACCACAACGCTGCTGGGCATGGGCGCGTTTGATGAACACGACCCCAAATCGCTCTATATGCTGGGCATGCACGGCAGCGCGTTCGCCAACTTCGCCGTTCAGGATTGCGATTGCCTGATCGCGGTCGGCGCGCGGTTTGACGACCGGGTGACGGGCAACCTCGCCAGCTTCGCCCCCAAGGCGCGCATCATCCACATCGATATCGACCCGACGAGCATCAGTAAGTCGGTCGACGTGGATGTGCCCGTTGTCGGCGATGCCCGCTTGAGCCTGGAAGCGATGCTGCAGTTCATCGAGCACCGGCCGCGCAAGGCGTGGTTCGAGCAGATCAACGAATGGAAGAGAAAATACCCGTTCAAATATTTCGACGACAGCGAAAAAGCCAAGCCGCAATATGTGCTGGAAGAAATCAACAAGCAGACGAAAAGCGATGCGATCTTCGCCACCGGCGTCGGCCAGCACCAGATGTGGGCGGCGCAGTTCCTCCGATGGCGCCACCCGCGCCAGTGCATCACCTCCGGCGGGCTGGGCACGATGGGCTTCGGCCTGCCGGCCGCGCTGGGCGCGCAGCTGGGTTGCCCGGACAAAACCGTGATCGACATCGACGGCGACGGCTCATACCAGATGACGCTTTACGAATTGGCAACGCTGGCCGAATACGACATTCCCGTGAAGGTGGCGATTCTCAACAACCAGTTTCAGGGCATGATCAAACAGTGGCAGGATTTGTTTTACGAAAAACGCTACGTGGCCAGCGTGATGAAAAACCCCGACTTCGCCAAAATGGCCGAAGCCTTCGGCGTGCGCGGAATCAAGTGTGAACATAAGTGTGACGTGCCAAAAGCCGTGAAGGAAATGCTGGCCCACAAAGGCCCGGTGGTGGTCGATTTCTTCGTCGAGCCCAACGAGCACGTCTACCCCATGGTGCCCTCCGGCAAAGGCCTGCACGAACAGGTGCTCGGCACGGTGGGAAAAGACGGCGGGCAGGTGGAAGAACACCTGCGGCAGTTCAGCAGCGGGCTGGATGAGGGGACGCTGGCGTGAGTTTCATGCATGGCATTCGGGCAACAAATGAGGTCATCTGATGACAAAGCTTGAAGAAGCCGTAATCGAAGCCGCAAAGCAACTAAAGCTCGCGCTTCGCCGTCGACTTGCAGACGAGCTGCGAAATGCCAACCAGCCGCCTCTGTCCGCCGAATGAATTTCTGAAATCGAGCGCAGAACGCGTGCGGTTGATGCGGGCAGAATGAAAACGTTTCTTGCCGAAAAGATGATGCGCGACCTGCGCGTTTGGCTTGAGCAGCGCATCCACGGCGAGCAGAAAGCGAAATGCTTTGATTAGTTGACCGGCCGCATGCACATTCCCACCCCTCTCCTGACAAGGTGGTGCGCGGGATGGGTCGTTCGCAATTTGCGCACCGGAGGTCCGCGGTCGTAAATCGAATCGCCAAATGATGTGCGCAGGTTCGATGACATTAAGAAAACAGAGAATTGAGGGTGCCACGACCTTGGCTCTCAGGCCAAGTCGTGCAGCGGCGGGCGGGCTCCAACAGCAGTATCGCCGTCCATGCACTGCTTGACCTGAGAGTCAAGCAGTGGCACCGAGCGCCTTTGGCGCGCGAGCCTCAAGCGGGAGTCGTAGGAGAAGGATCATCATGACCGCTCATACTGATACATCCCATTAAGCCGCGCCCGCCGCGAGTCGCAGCCACAGTCTTGGCCGGTGATGCGCGTGTACAGTCGCGCCATTGCCTCGGCGCCGAAGCGATCAAGGTGGCGGTGGATTGTATCGCCGATTCCGGCATCGTCCGGGCTTGCCAGCTTCGCGATCGCGCGGACCACGAGCGGCCAACGTTCGCGCGGAATTGCAGCGAGCAGCTTCGGATCAACGTCGGGTGAAGCCAGCAGGTAGCGTGAACCATCAGGGTGCGGGCAGTGGTTGGCCCTGGCGTGATCGGTCAGGGTGATTCCGTCGAGCGTGCACACGCATCGTCCGCCGACGCAAGGGTTGGAGCGCTTCGAACAGCGGACGCAGATCGATGCGTTGCGGGTGAGCGTGGGCAGGTCGATGGGCGTTGAGGGCACGCGGTCACCTGCCCGAGATGTGTTGCGATTGAGTCATTGCAGATATCACGGTGAACAGAGAAACACGCCCGTGGCACTTTGAATAAGAACCCTCACCCCGGCCCTCTCCCGGGGTACCGGGAGAGGGAGAAATTCTCACCCATTCGCGGGCACGTAGAATTTGGTGGCGTAGTCGGCGACCATGCGGGCGGTGCTGAATTCGTTGCACACCGTACGCATCGACTCCTTCATCATCGCGATCCACCGCCAGGGCAAGCCGGCGGAGTCGCGCGAATAGAAGCGCGGGACGACTTCACGTTCGAGCAGGTCGTATAGCGAGCCGGCGTCGTAGGCATCCTGTTTCTTCTGGTCGGCGAACTCCTTGCCGCCGATCGCCCAGCCGTTCTTACCGTTGTAGGCTTCTGGCCACCAGCCGTCGAGAATGCTTAAATTCACGCCGCCGTGCAGCGGCGGTTTCATGCCGCTGGTGCCGCTGGCTTCCTGCGGGCGGAGCGGGTTGTTGAGCCACACATCAACCCCGCTGGTGAGCATGCGGCCGACGTGCATATCGTAGTCTTCGAGGATTACGACCTTGCCGATGAACTGCTGCTCGTACGCGTGCTGGTAAATCTCCTGCGCAAACTTCTGCCCGCCCAGGTCCGCCGGATGGGCTTTGCCGGCGAAGATGATCTGCATCGGCCGTTTTTCGTTGCCGAGAATTTTCGCCAGCCGTTTGGCGTTGCTGAAGATCAGCGGCGCGCGCTTGTACGTGGCGAACCGCCGGGCAAAGCCGATCGTAAGGGTGTCAGGGTCGAACGTCTCATGTGCCGCCGCCAGCATGCGGATATCGCCGTGAGCGCGGGCGATCTGGTCGGCCAGGCGTGATCGGATGAACTGAATCAGCCGCGCGCGAAGCATGGATCGCGCCGCCCACAGTTCGGCGTCGGGGATTTTGCCGGCGCTTTTCCAGAAGTCGTCGTTCGGGCCGGCGCCGTTCCATTTGGGCTTGAGATATTTATCGTAAAGCGGCCGCATCTCGGGGGCGAGCCATGTTTCAGTGTGAATGCCGTTGGTGATTGAACCGATCGGAACCTGCTCATGCTGGCCGGCATCGAGTCCGAACATTTTCGTCCACATCCGCCGGCTGGTATCGCCGTGCAACGCCGCCACGCCGTTGCAGTGCCGGCTGAGTTTGAGCGCCAGCACGGTCATGCAGTAAGGCTCACTCTTATCGCCTTCATCTTCGCGGCCGCTGGCGAGCAATTGGTGAGAACTGATGCCCAGCGCCTTTGCATAATCGCCGATGTACTTAAGCGTAAGCTTCGAATCAAACCGATCATTGCCCGCAGCCACCGGCGTGTGCGTGGTGAAGACGCTGCTGGCGCGCACTTCGGCGATGGCGGTTTTCATGTCCGCGCCCTGGTCAACGAACCGCTTCACGCGATCCAGCGCCGCGAACGCCGCGTGGCCTTCATTCATATGGAACACGGTCGCCTTCAGGCCCAGCGCGTCCAGCGCGAGCGTTCCGCCGATGCCCAGCAGCATCTCCTGCTTGATGCGATATTCGCGGTCGCCGCCGTAAAGGTGACGCGTGAGTTTGCGGTCTTCGGCGTGGTTGCCGTCGACATCGGTATCCATCGAATAGATCGCCGTCCGGCCGACGGTCTGCTTCCAGATCTTTGCCTTCACGTCGCGCTTGCCAATGCGCAGCTTGATCGATTTGCCGGTGTCGGTAATCGGCAGGTCGGCAAAATCAAGCTCGGGATAGATCACGCGCGTCGAACCATCGACCGCGAACTCCTGCGTGTAATAGCCGCATCGATACAGCAACCCGACACCCACCAGCGGCACGCCGAGATCGCTCACCGATTTGATATGATCGCCCGCCAGCACACCCAGCCCGCCGGAGTATTGCTGCAGCGATTCGTGGATGGCGTACTCGGCGCAGAAATAGGCGACGAGCATACCCTTGGTCTTGCCGCCGTAGGATTTCTCAAACCACGTTTTGGTGTTGAGGTACGTCGTCAGCGACTTTTCAACGCGATCGAGGTGCGCGGCAAACGCTGGATCGCGCGCCACCCATCCGCGTCGCTCGGGCGAAAGCAACCTCAGCGTGCGCAGCGGGCTTCGCCGCGTCGCGACCCACAACGGCGGGTCCATCGATTCGAACAACGCCTGTGCGTCTGGGTTCCAACTCCACCAGAGATTGCGCGCGAGGGTTGTTACACGATCGAACACCGAGATTGCCGTCTTAGCCATTATTCATCCTTTACGAAAACAGATAAACCACCAAGGCTCCAAGGCACCTAGAACGCAGCAGATGGATGCAGCCGATTCATGCTTCATCCCGATCGCATTCTTGGTGCCTTGGAGCCTTGGTGGTCAACTCCCGAGTCGTTGGAAATCTTCGCACATCGTCCGCAGCGTGACCGCGTGCTCCTTCTTGAGCGCGCCGGGTTTCATGCGCCACTCCCAGTTGTCGACCGTTGTGCCCGGCACGTTCATGCGGGCCTCGCTGCCAAGGCCCAGAATGTCTTGCACTGGAAAGATGGTGGTGCCGGCTCGGCTGGCCATGGCGGTGCGGATGAGGTCCCAGTGCATCGTCGTGCCGTCGCTGTTGGTGTTCGCGTACCGCTGCATGCGGGCGAATTCCTGCCGCGCCTTGCGGCTGCGCTTGCCGGCGGCTTCAACTTTTGCGAAGTACCCGCGAATGGTGTCGTTGTCGTGCGTGCCGGTGTAAAGCACGCTCGACCGCGGGAGGTTGTGCGGCAGATGCTCGCACCCGCCGCCGAAGCCGAACTGCAGCACGCGCATGCCGGGGAAGCCGAAATCGTCGCGCAGTTTGGTCGCGCCTTCGGTCACCGCGCCCAGGTCTTCGGCGATGATCGGCGCGTCGCCGAGTTTCTTGCGAATGGCGGTGAACAGTTCCCGCCCGGGCGTGCGCACCCATTTACCTACGCGTGCATCGGCCCGGCCGAAGGGAATCTGCCAGACACGGTGGAAGCCCAGAAAGTGATCGATGCGCACGCCGTCGAACAGTCGCATCGTTTCGGCGAAGCGCTGCACCCACCACTGGAAGTTTGCCGATCGATGACAAGCCCAGTCGTAATGCGGGTGATTCCAAATCTGACCGGCGGCGTTAAAAACATCGGGCGGGCAGCCGCTGACCACTTTTGGCGCGCCTTCGCGGTCGAGCAAAAACAGGGTGCGATGCGCCCACACGTCGGCCGAGTCGTAAGCGATGAAGATCGGGATATCGCCCATCAGCCCCACGCCCTTGCTGTTGGCGTACGCCTTCAACGCCGTCCATTGCCGATCAAAGATATATTGCTGAAACTGGTGGAACCGCACCTCGTCGGTCAGCACGCGCTTCGCGTCGGCCAACGCGGCGGGCTCGCACAGCCGCAGGTCGCGCGCCCACAGGTTCCAGGCCTTGCCGGCGTGCGCATCCTGCAGCGCGCTGAACATCGCAAAATCATCCAGCCACGCCGCGTGCTTCTTAATAAAACGGTTGAGCTTTGCCTTGCTCCCCTTCTGATATTTAAACCGCTCGTACGCGATCCGCAGGCGATCAAGGCGATATGGCACGACGGCTTGAAACAAAACCTTCTCATCGCGAAACGACGCCAAAGGCTCGACGTCGCTCTTGCGCAACAGCCCGTCTTTCACCAGTTGATCGAGGCTGATCAGCCACGGGCTGCCGGCGAACGTGCTGTTGCACGAGTATGGCGAAAACCCGTCGCCGGGCGGGTTCACCGGCAGCATCTGCCACCACGATTGCCCGGCGGCGTGAAGGAAATTGATGAACTCGTAAGCCGATTTCCCAAGATCACCACTGCCATGACGGTTAGGCAGCGAGGTGATGTGCATAAGCACGCCGCACGAGCGGCGGGTGAAGGTGAATGGCTTGGTTGCGATTTTCATGCTGTCAACAAGCGAGCAGACCAATGGCGAAAAACCCCGACGCGAGTTGCATTGCAGTATCGGGTTCTGCCAAGTGCCGTCAATCGCTCAAACAAAACGAGCCGCGGATCGTTCCGGGCGGTTGTACCCCGCCCACCAACAGCCCGCGGCCCGTCTCGGAAAAAGAACCGATCAATATTTGTAAGGGGTGACGCGCACCTTTTTGAAATCGCCCTGTAGCACCGTCTCGGCGTGCCCGTCAACGAATCCCACGTTTAGCTTGCCGTTTTTAAATACACCACCGACGAGTTTGCCACCGTGCCGGTCAAGCGGCAATTTCTTGGTGCGATGCACGTATTCAAGCGTGCCTTGCACATCGTCGGTCATCGCTGGCGCACCTGTCAGCAGTCTCGGGGCGGCAAAATCGTCCGTAGAAACCGCAAGAATATCCGAGTGCTGCATCAGCTTTGAAAAATCGTAGGCAGCTTGCTCGGTTGGTCCGCTCGACCGCGGGCGCACACCGGCATCGACATACAAAAGTGTTTCCGATGCCCTTGGAATTTTATTGATTCTGCCGTTCAGAGGCAGGCCGGCCGTGGCGCCAACTCCGCGATAGACGGTGATCTCCGTGGAGAAATTGAAAAAGCCCTTCCCGTTGCGCGGATCAACGGCCGACGCAATATCGGCATTGAGCGCATAGCTGGCCGGCACGTATTCGACCCCGACGTTCACCATAATTGCGTAACCGTTGTTCGATCCAGCGAGTTGGTTGACATCGCTTGGGCATTGAAAGAGTTCGCGTTTGCTGGTGCTGTCTTTGAAATTAAGATCCTGCCGACTCTTGTCACCCATATATGGCAGGAGCGCAGAGGCCCAATCTGCCGGCACGGGATCGGCTCCGCTGGTGCGCCACACATACTTCACCCGAGTTGGATCAAGCAGCTTGAGGATATCCTTCTCACTCGATGCCTGGATAAAGCCCCGTCGCTCGGTGGCCTGAATCGTAGAGGCCATCGCTAATTGCCGGACGTTCGACAAGCATTTGACCGTGTTGGCCGCACCCTTCGCGCGGCCCAGTGCCGGCAGCAGGATGCTGATCAACAGCGCAATGATGCCGATGACGACCAGAAGTTCGACCAGTGTGAATGCAGCACGACGGTGGTTCATGAATGCACCTGATGTTTGCAACCGGTTGTCGCGTCGCAAGGGGAAGCGTCCGCTGGCGCTTCTTAAAATGACCTTGCAGAAGTTGCTTAACCGGTTAACTGTCCGCCTAAAGGATTCTAATCTCATCGCAAACTAAATCAACATAATTCAACTTAATTGACGTATCGGCTTTCGTCGAGGTGTTGAAGCGTTCAGCACGCCGCTTAAGGCTTCGCGGAACGGATCAACTATTTTTCAACACAAACCGACGTCTCAATAGCAGAAATCCGACGCCAACCCCGGTCAATCCCAGCGCCGGTTCGGGCACCGACGAACGCGGAAGATCGCCGGTCGAGACGAATCCGAAGTTGCTGGCCAGCACCGTGAAATCATCGAGTGTAATCAGGCCGTCGCCGGTGAACTCGCCCTGGGCCCACCCACCACTGGAACCGAAGCCGGCGGCCAGGGCGGTGAAATCGTCGAGGTTGATGGATCGGTCGAGGTTGGAATCGCCGTATTCGGTTAAGAAAATCTGACGGACGAGCAGATCGACGTCGGCTGCGGTGACGGCGAGGTCTACATTTAAATCCGCCCGCCAGATGTTGATCGTCTGCCCGATTTGCTGGAACAGCAAATCAATATCCTCAACCGTGGCGGGGCTGTTTGAAGGGAAATTGTTGATGTTGCCACGCCTCAGCTCGGCGGCGCGGGCTTCATCGACGGTGGCGGCAGGCGCGCCGGCGGCGAGCAACACGGCGCGCATCGCGAGCTGATCTCGCGTATCGAGCAAACCATTGCCGTCGAGGTCGGATGGTGCGCCGGCGAGGCCAAACGTGTGGTTCGTTACCCCGCTGATGTTGGGATACGTCAGCGTCTCCATGGCGGTAACGTCGGTGGCGGTGAACGCGTTCGAGCCGTCAACATCGCCCATCCCCAGCCCGCGGCCGGGGATGATCACCAGGATGCCGGTGTTGCGCTTCACTCCGGAGTTGCCGGTTTCTTCAAATGAAACCGTCGTCATCACCTGATTGCCGCTGCGAAAGCTGGTGGTGCCGTAGCCGAACGCCCACAGATCGCGATCGATCTGCCCGCCTTTGTTCGAGCCGCTCACCAGCGCCAGCGCCTGCGCCGCGGTCTGGCTGCCGGGCTGATTGAGCAGAAAGTGAACGCTGTTGGCGGTCTGATCGACCGAACGCGCGCGAAACTGGCGCTGGCCGTTGGTAAGCGTGACGACCGAATCGTGATCGGCGATGGGGTCGAACCGATCGATGTAAACCACCCGGCGAAAATCTTCGAACACCGCCGGGCCGTTATCCGATCGTTGGCGGAAGGCACGGGCGGTGATGTAGTTGGGGCCTTCGGCGAGTTGCGTCGTGTCGATGGATTGGCTGAACGTTCCGTTGCCGTTGGCCGATGTAAATCCCGGCTGGTTCTGCGTTAGGAATTGCTCGAAGCCGTAAACCGAGCTGGTGAGCGCATCGCCGGTGAGATCAACGACGCCGTTGCCGTTGGCATCTACTCCGCCGTTGAACTTGAACAGCGCGTTATCGCCGTCGGCGGAAAAATCGCGCGTGCCGTCGGGCAGCGTGACGGCTTGGGTGTTGAGCGAAAGCGTGAACGAATTGGCGGTGACTACCGGAACGCTCGTCAGACGATTGGTGGCGTTGTTGGCCGCCGTGGGCGTCGAGGGGTTGAGCGTGGAGGCGATGTTGCTGATGGATAATGTTCCGACGGGTTTCGCTAAGCCATAAATGGCGTAGCCGTTATCGGTTAGCGTGCCGGCTGCGGTTGCGTTGCCGGCGATGGCGAATGTTCCGCGACCCAGCGCGTCGATCGTCACTACATCGGGCAAAACGCCGGTAGTGTCAATCGCCGGATCGGTGGCGTTGCCGGTGAGATCAATCAGCTTGGTTCCCGGCGCAAAGCCGGTTTGGATGGTGCGCGTCTGCACCGGCGAATCGCCGCGGTTATTTAAGAAAACGATCGCCGATCGATCGCGCTCGTACGCGAGCAATTCTTTTTCCAGCAATCGCTGCGTGTAGTTGCCGCGGCCGTGGGTGTTACGAATCTCAACGAGATCGGTAATTTTGTTGCCGTAAAAACCCCCCAGCGCATCCTGACGGCCGTCGCGCGGGAAGTTGTTGCCGCGCTGGCCGAACTCTTTTGGGTTGAAGTAAACAATCGCATTGCCCGGCCGCATGAGCGTGTAGGCGTGCGCGACGCGCGGCAGCGCGGTGACGCCGGTGTCATCGTGCGACTGTACGAACGCCACACCCTGGCTGCCGTTGTCATGCCCGCCGTCCTGAGCATCTTGCGATGCGACGACGACATTGCGCCAATCATTTACCAGGCCGTTGGCGCTTAAGTTGTCCTTCAGCGCGAAGAACAGCGGAAAATCCAGCACATCGCGGTTGCCGCCGATGGTGTTGCCGGTGACTGTGGATGCGTTTTTCTTGATGTAGCTTTGCAGAAGCGATCGGTTGCCATCCAGCGCCTCGCCGAAGCTGAACACATGCTGTTGCTGACCATTGAGCAGCGGCGTCTGGATCGCTTTCCACACATAGCGATCGAGCTCATTAAGCACCGCCGGCGGGAAATGTTTGATCGCATCGAGCCGGAAACCATCAAGGCCGACATCCTGCACCATCCACCGTGCGTGACGCATGAGATACGTTTGCGCGTTTTCCAGCACCGGGTCGCCGGCGCCGGGCGACGCGGCATTGTAGTTGTACATCGTGACCGACTGCTGGCCGGCGGGTAAAGTCGGGTCGGTATAGGTCACCCCGCCGAGCTGCTGATCGGGATAGAATCGGCGATTGTTTTCGGTGGGCACATTAGCGAGTTTGCCGAAGAAGCTCGTCGTTCCGGCAGGAAGGTTTCCGGCAAATCCGGGCACGGGGTTGCGGATATGCTGATAATTCTTTTCCTGCGCAATATCAATCAGGCCTGAGATGCGCTCGATGTAGTCGGGATCGGAAAGTGTGTAGGTTTGATCGTGAAAATCGCCATCGATATCGCCGGCGCGCGTGATCGAAAACCCGGGATAGCCTCCGGACGCGGTAAAACCCGATGTCTGCCGCGTGGCGAAACCGTTGTGGTTGAGGATCATATCGCTGTAATGCCGCCCGCCCCAGCGGTGCGTTTCGGTCACCATCGCCTTCATGCCGCGCTCGGAGCCGTAAAGCGTGTAATTGCCCGCGCCGCCGAGATCAAAACGATCGTAGACGTCGTAGCCGACCGACCCATTGCTGCTTTCGGCCCGGCTGGGCGGCGGAGTCCACATCGAGCCGTAGCCGGACATGAAAATATCCGCCCCGCGGCGTTCGATCGTTTCCCACTTGCCTTCGAACCACTGCAGCATCGCGGGTTGCGAAACGCCTTGGGCAAACGCGCTGAGCGGCATTGCGATGGCGGCGAGGAGGATGTTACGAATGTTGTTCTTCATGGTGGTCATTCAATTGCGGTTTGAGTTGATTGACTTCAACGCCGACGCCGGCCGATAAAGCCAGCCAGTAATACGATCGCGACCCCCGATGGTTCGGGCACAAACGCCGACCGCAGCGCCGCCGACGACGGCCCGCTTTGGCCGAAGTTAGCGGCGAGGAGGGTAAAATCATCGAGCGCGACGCCACCCGCTCCATCAAAGTTCCCGCCGGCCCACCCGCTCGCCAAGCCAAAGTTGGCGGCCAACGCGGTGAAATCGTCTAGGTTGACCGTCGCATCAAGGTTGGCATCGCCCAGCCGCGTGCCGAGGATCACGCTGAGCATCACGCTTAGATCGCTCGCATCAATCGCCCCGCCATCGGAATTCAGGTCATACTTCCACTGATACGGGCCGAAGTTGGCATAGAGCGCATCAATGTCGGCGGCATTGGCCGGCGCGGTGTAGTTGCCGGTGAAATCGCCGCGCCGTCTCACCGCCGCCACCGCTTCACCGAACGCCTGATTTGCCAACACCGAAGCATATCGCCCGGGCAGGGCGAACAGGTCAATGTTGTTGACGCGCCCGTCGCCGTTCATATCGCCGGCGGCGTTGAATTGCTGATCCTGCGTGTAGAGCGTCGTCTCGAACAGGTTAACATCTTGCGGCGCGTAACCGCCGTCGAAGTTGGTGTCGCCCAAACCAAGCCCGCGGCTGGTGCTGATGAATCGCCCGGGGAAACGTTGAACGGAATAGTTGCCCGTCGGTTCATACGTCACGCTGGTGACGACGTGGTTGCCGCTGCCGACGCTATCGAACCGCTTGCCGAATAAATCGGCATCAACGCGATCGGTTTTGTTGCCGCCGTTGACCATCGCGAGAATTTGCGCTTCGGTGAGCGCCGCGCCAAGGTCGAGGAAGACATGGACGCTGTTGGCGGTGCCGTCGACGCTCTTAATGCGGATATCGCGCGATTGCGTGCCGGCCTGATACGGATACACGCCGGTCGAGTCTACCGCGCTGACTGGATCGAGCCGGTCGACATAAATCGTGCGTCGGAAATCCTGGAACACTTCGCTTTCGTTGGCACCCTGCTTGCGCCACGCGCGGGCGGTGAGGTGGTGATACCCTTCAGTTAAATTGGCCGCATTGACGATCTGCTCAAAACTACCCGTTCCGCCGCTGACGAAGCCGGGGTTGTTGAGGGTGAGGAACGATTCAAAGCCGTAGTTGGTTGCGTTGGCCAATGCGCTAGATGGATTATCGAGCTGGCCGTTACCGTTCACATCAGCGCCTTCGTTGAGCTTGAGCAGTGCGCGATCGCCGTCGGCGAATGTGTCGCGGAAGCCGTCGGCTAATGTGACGGCGTTGGTGGCCAGGCGAATCTTGAAATTGTCGGTGGTGATGACGTCGACCGCGTTGATCAACGCCGTGCCGTTGTTATTCGCGTTGAGCACTTCAGCGCCAAACGAACCCACCACGGCCCCGCCGGTGGTGGTGACGGCCAGCGCGCCGCGCGGGCGCGGCAGGCCGTAGACGACGTACCCTTTGCTGCCGTTCTGTCCATTGTTCCAGGGAATATCGATCGTCACCTGTCCGCTGCCATTCACCGTAACCACGCGATCAACCAGCCCGCTGGGGTCTTGCCAGTTTCCGGTAACTTCTTCGAGTCGCGTGCCGGGCGTGAACGATGTTTGCATCGTTCGCGTCGCCACGCCGGGGTTGTAGCCGACGTTCAACCCCACGACGGCCGAGCCTTGCCGCTCGAATGCGTAAACGGCCGACTTCAGCGACGGGTTATTCACGTTATCAATAAATCGCTCAACAAAATTTCCGCGGCCGTAGCTGTTGCGCACATCGACCAGGGTGGTGAGGATGTTTCCAAACTGTCCACCGAGTGCATCGCCGCGGCCTTGCTTGAGGAAGAAGCTGCCGTTGTTGCTGCGATCAAATTCATTGCTGCGGTAATACACATAGGCATTGCCCGGCCGCATGAGAATCCACGCGTGGGCGACGTTATCGAGCGCGATGGTGTTGCCCGCGCCCTGGCCCGGCGGGGTGACGCCTTCGTCATGGTTGTAAACAAAGCCGATGCCGTTATCGCCGTTGTTGGCGATGTTGGCATCAAGTGTGTTATTCACCGCGGCATTGATGCTGGCCGAGCGAATCTGGAACCAATCGTTCTGCAGCCCGTTGCCGGTCATATTGCGCGCCATCGCGGCCCACATGCTGAAATCGAGCACGTCGCGGTTGGGGTTGACCGTATCGCCGGCTTGCTGGTTTTTGCGGATGAAGCTCTTGAGAAAGTTCGCGTCGTAGTTGAAAACTTCCTGAAAGTTGAACGCGTTGCGCGTCGTGCCATCAAGATTCTTGCGCGACAGCGTTCCGAACGCCGTGGCGCGATCGATTTCCTGCGGCACGTTGAGCGAATTGGGGTTATACGCGCTGTTGAAAACCCCAAGCGGCACGTGCCGCGCCGCGTCGATGCGCAGGCCGTCGACGCCGACCACTTGCGTCATCCATTGCGCGTAGCGCTGCATGTAACCGAGCGTGGTTTCGGGCACGGCGTCGCCAGCGCTGGGGTTGGCGAGATTGAAATCGTGAACCGTATAGCTCACACCCCGATCGACCACCGTTCGCGACGGGCCGTTAAGATCAGGATAAAACCGTCGGTTGTCATCCGTGGGCACGTTCGCCTGGCGGTTTTTGTTATCCGAACCGACGAGGCCGTTGGAAAGAATCGTGGTCGTCGGCACCGCCCAATTCGCCGGCGACTGCCGCACGTTCTGCCCGTTGCCCGGCACCGGGTTACGCACAGAGCTGCGGTTACTGGTGAGATCAATCGTCACAAGATTCTCGCCCAGCCGAAACCAGTATTCGTACACATCGCCGAAAGGAATCTGCCCGGTGTTGCCGCCGTACAGCGCCGCGTAAGTATCGCGATGGAAAGGCGAGGTGACGGAATTGTTCGGGTCGCTCAACTCAAAGCTCGGATAGTCGGATCGATCCTGCAGATAAGGCACGCCCTGGCTGGTGAGGGACGACGGATAGGTGTACCCGTTGATATTTTGATCAAGCGATCCGACGTGATGATGCACGTAATCGACGTAAATATTCGCGCCGGTTTTCTGCACCGATTTGATCATGGCGCGATACGCGCCTTCGGTGCCATACAGCGTGGGGTCGCGCGGGCGGCCGAGGTCGAAGCGATCGTACGGGTCGTAGCCAATTCCGCCGCCCTGGGGAATGTAAATGGCGCGGCCGGGTGGGGGCGTCCACACCGCGCCGTAGCCGGCGGCGTGAAGGTCGGCGGTTCGGCGCTCGATGTTCTGCCAGCTTGATTCAAACCACTGCAGTGTCACCGGCGGCGACGACTGTTGCGCGAACGCGTAGCTTGAAAGCGCCCAACCAATCACGGCGGCAAGGTACAGAACATCCTTAGATTTGCTCGCAAACATCAATCCGCTCCTCATTCCTGTTTCCGCTGCACACTCATCAACAAATTCAGTGGGGCAGACAGAAATGTCTGCCCCACCGTCCAAATTAGTTCCTCCGCCGTGACAGCAATCCGCCGACGCCGATTGCCAGCAGCGCCATCGCGCCCGGCTCCGGCACCGCCGCGCCGCGCGCGACGAACGAACCATTCGGCAGCGGCACGTCGCCGGCGCTGACAAACCCAAAATTGGCCGCGAGAATCGTAAAGTCGTCCAGGCTCACGGCGACATCACCATTGAAATCGCCCTGCGCCCACCCGCCGGCAGCGCCGAAATGCGCCGCCAGCGCGGTGAAGTCGTCCAGATTCACGCTTCGATCGAGCGTGGCATCGCCGTACTCGGTTCGGAAGATCGTGCGGACGAGCGTATCGATGTCGCCGCTGTTCACCTGCGCATCGATATTCAAGTCGAACCGCCAAATGTCGCCTGCGGCGCCCATTTTCGTAAACAGAAAATCAATATCGCCGGCGTTGGTGCCGTTGAGCAGATTCATATCCCCACGGCGGAGGATCATGGAGCGGGCTTCATCATTCACCGCTTGCGATGCGTTTTGTGATTGATAGAGACCGGGCAGCGCAAAGAGATCGAGGTTGTCGACGCGGCCGTCGGCGTTCAAATCGCCGGCGGGGTTGAATTGGGCATTCTGGCTATACAGCACCTGCTCGAATGCATTGGCAACATTGGCCACATCGGCGGTGGTGAAGGTGCCGTCGCCGTTGATATCGCCCAAGCCGCGCCCGCGACCGTTGGCGACGAACACGCCGGGCACGCGTTGAATGCTGTAGTTGCCGGTGATTTCGTAGGTGACGATGGTGGCGATGTTGTTCCCGCTCTGCACGCCGAAAAAGCCATACTTGAACAGGTCGCGGTCGTAATCGCCGGCGCGGTTGCCGGTGCCGATGAACGAGAGAATTGACTCATCGCTGGTGGCGGCCGGCAGGTTGAGGAACACGTGTACCTTGTCGGCGGTCTTATCGTCGCTGCGAATGATCAGGTCGCGGTTGGCGGTGTTGACGGCATCGAACGGCTCGAAGTTGGCAACACTGCTGACAGGGTCCAGCCGATCGACATAAATGCTCTTCCGAAAATCGCTGTAAACCGCCGGCCCGCCGTCGCTGCGCTGGCGGTAGGCGCGCACGGTGATGAAATTCTGACCTTCCGGAAGACTCGTTGCATTGATCGATTGAACGTATTGCCCTTTGCCGTCGGTGTTGTTGTAGCCGGGGCTGTTGAGCGTGGTGAAATTCTCAAAGCCGTAACTGGTTGAATTGGTGTCGACAAAATCGACCGTGCCGGTGCCGTTGAGGTCAATCCCGCCGTTGATGCGAAGCAGCGCCCGATCGCCGTCGGCCGGGCGATCGCGCTGGATGCCGAGCAGAGTCACCGCGTTGGTTTGCAAGGTGACATTGAACGAATCGGCGGTGATCACGTCCAGGCTGCTCAGCCGCGCCGTGCCATTCGTGGCGGCGGTCGGCGTTTCTCCGGCGATCGTTTGCGAAACATTACTCAGCGAAAGCGTGCCCTGCGGCGTGGCCAGGCCGTAAATGAAATATCCCCGGTTGTGCGTGGCGCCGCCTGCGCCGGGTGCCTTGTTGCGCGGGACGCGCAGGTTCACGAATCCGTTGGCGCCGACAACCACCAACTCTGGAAAATCATTGAATGGATCGACGATGACATTCGACGCATTGCCCGTCAGTTCGATCAGCGGCGTGCCGGAGGCGAAACCGGTTTGAATCGTGCGGCTGTCGTACCCGCCGTCGCCGCGGTTGCTTAAGACGACCAGCGCCGACTTCTCGCGCTCGAAGACGAGCATTTCTTTTTTGTCGGCGGTCGGCGTGCGATCGAGGTAGTTGCCCCTGCCGTGCGTGTTGCGCAGGTTGACCAGATTGGTGATGACATTGCCATGCAGCCCGCCCAGCGCGTCGCCGCGGCCGTCGGTGGGAAAGTTGCGATCGTTGCCGAACTCTTTGGCGTTAAAGTAAACCAGCGCATTGCCCGGCCGCATGAGCGTGTAGGCATAGGCGACGTTCCCCAGTGCCGGCGCCGCCTGCCCGCCGTCGTGGCTTTGCACGAATGACACGCCCTGGCTGCCGTTATTGGCTAAGCCGTCGTCCTGCACGTCCTGGCTGGCGTTGATGATATTGCGCCAATCGTTCTGCAGGCCGTTGGGGGTGAGGTTGTCGCGCATCGCGAAATAGAGCGGGAAGTCGAGCACGTCGCGATTCCCGCCGATCACCCCGGGCGTGGCGTTGTTGATGTTCTTCTTAATAAACGTCTGCTGAAAGGCTCGATTGCCGTCGAACACTTCGCTGAAACTGAAAACATGGCTGGTGCTTCCATCCAGCAGCTTGCGCGGGTTGGTGCGGTAGACGGCGCGATCAAGATAATTCATCACCCACGTGGGCATGTGCTTGGCCGCATCGACGCGAAAGCCGTCGATGCCTACATCCTGTACCAGCCACTGCGTGTTGCGAATGAGATAGCCCAACGCGTTTTCGGTGACCGGGTCGCCGGTCGTTGCGGTGTCGGGCGTGTAATCCCACACGGGGATATTGGCTTCGCCGGTCGCCGGATCGAACACCATGCGATCGGGCGCGCGATCGCGGTTTTGATAAAACTTGCGGTTGCTTTCGGTGGGCACATTGGCCAGCCGGCCGAAGGCGGAGATCGTGCCGACGGGCAGGTTACGCACGTCCGCCGGATCAACCGGGCTGCGAATGTACTGATAGTTTTTGTTCTGAGCGATATCAATCAACCCGGCGAGGCGGCTGTTTAAATCGCCGCCTTCAAACGCGCCGTGGAAATCGCCGTCCACATCATCGGCCCGCGTGTAAACAAACCCCGGATAACCACCGGAAGCGGCGAAGGCGTTGCGCGAGGCGGCGTCGGTGCCGGTGCCGGAGTAGCCGTTGTGGTTCCAGATAAGATCCATCGTCACGCCGGTACCGGCGCGATGCAGCACCGCGATGGCCTGACGCGCGCCGGTGTCGGTGCCGTAAAGCGTTTTGCTGGCCGCCGTGCCGAGGTCGAAGCGGTCATATTGATCGTACCCCACCGACCCGCTGCCCTGATCGGCCCGACCCATCGGCGGCAGCCACAGGTTGCCATACCCGGCGGCGAAAATATCGGGGGTGCGCTTTTCAAGGGTTTTGTAGCTGGATTCAAATAGCTGAAGGTAAGCGGGAGCCGAACGGTCCTCGGCCAACGCGGCCTCAGCGGTAAAAAGTGAAACCCCAGCGGCGAGAACGAGCCTGGATAGAGCGGACTTTCTCGGAACGTTCCGATCACGAGCTTTTGGCGCGCGACTGCTGCAGGTATGCAATGGCCGAACCGTCATACTCAACTCCGCAATCAGGTGGGAGGTTAACCGATTAACCTGAGTGAGTTAGTTTATCATGTGTCCAGTGGATCGCAATAGAAAAATGGAGAGTTTCGAGGCGACGCTTCAAACGAAAACAGTTATTGACGACCGCCGAAGGCTATCGGCGGCGGCGGAAAAACACCGTGCCCAAGCCAATGATGGAAATTGACGCCGGCTCAGGAACCACGACGCCGATGGCGTCTAACGAGGCACCAGACAGGTCAGTAAAATCCCATCCGTAGTAGACAATTCCAGCACTTCCGGCAGGTGCGGAGGCATATTGAAGAACTAAATCGAAGGTTTGTGAGGAACCGCCGCCGGGCAATTGCGACACGTGCCCAGCGTTAATCGTCGTGCTAGTCGTATATCCAATCGAAATTGCACGGTCGGTGTTTTCGAGAAGTGTCTTTA
>CAZXLA010000003.1:0-2941 GCA_964641895.1 uncultured Tepidisphaeraceae bacterium
TTACACGTCAAAACTAACGCCCTGCGCCAGCGGGAGTTCGCGGCTGTAGTTGATGGTGTTGGTGGTGCGGCGCATATAGGCCTTCCAACTGTCCGACCCTGATTCGCGGCCGCCGCCGGTTTCTTTTTCGCCGCCGAACGCGCCGCCGATTTCGGCGCCGCTGGTGCCGATGTTGACGTTGGCGATGCCGCAATCGCTGCCGGCGGGGGACATGAATAGCTCGGCTTCGCGCACGTCGCCGGTGAAGATGGCGCTGCTTAGGCCCTGGGGCACGTTGTTGTGGATGGCGATGGCTTGTTCGAGGGTTTCGTAGGGGAAGACGTAGAGAATTGGCGCGAAGGTTTCGTGCTGGACGATCGGCGCATCGGGTTTGATTTCTACGAGTGCGGGTTTGACGTAGAACGATTCTTTGCGCGACGAAAAATCCGACTCTTCGCTACGCTCAGATGTCGGCTTGTGGCGTCCTCCTCCATGGATGGTTGCGCCTAGTTTTTTGGCTTCGCTCAGCGCGTGCTCGTAACCCTTGAACGAGGCTTCATCGATCAATGGACCGACGAGGATGCCGGTTTGCCGTGGGTCGCCGATTCTCAATTTGGCGAAAATAGTGCTCACGCGTTTGACGATCTCGCCATAAACCGATTGGTGCGCGATGAGGCGGCGCAGCGAAGTACACCGCTGCCCGGCCGTGCCGGCCACGGCGAAGACGATGGCTCTTGTGGCCATTTCAAGGTCGGCGGTGGGCGACAGAATCATGGCGTTGTTGCCGCCGAGCTCGAGCAATGTGCGTCCCAATCGCGCGCCGACGGTTTTGGCGACTTCTTTGCCCATACGCACCGAACCCGTTGCGGAAATCAGCGGCACCTTTGGTGACTGCGCTAATGCTTCTCCCACATCGCGCGCGCCGATCACCACGCACGAAATGGCTTCGGGGATGCCGGGATCATTCATCTCGCGAATGGTTTCAATCAACAAATTATGACACGCCACGGCGGTGAGGGGCGTTTTTTCACTCGGCTTGAGAATGACGCTGTCGCCGCAGACCAGCGCGAGCATGGCATTCCACGCCCAGACCGCAACGGGAAAGTTGAACGCGGTGATCACGCCGACCACGCCCAGCGGGTGCCACTGTTCCATCATGCGATGGCCGGGGCGTTCGCTGGCGATGGTCAGCCCGAAAAGCTGCCGCGAGAGGCCGACGGCGTAATCGGCGATGTCAATCATCTCCTGCACTTCACCGGCGGCCTCACTGGTGATTTTTCCGGCTTCAAGGGTGACGAGCTGAGTGAGGTCATTTTTGCGGGCGCGCAGTTTTTCGCCAAAACGCCGAACAAGCTCGCCGCGGCGTGGGGCGGGGACGACGCGCCATTTGAGGAACGCTTCGTGCGCGGCATCGACGGCGCTGTTCACATCCTGCATGGTCGCTGAAGCGATCACGCCGAGTTGGGCGCCATCGATGGGACATCGCGCGGGGATGGGCGCGCCCGACGTCTTTCGCCATACGCCCCCGATCGCGCAGCCGGATTGGGTTTCGTGGATGCCGAGAGAGGCGAAAAGGTCTTTGCTCATGGAGGTCCTTGTGAAGCGTCAAACTCAACGGACGCCGGCGAACGGATTTAGCCGCGAAGTGGCGAAAGATGATAGCCCAGGGCGCAAGCCCTGGGTCAGCGCCCGGGGAAAAGCCCCGCAGGGGCGAAAGAACGTTCGTCGCGATCATCCGTTTTCGGCGTTATACAGTGCTCGTGATGGCGGTGAGCGATTGTGGCACCGGTCTTTCGCCCCTTTGGGGCTTTTCGGATTTTTCTGACGACCCAGGGCTTGCGCCCTGGGCGGTCATCTTCCGCCGCTTCGCGGCTGGCGCTACGCGTAAGCCCTGCCAAACCGATTGGCCAGGAAATCATCAAAGTTCACATCTTCCTGCCGCACGAAACCCTGCTTGAACAGCTTGCCTTCAAAGTGCAGGTCGAGGCAAGCCATGATCCCCGCCGCCGTGGTGATTTGGATGGCGGTGCTGCGCGCGCCGAAGAAATCGCCCGCGTACACCTTGCGCAGGTCGGTCGCCTGCGTGTATTTGCCGTTCTTCCAGCCGCGGACGAGGTTAAAGATGTAAACGATATCCTGTTCGGTGGCGGGAATCGCGCGCTCGAAGATTCGTTTGAGCGTGTCGCGGTCTTCGTTCAGCCGCAGGTCTTTCATCAGGAACGCGATCAAGTCGCGATGGCCGGGGTAACGCATCGTTTTGTAATCGAGATTGCGCACCTGGCCGGCGTAGGTTTCGCACAAATCGCCCACCCCGCCCGACGTGTTGAACGCCTCGAATTCGATCCCTTCAAAGCTGAATCGCTCGTAACCTTCCAGCGGAACCAATGTGGTGAGTTGCGTCCCTTCGACGATCGCTTTGCCCATTTGGCCGTATTCATTGATCAAGCCGTCGGTGCTCCAGGTGAGAGCGTATTTGAGCGCGTTGGCGGGGTGTTGTGGCAGTGCGCCGACGCGCAGTTTGATTTCGTCGAGCTTCTCAAAACCTTTGGCGAGATGATGGGCACAAATTCCCACAAATCCCGGCGCCAGCCCGCATTGCGGCATATAGACCTGCCCCGGCCGCGCCTTTTCGGCGGCGGCGCGGACGGCTTCGGTGTGCTGCACGTCTTCGGTCAGATCAAAGTAACTCACCCCTGTCGAAACTGTCGCCGGCAGAACGTGCTTGTTGAATTGATACGGCAGCGCGCTTAACACCGCCTGCTGGCCGTTCATCGCGCCGGCCAGAGCGGCCTCGCTGCTCACATCGAGTTTCATCGCCTTGACGCGCGCCACCCCGGCGAGTGCCGACAGGTTGGCTTCGTTAACATCGCAAGCGGTGACTTCATAGTCGCCGGCGGTGGAAAGGTAGGTGGCAATCGCCTTGCCGATTTTGCCGGCACCGAGAAGTAATACACGACGCATG
>CAZXLA010000003.1:3041-61263 GCA_964641895.1 uncultured Tepidisphaeraceae bacterium
GCTTCTTCGTACTGCCCCATCGCACGGAACTTGTCGTATCGCCGGTCAACGAGGTCGTCGAGCTTAAGTTTCCCAAGTTCACGCAGCGACTTGGCGATGTACTGTTCCAAACTATGAGCGGCGGAGTGCGGGTCGCGGTGGGCGGCACCTAGGGGTTCGGGGATGATGTTATCGATAATCCCCAGCCGCTTGAGGTTGGGGCTGGTGAGCTTAAGGCTGTCGGCCAATTGAGCCGCGGCTTCGTTGCCTTTGAAAAGGATCGACGAGCACGCTTCGGGGCTGATCACCGAATACCACGCATATTGCATCATGGCGACCTTGTCGGCGATCGCGATGCCCAGCGCGCCGCCCGATCCGCCTTCACCCGTCACCACCGCGACGATCGGCGTACGCAGCCGGCTCATTTCCATCAGGTTGCGTGCGATCGATTCGGCTTGCCCGCGTTCTTCGGCGCCAATGCCCGGATACGCACCGGGTGTATCCACCAGACACACCACTGGCAGCCCGAATTTTTCCGCCAACTTCATGGCCCGTAAGGCTTTGCGATAGCCCTCGGGGTGGGCCAGACCGAAGTAGCAGGAGACCTTTTCTTTGGTGTCTTTGCCCTTGTGATGCCCGATCAGCATCACCTTATTGCCGCCGATGCGGGCGAGGCCGCAGAGGATGGCTTTATCGTCGCCATAGAGACGGTCGCCGTGGATCTCGCGGAACTCTCGGCAGATCATTTCCACATAATCTTTGAAAAGCGGGCGGGCGGGGTGGCGGGCGACTTGCACCGTTTCCCATGCCGACAAATTGTCGTAGGTCTTTCGAAGCAGTTCGGTGTAGGTGTTTCGGAGCGACCGCAGTTCTTTGGTGTAATCGGTCTGCCGCTGGGCCTGCAGGGCTTCAAGCTCGTGAATCTGCTGCTCAAGCTTTCGCACGGGTTCTTCGAACGGAAGAACGTGTCGAAGGTTGGTGGGCCGAGGGGCGTCGGTCGGCTTGGCAGCCTGCGATTCGCCGCCGGCAGCCGCCTCAACGGGGGCCAGTTCTGGCATGAGAGTCATCCGGCCGCTTGCGTTCGCGGCCGCCTTATTCTTCGCGACATGCTTGGAGACGACCGCATTTAGAGTGGCCGATCCATTCTTATTCCTTACCAAGTCCACATAAATAGGCGATCGACCCCCGCCGTTCAAGCCACGCGGGGCTGCAGCGACAGGTGATCCACGACGACTGGTCTTGATTGTTTGCTTGTTCACTCACTTGTATTATCGGACTGTGAAGATTCATCGCTTGAGTATCATAGGCTTGGGATTGATCGGCTCGTCGGTCGCGATGGCAGTACGTCGGCACATAAAGTCATGCATAATAACAGGTTACGACATATCGCCGGCCGTGCAAAAAACAGCCCTGCGGCGCGGCGCGCTTCAGCACGCCGCACGAACAGTTGAAGAGTGTGTCGAAGGAGCCGACCTGATTGTGATCGCAACCCCACTGGGGACAGTTTCTTTGATCTTCCAACGACTCGCGCGGGTTCTAACGCCTGAATCGGTCGTAACGGATGTGTGCAGCACCAAGCGTTCGATCGTTGGTTTGGCAGCCGCAATCCTGCCCAACGCCGGACGACGGTTCGTCGGCGCCCACCCGATGTTCGGCAGCGAAAACTCAGGGATCGACCACGCCGATGCCAATCTACTCGCCGGCAGTCGCTGCATCCTCACACCGACCGCCCGAACCGACCGCGCCGCCCTCCGCACAGTCGATGCGTTCTGGAGTGCTTTAGGATTGCAGACTTTGACGATGGCTCCGGCCAAGCACGATCAACTGCTCGCCCGCGCCAGCCACCTGCCCCAGGTGATGGCCAGCGTGTTGATGGCCGGGCAGGACGCGCGATCCATGCAAGTCAGCGGCCGCGGGCTGCTCGACACCACGCGGCTCGCCGCCAGCAACCCGGCGCTGTGGGCGGAAATCCTGACCGACAACGGCGACAACCTGTCCAAAGAACTGCGCGCCGCCGCCGCCACGCTCACCAAACTGGCCGCCGCCGCGGAGACCGGTGATCGGCGCAAAGTAAAGTCAATAATCAACGCCGGCCGCGTTGCGCGTGAGTCGCTACTAAAAATGCGGTCGCGAAAGACAAAGCAATAGTTAGCCGCAGATGAACGCTGATGGACGCAGATCAATGCAGGAGAGTTGGGTTTGCACGAACAAGATGATTCAAATTTCGGGAAGAATAATTCTCTTCCTCTGCGTTCATCAGCGTTTATCTGCGGCTAAAAAGCAATGGTTAGCCGCAGATGAACGCCGATGGACGCAGATCAATGCAGGAGAGTTGGGTTTGCAGGAATTAGGTTGACCTGATTTTGTCCCAACCAAATTTCTTCATCTGCGTCCATCCGCGTTCATCTGCGGCTAAAGAATAACTGATGCCAAGAAACATCGAACTAAAAGCCAGATGCCCCGACTTGCCGCTTGCGGCCTCGCGGAGCAAATCGCTTGGCGCGCGCGAAGCAGGAATTCTCAACCAAGTCGATACCTACTACCACGTGAAACAAGGTCGATTGAAACTAAGGACCATCGACAACGACCGCGCCGAACTCATCTTCTACCACCGCGACAACAGCAGCGAAGTCCGCCCGAGCGATTATCAAATCGTCGCGATCACGGATCCCGCCGCCCTCAATGTTGTGTTATCGCAATCGCTGGGTGTGATCGCTCGGGTGCGCAAGCGCCGCCGGCTGTTGTTGTGGGAAAACGTGCGGATTCATCTGGATGACGTCGATCAACTCGGCACGTTTCTGGAGTTCGAAGCCGTCGTCAGCCCCGCCGCCGACGAAGCCACGTCGCATCGCCGGGTGGCCGAGCTTCGCGCGGCGCTGCAGATCAGTGATGCCGACCTGATCGACTCCTCCTACAGCGATCTATTGCTCAAGCGACTGTAGCGACGCCGCGTTTGTAACGACTTCCGTCCGTGCGTTCTGCAAGAATGAAGGCGGCCGGGACGGCCGCCGCGACAAGAATACAAAAGCGCGCTGCGCCGGCGCGCGCTTGCCAGCGCAACGCCCGTCGAGAGAAAAATGCGCGCGCCTTCGATTGAATTTCCCAGCAAAATCGCTGCTTTTCATGCGCGCGTTGCGCTGGCGCGTGCTCGCCCGCGCAGCGCGCGGGGATAGGTGAGAGAGTGTTCTTTGGCAATTGAATCGTATCGCCGGGTGTCGCAGTGCTGGCCCATTTTTGATCGACTTGGGGAGCATCGCGCTTTGGCTGGAAAAGTGTGGATCGGCGTATACCGATTGGAACCCGAACGAGCGCGATTGGGACCGAAAAAAGATCGGAAAGGACCGAAAAGGACCGAAAAGGACCGAAAGAGACCCAAAAAGGACCGATCGGGACCCGGTTTGGACCCGGTTTTTGCGTGATGTCGCGCGTCGCGACATCCATGCAAATGCTTGTCGGTGAAATGATTGTGGAATTTGTGGGCGGCCAGGCGGCGCCCCAAACATCTTTTTTTGTTCGTAGCGGCGGCCGTCCCGGCTGCTACGACTGGTGAAGAACGCCCGGGACGGGCGTCCCTACAACAGAACGCCCGGGTCGGGCGACAAACTCTTGGAATCATTTGTCGGACGGGCGCGTGGCGGGTGCCAGATCGATCGGCAGCGCCGCCGTAAAGTATCGCCACCCGCGGCCGAGGAAGAGTTGGTCGTTAAGCATGACGGAAATGTCAGTCTTGACGAACCCCTCGAACCGCACCCGGCCGTTGATGCTCACGCTGATGGCGCGGTTGAAATCGATCATCTGGTCGTTGAAGTACAGCCGCAGCAGTTCGACGTTGTCGGTTTTGAGTTCGATGTGGTTGCGCGGTTTGAGTGACGCACTGGCCGACCACACGCTCGCCTGCAGCACGATTTTCTCCGTGCCGCGGCTGAAAAACATGCGCTGGTCGTCGCCGGGGCGGGTGGGTTGATCGATCTGCAGCCAGTCGACGCGGTTGTAGATCGGATCGAGGCGGTTGGATTGCAGCATCAGCTCGGCCGGGTAAAGCGATCGCACGCGGGCGCGGAGCTTGGCGTACATTTTGTCGACGAGCTGCATCGGCGGGCGATGGCCGAGTTTTTTGGTTTCTTCGTAGTCGACGTCGATCTTCTGGCCGCGCAGCGCGCGGACGAGTTGGCGCGACATGTCAACTTTAATCACGTCGTCATCGGCATCGTGCCAGACGACCGGCCAGGTGTTGCGAAGGTTCTTGAGGCGCAGGCGCTGAAACTCGTTCTTCGCCGATCCGGCCATGGCGTTGAACGCGGCGAACGTGGTGGGGTAATGCAGCGCCAGGTTCCACGCCGCGTGGGCACCGGCACTGTGGCCGATGAGGTAGACGCGCGCCGGATCAATATTCGCCCGCTCGGCCGCGTGGTAGATCGATTGCATGACCGCGTTCACGCCGGCGTAACCGGGGCCAAACAGGTGGTCGAAGTTCATCAGCGGCATGAGCACGATGGCGTCGGGCTGCTGCTTGAGTTCATCGGTAATCCAGTCGGTGTAAATGCGGGCGACTTCCTGCTGATCGGGCTCCGGCTTGCGAACGAACGCATCGGTCGCCGGCAACCGAACCACCAGCGGCCAGGCTTGGGTGACGGCGTAATCCTTGGGCAGGCCGAGGAAATACGCCACCGTATGCGGCCCGACGCGCTCGCTGATGTAGTACGCGCCGCCGGGAAGGTCGGGCCAGTGAAGACGGATGCGGCAGAGGCGACCGAGCGTGACGGCATCCACGCCCGCCGCTTCGATCTGCTTGATGATGCCGATGCGCAGGGTCGAGTTTCGCTCGGCGAAGAATTGTTCGAGCAGGCGATGCGATGACAAAAGTTGTTCAAATTGCTTGTCGTCGAAGCGGTCTCTCAGTTCGGTTTTGTACAGCGTGACGAGCTGATCACGCGGCAGTTCGGTTGGCTTTGTTTGTGCTTGAGCGGCGGAGGTTAGCCGCAGATGAACGCAGAGGAACGCAGATAGGAGGAGAGTATGGATGTCAATCCGAAGCGAACTCGCGAGGAACGTACCTGTCGTAGTGCGAATCTTTACCAAGCGGCTTGCGAAATAGGTGCACAACGACATGTAGGTCCCTCCGGATTACCGTTCGGGATGACAATTCTCAAAGTGAACTATCTGCGTCCATCTGCGTTCATCGGCGGCTCAACATTACGCTTCGGCGATCGTGACGCTCTTGAGAATGTCGCCTTGCTTGACGGCGTCGACGATTTCCTGGCCGCTGGTCACTTGCCCGAAGACCGCGTGCTTGCCGTTGAGCCAGTCGGTGGCGATGTGCGTGATGTAGAACTGGCTGCCGTTGGTGTTCGGCCCGGCGTTGGCCATGCTCAAACTGCCGACTGCGTGGTTGATGCCCAGTGCGGCCTTCTCATCGGGCCACTTGTAGCCCGGGCCGCCGGTGCCGGTGCCTTGGGGGTCGCCGCCTTGGACCATGAAATCGGCGATCACGCGGTGGAAGAGTGTGCCGTCGTAAAAGCCGTCTTTGGCGAGGAAGACGAAGTTGTTGACGGTGACCGGCGCGCGGTCGGCGAAGAGTTGAACGACGATATCGCCGCGCGGGGTGTTGAACGTGGCGGTATACGACTTTTTGGCGTCGATCGTCATCGCCGGCGCGGAACCGTATTGCTTGCCCATTTGAAAAACCTTTCGGTGAGAAAAATTCCTGGAAAAATATTCGAGAGGGAAATCATCGCGGCAAACGCAAAGGGATGCAAAGCCGCGCCGCGCCATTATGTGAGATTTTCCAGTTCGTGCAGAAACCGCCGGCCGATGGACGCGCCGGTGGGCGCGCCTGCGCCGTTGATGCGCGTGGTGATGCCAAGATGAAGCGCGTCGCCCAGCGTGGTCGGCGTGAGGACGAGCGGCATGAAAGGGCCGGTGGGAGAGACGCGCAGATACTCGCTGATGTAATTCGGGTGCGCCTCGGCCGCCCAGGAATTGTGCAGCGTGATGTTGCTGATGCCGCCGGCGAGCGGCAGTCGCTTGCGATAAAACTCGCGCAGGTTGCGATCGTCGAAAATCGCGCCGGCGAGCAGGCCGAAGCTCATGCGGATCTGGCCGGCCTGCGCCAACCGGCGCTCGCGCGCCAACCGCGATTGTGCGGCGACGGCGGCGAGCAGCTTTTCAGTGTCGCCCATCACTTCGCCGCGGAGGATGGTGTTGGTGAAGCCGAGGAACATCCCGAAGGCGTCGGCAGGCGAGCGGCCGGGAAGGTTACGGAGATCGACGATCGAGCCGAGCGCCAAATCATGCCGATGGTGAGGCGGCTCGAGCGGCGCAAGGTCTCGCGCGGTTTTGGCGAGGGCGACCAGGAACAGGTCGTTCACCTTCACGCCGCGTCGTCGCGAGACGTGCCGCACGGCCGCCACGAGGCCCGCCGGCGCGCGCACCTGCGCGAAGGCGGCGTTCGATTCATTGGCGCGGCCCACATGCACGCGCCGGCAGTGGCGCAGCCGGGCGGATTGCGAAAGTTGTTGAAGCAGCGCCGGCAGCACCGGCCAACCCGCGGCACCGGGGCCGAAGTGATGCCAGTAACCGTGCCGTGCCGTCAGCATCGGCGTACCCGTCACACGATCGGGGGAAACGAGGTGATACAGCCACTCGCGCAACAACGAGCGAATGCAAAAGCTGTCGCAAACCCAGTGGTGATAAACGACGCCGACGATGGCGCCCGAAGACGTTGTGCAGGAGAAGGGCCGATATGGCAACTCACCCTGTTCAAAAGCGAGGTTGAGTTGGCCGGACAGGTAATCGTTGAGGTGATCTTCAGAATCGATGGGTCGAATCACGCTCGCAGCGATCACGCCGGGCGAGAAATCGTGAATCACTTTCCCGTCGTGATGCCAAACGGTCCCGAGGCCGAGCATAGTGAGCGCGGCCCGCCAGGCGCTGGTGAGTTGTTCGATGGAGGGCGCAAAGGTCAGCCGCATCGCCTGCGCCGCGTTGTAGGGGTGCAGGCGTTCCCACTGAATAATGAGCTGCTGGAAGACGTTCAGATGTGGCGCCGGCGGGTTCAATTCGGCGAGTTGTAACGCATCAGACTTGTGTCGGCGAGAGCGACTTGGGGATGAACCGCCCGACCGCAGAAAGGTAACGGCCATAGACATGACCATGCGTTTTGAGCAGATAATTCTCTTCGCGCCGCGCTTCCCAATAAAGCAGGGCGATCAGCAGCACCGCGACCATCGCCATGAGAATGGAAGGCACGGCGACAAAGCCGGCGACCATCATAATCGCCTGCAACGTGTAGATGGGGTGCCGCACATACGCGTATGGGCCGGAGATAATGAGTTGGGTCTTTTCGGACGGATCGATACCCATGCGCCAACTCTTGCCCATCCGTCGCCAGCAGATCAGCGTGAACCAATAGGCGGCGATCGCCACCGCAACGCCGGCGTATTGGATGACGAGGTTTGTGTACAGCGGTCCGGTGAGTGGATGCGTTGGCGCCGTCCAAGCCTTCATCAGAGGCCAGATAATCCAGGTGAGAACGGTGGGATACCAGATGATGCGCAATACCTGGCCAAGCCGTTCTGCGGGCCAGAAGTTGCCGGCCTTTCCGGTGAGCCGCTTGGTTTTGATCACCAGCTTAACCACGCGCGCCCAATACGCGCCGGTGAGCAGGCCGATGAGCAGGGCAGGCCAGTCGAAAGGCATCGTTCGGATTGTACGGAGGCGCATCGCAAATGCACTGGGATGAAAGTGTTGGCGTTTGTGGCATGCGCTGCGTGCCACGATCTTGGCTCTGGGGCCAAGTCGTGCGACTGTCATGCAAACTTCGCACACCGACCAGGCACGACATGGCCCCAGAGCCATGTCGTCGCACCCGTCGTTTTGATGCGATCAGTTGGATTCCCGGCGATCGACGCCGCCGTTGCTCATGGCGCCGGGGCGCGCCGGCGCGGGCTTGGCGTCGACCGGCGCCTTGACCGATGCCGAAGCGACACTGGTGCTCTTGCCGGCGATCTGCGCCACCCATGTCGCCCGCGGGGGGCAGGCGGCGAGGACTTGCTTCACGACTTCGCTGTGAATTTTTGCCTTCTTCTCGATGTTGAAGTGGTCGGTGCCCGGCTCCAGCAGATCGGTTCTATCTTCGCGAATATTGACGTTCAGCAGCTTTGCCGGGCCGGGCTGTTCGGCTTGCAGCGGAACACCGCGCAGCCACGGCAGCGCGTCCATCGCGCCGTTGGACTGGTAGATGTTGATGCACGTCTTCACGTTGCCCGGCACCTTCGGCGGGGTGACGGGATCAATGGTGATGAGCATATCGACCGTGACGTTGTCGTCGGCGAGTTTGCGTGCGATGCGCACGACGTCATCGGCACCGTAGGAATGACCGACGAGGATGATCGGCTCGTGGTTCGGTTCGGTCTTGTACTTCTGGCAGATCGTGTCGGCGAGCACGGCCCACTGGTCGTCCTGGTATACATTGGCGCGCACGCCGGATTCGTTGATCTTGGCGGTCAGTTGATCGATGCCCTGCGAAAAAACGCCAATGAATCCGCGCAACAGGTAGGCATTGCCGGCGCGCGGTGCGTCCGAGGTCGGCTGGACGGCCGACAACTTACCCGGAGCGGTGGCTTTGCACCCGCCGCCAAGCGCGGCGACCACTACCATTGCAGCGAAAAATGGAATGTAGCAACGCATCTTCAACCACTTCCAGCATGCTACCGGTTGATGACCGGCAGCGGTCTCGGCCGGCGACTCTTCCGCCAGGTGCCTCAGGACGTGGGGAGTATGCTGCAGATCGGCGTCGAGGCAAGTCAGAACGCGCCAATTGCCTCGACATTGCCGGCAATGATGTGATGTAACTTGCTGCCAGACTTGAGGATAAGGCGACCTTCCGGATCAAGCCCGATGCAGAAACCAGACAATTGCTGATGATCGGAATTGCTGACCGAGACCTGTCGGCCGGCGAGAAGGTGGTGCTGGTTGTAATCGCTGAGCACCGTTTCCAGTGACGGGGATTCAGAAAGGCCGATGCGCATGGCGGTGGCGAGGCTGATGAGCATCTGGGATTGATCCGTCTGCCGCCCGGTGATTTCTGAAAGCGACGTGATGCGCCGGCGCAACAGTGGCGGGGCGGCGGAGACGTTCAGGTTGACGTTGAGGCCCACCCCGATGAGGTCGTAGCCGTTCACCCGCTCGCACAGCATGCCGCAAACCTTGCGGCCGTTGTGCAGTAAGTCGTTTGGCCACTTGAGCTTAACATCGGTCACGCCCGTCACTTGCGCGACCGTTCGGCGGATGATCACACCGGCCAACAGCGGCAAGTGGTGGGCGGGGCGGGTAAGGTCGGCGCGGAAGGCAAACGTCGCGGTGAGACTGCCGGCCGAAGACCACCAGGTGTTCGTCCCGCGTCCGCGGCCGGCCACCTGCCAGCCGGTCAGCACGATCGATGGGGCAGAAAGCTCATCCCGCCGAGCCATCGCCGCCGCGCGGGTGTTGGTGCTGCCGAGTCGGGAAAACCAATAGATCGTCGTCGGTGCCAACGCGGCGCGCATGTCGGCCAAATGGTAGCTGGCGGTTCGGCTCACTGGAGTACTACGAGCAAATCACCCGCTTGGATCGTCGAACCGGCTTTTACGTGAACTTCGCCAATCTTGGCCCCGCGTGGGGCATAGACCGCCGTCTCCATCTTCATGGCTTCGATGGAAAGCAACCGGTCGCCGGCTTTGACGGTGTCGCCGATCTTCACCGCCACGCCGCTCACCTTGCCGGGCATGGGGGCGGCGACGTGATTGGAGTTGTCGGCGTCGGCTTTGGGGTGCTTGTGGGCCAAGGCTTCCAGCGTGCGATCGGCGATCTTCACTTCGCGCGGCTGGCCGTTGAGTTCAAAAAACACCGTGCGCGTGCCGTCATCGTGCGGGTCGGAGACGGTGAGGAACTTGATCACCAGCGTTTTGCCGGGCTCGATCTCGACGTTGATCTCTTCACCCACGCGCAATCCATAAAAGAACGCCGATGTGGGCAGCACACTGGTGTCGCTGTACTTTGCGACGTGCTTGGCAAAGTCGGCGAACACCGGCGGGTACATGAGAAAGCTCATGACGTCGTGAGGGGTCGGTTCATGATCAACCTTTTTTGCAACGTCCTTCTTAACAGCGGCGAAGTCGACCGCCGGAACGTTCGACCCCGGCCGGCCCTTAAACGCCTTCACGCCGGCCGAGTCGAGGATGATCTTCTGCAGCTTCTTGGGCCAACCGCCGTCGGGCACGCCGATGGAGCCTTGCATCATCTCCACCACGCTCTTGGGAAAGCTGAGTTTGCGCTTCTCATCCATCACGTCGTCGGGCGTGAGGTTGTTGGTGACCATGAACAGCGCCATATCGCCGACGACTTTGCTGCTGGGCGTCACCTTCACGATGTCGCCGAACATTTGATTGACGGTGGCATACATGCGCGCCACGTCGGTCCAGCGATCTTCCAGGTGAAGCGACTTCGCCTGCTGCTTGAGGTTGGTGTATTGCCCGCCGGGCATCTCGTGTTGATACACTTCCGCGGTGCCGGTTTTGATGTCTTCTTCGAACGGATAGTAAAACCCGCGGACGCGTTCCCAGTAGTCAGACACCTGGTTCGCAGCGTCGAGGTCGATCTGCGTATCGCGCGGCGTGTTGGCCAGCGCGGCGACGATGCTGTTGAGGTTCGGCTGGCTGGTCTGCCCGCTCATACTGGCCATGGCGACGTCGGCGATATCCACCCCCACGTCGGCGGACCGCAGGATCGTGCCGGCGTTGATGCCGCTGGTGTCGTGCGTGTGCAGGTGAATCGGCACGCCCACTTCCTCCCGCAGCGCCTTCACCAGCGCCTTGGCGGCGTAGGGTTTGCACAGGCCGGCCATGTCTTTGATGGCCAGAATGTGCGTGCCCATCTTCACCAGTTCCTTCGCCATCTTGATGTAATAATTCAGCGAGTACTTGGTGCGTTTGGGGTCGAGAATATCGCCGGTGTAGCAGATGGCGGCTTCGCACAACGAATCGGTGTGATCGCGTGTGGCTTCGACCGCCACCTTCATGTTGCCGACGACATTGAGCGAATCAAAAATGCGCAGCACGTCCACGCCGCTTGTCGAAGCGAGCTTGACGAACTCCTTTACCACGTTGTCCGGATAGCTCGTGTAGCCGACCGCATTGCTGGCGCGCAGCAGCATCTGGAACAGGATGTTGGGCACCAGCTTGCGCAGTTGCGACAGCCGTGCCCACGGGTCTTCTTGTAGGAAGCGCATCGATGTATCAAACGTCGCGCCGCCCCAGCATTCGAGGCTGAAGAGATTACTCAAGCGCCGCGCGTAAAACGGCGCGATGGCCAGCATGTCGTAGGTTCGCACGCGCGTCGCGAGGAGCGACTGGTGTGCATCCCTCATCGTGGTGTCGGTGAGGAGGAGGCGCTTTTGCTTTTGGATCCATTCGCAGAATTTCTTCGTGCCGAGTTCTTTGAGAAGATCGCGCGAGCCTTTCTGTAGCGACTCCTGTGAAAGGGATCCGGGGCTGAAGCCTCCGGCTTGGGAGCGTTCGTTCTGTGCGCCGGGGATGATCGGCGCGAGGAGCTGGCGCTTGGGATCAACCTTTCCCCTCACATCGGGTCGTCCATTGATGATGACTTCGCCGAGGTAGCTCAAGAGCTTGGTCGCCCGGTCTTTGCGGGCGCGGAAGCGGAAAAGCTCGGGGGTTTTGTCGATAAACGTCGTCGTTGCTTCGCCTGAGGCGAACGTGGGGTGGTGGATCAGATTTTCAAGGAACTGAATGTTGGTCTTGACCCCGCGGATGCGGAACTCGCGCAGGCTGCGGTCGGTGCGGGCGACGGCCTCGGCGAGCGAGCCGGCCCAGCAGGTCATTTTGACCAGCAGCGAATCGAAGTAAGGCGTGATGACCGCCCCGCCGAAGGCCGTGCCGCCGTCGAGTCGCACACCGAAGCCCGCCGCCGAGCGGTAATTGGCGATTCGGCCGTAGTCGGGGATGAAATTGTTGCTCGGGTCCTCAGTAGTAATGCGGCACTGCACCGCCACGCCGCGGGTTTCGATATCCTTCTGCTCAGGAATATTCAGCGGCGGTTCGTGAAGCTTGTAGCCTTGTGCGATGAGAATCTGGCTCTTGACGATGTCGATGCCGGTCACCTCTTCGGTAACCGTGTGTTCGACCTGAATGCGCGGGTTGACTTCGATGAAGAAGAATTCGTTGCGGTCAAGATCCAGAAGAAACTCTACGGTTCCTGCGTTTTGATAACCTGCTGTGGAGCAAAGCCGCGCAGCGGCGGTGCAGATTTCTTCTCTCAGTTTGCGCGGCAGGTTGATGCTCGGGGCGACCTCCACCACTTTCTGGTGCCGGCGTTGGACCGAGCAATCGCGTTCCCACAAATGAACGAGGTTGCCGTGCTCATCCGCTAGAATCTGCACTTCAATGTGCTTGGCGCGGGGAATGTATCGTTCCACGAATACTTCCGCTCGACCGAATGCGGCACCGGCTTCGCGCTGGGCTTCTTCTAGTTTCGGAAGGAGTTCTTCGGGCTTCAGCACGACGCGCATCCCGCGTCCGCCGCCGCCGAAGCTGGCTTTGATGATGACGGGGAAGCCAATCTTCTTCGCCGCCGCCGCCACGGCTTTCTGATCCTTGATTCCGTGCTCGGTGCCCGGAACGGTGGGCACGCCGGCCTTGATGGCGATGCGTTTGGCAGCGGTTTTGTCGCCGAACATCTCGAGCTGCTTGGGCGTCGGGCCGACGAACTTGATGCCGTTTTCTTCGCACGCCCGGCTGAGTTCGGCATTTTCGCTCAGGAATCCATAGCCCGGATGAATGGCATCGGCCCCGCAGGCTTTGGCGACATCAATCAGCCCCGGAATGTTGAGATAGCCGCGCACCGGCTCCCCGCCGGCGGCCGGGCCGATGGGGTACGACTGGTCGGCCTTGAAGCGGTGCAGCGCGAAGCGGTCTTCGTGGGTGTAGACCGCGACGGTGCGAAGTTTAAGCTCGGTGGCCGCGCGAAAGACACGGATGGCGATCTCGGAGCGATTGGCGACCAATAGTTTATTCATCGACCTGTCTCGAAAACGGCCCCGTTGAACGGCCCCGTTGAACGATGCCGTGGGGCGACGACATTGTGGGGGAGCGGCGAGGGAATTCAACCGTCTAAACGCGTAAGATAGCGGTCCGATGCGCTATTTGACCGCCGATCAGCAGGAGGAACTTCGCCGCGCGGTGCAGGTTGCCGCCGGGGCGGAGGGTTTGGCGGGAGAAATCCAGGCCATCTACCGGGAGGTGGAAGCAGAAATCGCTGCCCGCCGGCCACGATGCGACCAATCCGGACGATGCTGCCGCTTCGACGAATTCGGCCATTTGCTGTTTGTGACCACCGCAGAGTTGGCGGTCTTCATGGGTAGGTTGGCGGTTGGGCGTGGTGGGTTGGGAAACAGTAGTGGTGGGTCGACGGTGCCGCACGCAGCGATAATGTTACCGGGCCAACGATTGCGGCTGTTTCCAACCAACAACCAACGACCTACAACCCACCCTCAACCCGCCTGCGTCTATCAACTGGACAACCTCTGCACCGTCCACGCCATCCGACCATTCGGCTGCCGTATTTTCTTTTGCGATCCGACTGCGCAGGATTGGCAGCAGGCCCAATACAACGTGTTTCACGTTCGGTTGAAGCAACTGCACAAGCGGCTCGGCGTGCCCTATATGTATGTTGAATGGCGACAAGCGCTTGCGGCGGTGGGGGAGCCGATGCGTGCCAACGGTTTGTAACGAGCGGAGAGCGTCAGCGACCCGGTTCTGGGCACAAAGCGATAGCTTGCTAACGCTGGCGTCGCGTCATTCCGGGTCCCATGCGGTTGCCCTTAAACTGCCCAGACGTGTTGGCCAGGGCAATTGCCTTTGACAGCCGGCGGCGGGGCACGATAATTCCATGCTGCCGCGGCGCTTGCGCTGGGCTTGATCTGCAACTGGATGTTACATCAGGAAGGCCTCACCATGCGTATTCCGTCCCTTCGTCATTTGTGCCTGGGTGGTTTGGTGTTAATCGGTGCCACCGTTTTCGGCGGCTGCACCACCCCGCCGATCGATTTCGGCTCGACGCCCGCCTACAGCTCCGCCGAGCGAGGGCGGATGATTTGGCGTAATTGGAACAATGAAGGCGCACAGATCATCGACGACGTCGATAGCGCGCTGCTGCTGCGTCCGCAAAGCCGCATGACGATCTGGCACGTTCGCTGATTTCCCGACTGTGGCGGCCGACAGCGGTTGAGCAATGTCGAAAGCCTACGATGCTTTCCGCAAGCGATTCGACCGCGACGCGTGCGTGCTGTGCATCCGCACTGATTGCTGCTGCGCTGCCAACAGGCGATCGAGATACAGTCGCAACGAAGCCTCATCAAACCGCGAAAGAAATTGCGGCTGGGCGCCATGGTTGAACCGGCGAATTTCGTCGATGAGTTGACGTTTGGTCATAAGCTGCTTAGCTTCAAACAGGTGACAAACGACATCGGCTCGCACCGACGAGCAGTCAATCGGTACATCGGAAGACGCAACGCGTTTGCTTGAAGGTCGATAAGCCGGCGCCTGTGGTATGCGGCGGCGTTAGACGGGCCGGCTCCAGCGGAAGTTTGATATTGAAGCCATGTCTCAACCCCCCACTCAACCCGCCGGCCAAGCGACTTCTGCTGATCCTCTTTCGTCGCTTTACCGAATGAGCAAGACCGCCGGGCTGGGCACCAGTGAATACCAGGCGGTGAACGTTGCCGGCGTGGTGGCGCTGGTCATCGGCTTGGTGAGTTTTGCGGCGAATTTTGATGCAGTGCTGCTCATTATTCCGCTCGCCGGGCTCATTGTCGGCGCGATCGCGCTGTATCAGATTCGCGGGAGCAACGGCACGCAAACCGGCACTTGGATGGCGATCGTGGGCATCCTGCTGAGCCTGGGCACAGGACTGTGGGCGGGAACGGCGCGCTACCGGGAAGCGGCCCGCACGTCGGCCGATCGCGTGGCGTTGGTAAAGCTGGTCGATGATCTTTGGCAAAACGCTCAGGGAGAAAAGTTAGAACAGGTGTACGGGCTGTTCACCGACACATTCCGCCAGCGCGTCGGCCGGGCTGAGTTTGATCGTCCGTGGAACACGTTTAAGGGTCGTTACGCGCTTAAACGGATCAGTTCTAACGGCCTGTTCGCGTTCGAAGACGATCAGGTGACGCAAGTGCGCGTAGCCTCCGGGCAACTGGTTGTTGAATTTGCCGATCCCGGTCTGCAGACTGATCGTCCGCAGGCGCTGTTCACCTATCGCAACGGCCGCTGGGCGATCGAAACCATTCCAACCTACTATCCACCGCCCAAAGTTGAAGGCACCGCCGGGCCGCAGTAACCGGGCCAACGCATAGAGGCGGAATCACGAGCCGCGCGCGTGAGCGACCGGTCGCGCCGGGAATCGGGTCGCTTACGCTCGCCGTTCGTTCAAGCGTGGGCAGCCATTCGTCCGATAAACCATTGACGGAATGCAGCATCGCCGGGTGGCTCACCGTGTGAGCCGGTCTGGCCGATACCTCGATTATGCGCGATCGCCGCCGCGATCGGCTGGTTGTGAGGTTGGTCACCATGATGCTGCGAAAAAACTATGTCCGCGTGCTGATCATTGCCGGCGGAGCCGTGCTGTGCGGTGCGAGTGGAATCGGTTGTTCGATGCCGGGCGGGAACGCGCCATCGGTATCGTATCAACCCCCCAGTGGGCCCGTGGACGCGATCGAAGCCATCGAGTCAACGCCACAATCCGAAGGCGGCGAAGCAGTGTTTGTGGGCAACCCGGCGCACCAGCTCTTTGACAACCCCGATCAAACTGAAGCCGTAATGCCGCTGGTGAACGTTTTTGGCGAATTCGGCCACGAGGCCGGCGCCGCACCCAAGTTCGGCCCCGGCGGGTTCGAGCAGGTGACGTTCATCGATGAAGGCTACGACAGCGACGTCGAAATAAGCCCGGACGGCAAATGGCTGGTGTTTGCCAGCACGCGGCACAACGAGCGGCCGGAGATTTATCTGCAGCGCGTGGGCGGATTGAGCGTCACGCAAATGACGACCGACAGCTCCGACGATGCGTTCCCCACGTTCAGCCCCGACGGCGCGAAGGTTGCGTTCTCGTCGACGCGCAACGGAAGCTGGGACCTGTACATGATGGACCTCGACGGCCGAAACATCACGCAGCTCACCGCCAGCCCCATGCAGGAGCTGCACCCGACGTTCAGCCCCGACGGCACGCGGTTGGCATACTGCGTTACCGGCACGCGCAGCGGACAGTGGGAACTCTGGACGATCGATCTGCGCACGATGGAAAAGAAGATGATTGGATACGGGCTGTTCCCGTCGTGGTCGCCGAAGAAAGATAAAGATCAGATCGCGTTCCAGCGGGCGCGACAGCGCGGCAGTCGGTGGTTCAGCGTGTGGACGCTCGACTTAATCGATAGCGAAGCGCGCAGCGTGACGGAAGTAGCCGTAAGCGGCAATGCCGCGGTGGTGTCGCCGAGTTGGAGCATGGATGGCGCGATGCTGGCGTTCAGCACGATCGTCAACCCCGGCCTGAAAAAAGGCGTGCAAGTCAGTAGCCAAGGCGGCAGTCAGCAGGATGTGTGGGTGATTAACGCCGACGGCACCGGCCGTCGCAGGATCACCGATGGAAATGGTGTAAACACCACGCCGACGTGGTCAAAGGACGGCAGAGTCTTCTTCGTTAGCGACCGTGGCGGGGCGGACGCGGTTTGGTCGGCCCGGATCGGCAACACGGCGGCGATCATGACGGCGGAGAAGAAACAAGAGAACGACCCGTTTGCGAATACGGATAAGCGGGAAGTAGGGCCTTGACCACTCCCTCGCCGGCTACGCCGGGAGAGGGCCGGGGTGAGGGTTCTTGTGAGTGGATTGACGGCGTAGTTTGCCGATGCGTAATCGAGGAGCACTCGGCGAAGGTACAGACTTTGGTTCGCCGAAAGAACCCCCTTCCTAACCCTCCCCCGGGGTACCGGGAGAGGGGACCAGAGCTTCATGGACGAAGCATGACCAATACGATGCGGAGCATCTTCGTTTTAGTGATGGTGGCCGTAACAGGATGCCGGGACGCCAAGCCGCAGTACGGCATTGAACGTCAACTGTTCCTGCCCGGCCAGCGCGTCCAGGTATGGGCGGTGGCGCCGGCGGGGAACCTGAGCGGGGTTCGCGACGTCGATCCGCTGTTGCAGGCGGACATCGTTTACCAGCAGTTGCAAGCGGTACGCGGGGTGAAGGTGATTCCCGTCAATCGCGTCGTGGAGGTGTTTGCGAGCCTGCAGATAACGCAGGTGAGCAGCGACCAGCAGGCGGCGCTGGTGTGCGATCTGCTTGCCGCCGACGGGCTGATCGTGCCGACCGTGACGGCATACGACCCGTATAATCCGCCGAAACTCGGCGCTTCGATTCAACTGTTCGCCAAGCCTTCCAACTACGCCCGGCCGGAGGGGTTGGACCCTCGGGAACTGTCGCGAATGGCCTCGCCGGGCAACACCGAATCGCTTCCGGCGCAGGCGGGTTTGATGCAAGTGGTTGGAATATATGACGCTGCCACCGGTTCTGTACGCGAGAAACTCGCCGAATATGCCGATGGTAGAAATGATCCGGCTGGTCCGCTGGGGTCGAAAGAGTATCGAGTAAGCATGGATCGCTACTGCGGTTTTGTTTACCACGACTTAATCGAGCAGTTGATGTTGAAGCTTCAGCGGTCCTCGGAAAAGTGAAAGGCAGCGAGCGTCCATGGCGCAAACCGTCAAGTCGCAATCCACCACACGCATGCTCAGCCTGGTCAAGGGCAGCGAGCAGTTCTGCTTCCGGTACGAAACCGGCCAGGAAGCCAAAGTGCTTGATGCGCTGGTGGACATGGTGCATCGCCGTGACGTTGCCTTCGACTGGTTTGATGCCGCGGTGCTCAGTCATCAGCTCGGCCGACATTTGGCCAAAGAATTGAAGGGCCTTTTGCCGAAGAAAGCTTCGTAAGTTATCGGAAGACGTTCGTTTCGGATCGATGATTCGATAACGACAGATCGTGAGACGAGGATCGGCTCGCGAGTGGGCCGCACGCCTGGCGAAAGCCGGCGCTGCGGCAGGTGTGAACGGTCGGCAAATCAGCCGCATCAACCCATCATGAATAGCGCACCAGCCGCTCCCGTCGCTTCGGCGACCGCAAAAATTTTCGCGCCGCTCGTCCGGCAGTTCCTGGACTTTCTCAAACTCGAGAAACACTTCAGCGACTACACCGTGAAGAGCTACGGCGCAGACCTCATTCAATTCTGCCAGTTCCTCAGCGGAGAGATCGGCGGGGAGCACGCACAGGCGGCCCGCAGCAACGGCATCGCCGAACTGGCGATCGACGATAAACTCGCCAAAGTCGAACCCCTGGGCGTGCGCGAATTTCTCGCGTACCTCTACGGGCAGAACTACACCAAAAGCACAACCGCCCGAAAGCTCGCGACCCTGCGCAGCTTCTACAAATACCTGATTCGCCGCGGGTTGGTGAGCATTAACCCGCTCAGCACGATCCGCACGCCGAAGCAGGAAAAGCGGCTGCCGAGGTGCCTCGACCTCGAGCAGGTTCAAAAACTGCTCGAAGCCCCCGGCGACGCCGACCTGCTCAGCGCGCGTGATCGGGCCATGCTCGAAGTGCTCTACTCCAGCGGCATTCGCGTGAGCGAACTGGTCGACCTGGAAATGAGCGACCTCGATTTGGTCGAAGGCGTCCTGCGTATCCGCGGCAAAGGTCGGAAGGATCGTCTCACTCCGATCGGCAGTCAGGCGATTAAAGCGCTGCAGCGATACTTTGAGCTGCGCCAGCTCGACCATAAGAGCCAGAACGGGTCGTCGACGCAGCGCGTGTTCCTCAACAAGCACGGCGAATCGCTCAGCACGCGATCCGTCCGCCGCAAGCTCGATAAGTATTTGATGATGGCCGGGCTTGATCCCGGAATCAGCCCGCACACGCTGCGTCACAGCTTCGCAACGCATTTGCTCAACAACGGCGCCGACCTGCGCAGCGTGCAGGAACTGCTGGGCCACCAGAGCCTGAGCACGACGCAGATCTATACGCACCTGTCGACCACCCGCATGAAGCAGGTGTACGATCACGCACACCCAAGGGCCGGATCAGATCCGATTCCGCACCCCGCGTCGCCGTCGACGATCTATCCTGCCAAGGCCGGATAACCCGTCGATAACAAAAATCAGGGAAGCGAACGCCGGCACGAATCTTCATCGATTCGTGCCGCGTCGTTTCAATGCAAGGATGCGAACTATCTCGATCGCAGCCACTCCAGCCGCCACGCGGGCATTTTGTCGTCCGTCATTTCATCCCACATTCCCCGCGCCTTGCCGCGGGCTTCGTTTTCGATCTGGTCAAACTGCTGGCGATACGTGTGTTTGAAGCGCCGATCCGAAAACCCGCGGCCGTCGCGGATCACGTTGGCGTTTACCAGATCGGTATCGGTGAGATACACATAGGCCAGCAAGCGCCCTTCGAGGTTGCGGGTCTGCGTGCCGTCGAGCTTGAGGAGCACCACATTGTCTTTGAGTCGGCTGGTGAGATACCCGGCCGATTCCTTCGAATAATGCGCATCGGGCCAGTCGGGTGCATCCACCCCGAGCAGGGCAACGCGCGTCCGCGGTTCGTCGGCGATGACCAGCGTAGCGCCGTCGATGATATCGACGACGGTGTATCGCCGGCCGTCGAACCGACGATCCCCTATTCGACTTCCCAAGAGCAGCCATCCGGCCAGGACGAGCAAAATAATAAAAGTAATGACAACGGTTCCCAGCACCCTGACCCGCCGGTGCGCCCCGACCCGCAGCGCGACCCATTCCGCATCACGCTTGGGATGGGTTGATGACTTGCTGACCATGCAACTGCCATCCGAAGAATCGGAAACACAGACAGGAATGTCTGTGCCACCGCAGTGCGATTACCGCGCTTTCTCAAGTTCAAACGCGTCATGCACCAGTTGCAGCGCGCGGTGCCCGTCTTCCTTCTTGATGATGCAACTGATTTTGATCTCGCTGGTGGTGATGTTCTCGATGTTGATTTTGCTGTCGGCCAGCGCCTCAAACATGCGCTTGGCCACGCCGGTGTGTGTGCGCATGCCCACACCCACCACGCTGACTTTGCACAGGTCGTCGCGGAAGATCGCGCGCGTTTTTCCGCCAAGGTCGGCGACGAGTTTGTCGACCACGGGGCGGATGTCGCCCACGTCGCCGTGCTCGACGGTAAAGCTGATGAACGCGGTGCCGTTGTCGTTCACGGTTTGAATGATGTCGTCGACGACGATATTGGCCGTCGCGATTTCCGAAAATATCTTCGCCGCCACGCCCGGCTTATCGGGCACCTCTTTGATGGTGACCGCCACTAAGTCTTTCTTGAGCGCCGCGCCCGATACCACGATGTGTTCCATATTCCTCGTCTCCGCCATGATCCACGTGCCTTCTTTATCGTTCTGGCTGTTGCGAACGTGGATCTTCACATTGTACCGCTTGGCGAACTCAATGGCCCGGGTCTGCAGCACCGACGCGCCCAAACCAGAGAGTTCCAGCATTTCATCATAACTGATTCGGTCGATTTTGCGGGCCTTCTTCACGATTCTCGGGTCGGCGGTGAAGATGCCGTCTACGTCGGTGTAGTTTTCGCAAACCTCCGCCCCCAGTACCGCGCCCAGCGCCACGAGCGTGGCATTGCTGCCGCCCCGACCCAGCGTGGTAAAATCCCCTTCGGGGGTGACCCCCTGAAAGCCCGCGACGATGACGATTTTGCCCGCCTTAAGCTGGTCAAAAACGCGCTGTTTGTTGATGGACTGAATGCGTGCTTTGCTGAACGAGTAGTCGGTCAGCAGCCCGATCTGCCCGCCGGTGAAGCTGATCGCCTCAAGTCCCTGTGCGTGAATGGCCATGGCGATGAGCGCGATCGTCACCTGCTCGCCGGTGGCCAATAGCTGATCCATTTCGCGTTTGGGCGGGTCGATCTTGCAGTCGCCGTACTCGCATACTTCTTTGGCGAGCTGAATAAGGTCATCTGTGGTGTTGCCCATGGCACTGACGACGACCACCACCTCATTGCCCGCGTGGCGCGCCGCAATCGCCCGCGCCGCCGCGCGGTGAATCCGCTGGGCGTCCGCGACGCTGCTGCCCCCGAACTTTTGAACCATTAAACCCATGGTGTTGCTTGGCGCTGTCCAGAATTTGCGAGCGGCGAATGATAGTGGGGGGTATGCCACGGTACAACGGACATGCCGAATCGTTCGAATCTGGCTCGCCGCGTCATTTATGCCGCATGGTGAACTGTCATCGGCACTTCCGCTATCGTTCGCCGGCTGTATTCTCTCTGCGATCGGCCCGACCATTTCCATCATCGACTACGGCATGGCCAACCTTCGCTCGGTGCAGAAAGCGTTCGAGCGCAACGGTTGTGCTGCACAGATCATTTCGACACCCGATGAAATTCGTCGGGCCGACCGGTTGGTGCTGCCGGGGGTCGGGGCGATCGCCGATGCACTGCAGACCCTTCGCAGCCGCGGTTTGGATGAGCCGATTCTGTCACATATCGCCGCCGGGCGGCCGTTTCTGGGGATTTGCCTGGGGCTGCAGATGCTCTTCGACGTCGGCTACGAAGACGGCGAACACCGCGGGCTGGGGGTGTTCCGTGGGAGTTGCGTGCGGTTTGATGTCGATACGACCCTTGGCCTGAAGGTGCCGCACATGGGGTGGAATCAATTGGCGTTCAAGACGCAATCGCCATTGCTGCGCGGGCTGGATGATGGCTGCAACGTCTACTTCGTCCACGGCTATCATGCGGTTCCCGCCGCCGATTCGATCATCGCCACCACGACCGATTATGGCGGGCCGTTCGTCAGCAGCATCTGGAAAGACAACGTCGTCGCGACGCAGTTTCACCCGGAGAAGAGTCAGGCGGTGGGATTGAAGATGCTCGAGAACTTCGCACGGATGTAGCAAAAGACCCCGGTCGGTCAAATCAGCGATCGCGCCTTCTGCCATGCTTCGGGGTATAGCTTTGGATACCATTGGTACAGCATGAAATAGATCAAGACGCCCGTGATCGACACATAAAACCAGATGCCGAGTGTCCAGGGCGCGATCTTTCGGTGGGCCACCCAGTTTCGTTTGAACGCACGAGACACTGTGATCGAAACCATCGGTACAAGTACGATCGCCAGAATCAAGTGTGGGAACAGCACAATGTAGAGGTAAACGAACCGATACCAGCCCGCCGGAATGCCGCTGCTGATCTCTCCGTGGAGGAGCTTGCTGGTCACGTAGGTAGTCAGGAAGAGCAACTCTGTCGCAATCGCCGCCGACATGGTCCAGCCGTGGGCGGCGTATTTTCGCTTTTTGATCAGAATTAAGCCGATCACCAGCAGCACGGTGCAGGCGCCGTTCAGGATGCAGTTGATTAGCGCGAATGTTTCTTTGTCGGGCATGGAATTACAGCTATTCGTTGAGGAGCCGGCCGACGTCGGTCACGAGCTGTTTCATCGCCTGCTCGTCGTTGTGTGAGTAAGTGCCGCGTATTTCGCCGGAGGGGTCCACGAGGAACATCAGAGCGCTGTGCAAAATGGGCGTCGAACCGTCGGCGGGCTTAACCGCGACCTTGAAGCCGGCGGCGAGGTCGAGGTAGCTGGTGCCCGGTTCGGTGAGAAACAGCCAGCGTGTCTGGTCGGCGTTGTATTTGTTGCCGTAGATTTTCAGCACCGGCGGAAGGTCGCGTTTCGGGTCGACGCTGATCGAGACAAATCGAACCCGGCTGCTGTTGATCTGTCCGCTGACGGCGGCCATGGCCTCGGTCATGCGCGGACACGGGCCGGCACAATTCGTGAAGATGAAATTCGCGACCCATACTTTACCCTTCAGCGAATCGCTGCTGAAAGCTTGGCCGTGCTGGCTCGTCATCTCAAACGTCGGGGCGGTGAACAAAGATTGCACGGGAACCGGCCGCATCTGCCACCACATCGTCAGGGCGGTCGCGACGGCGGAGATAAAAATCGCGCCCAACACCAGCGGCCATAAAGGCATGTGTGGGCGCAGGTGCCGCTGTTGGTGCATTGAAGTTGCGGTATTCGGGTGACCCATTGGTTTAAAGAGTTTAGTGCAGATCGCCCCGTGTCGTCGACCGTGCGACAAAAGACCCTACCCCCACCAATACGAGCGCCGCTGCGGCGGTGATGGCAAAGCACAGCCCCAGAGGCGGTCCGGCGGCGTTCACGTCACCTGGGAAGAGCAACTGCCGCAGGCCCGCCAAGCTGTAATAAAGCGGATTGCAGTACATAACGATCTGCAGTCCTTTCCAGGCTCCGCCCGGCGGGAACAGCGCGCCCGACAGGAACCACATCGGCATGAGAAACAGGTTCATGATCGCGTGAAACCCCTGCGTGCTGTTCATTCGCCACGCGAGGCAAAAGCCCAGCGCCGTCAGCGCGAAAGACGTGACCGCCATCAGCGCGACGCATTGCCCGACGGCGATGGGCGATAGCCGAACGCCCACCAGCGGCGAAAGCAGCAGGAACAAAATCCCCTGAGCCGTCGCCAGCACCGTCCCGCCGAGCACTTTTCCCAGCACGATCGCGCGTCGATGAACCGGCGCGACGAGAACCGACTGCAAAAACCCCTCGCGACGATCTTCGATGATCGAGATCGTGGAGAAAATGGATGTAAACAGCAGAATCATCAACAGCGCGCCGGGAAAGAAATAAGCAAGATAGTGCCCGCCCGTTCCCCCCGGCCCGGCGAAGCTGCGGCCCACCCCGGCGCCCACTAAAAGCCAAAATACAATCGGCGTGGCCAGCGCGCCGATGACGCGGTTGGGCTGGCGCACGAAGCGGATCAGTTCGCGGTGACAGAGGCTGATGGCGGGGAGGAGCATTGGCTATTCGGTAATTGAATGCTCGAATGGAATGTAACGATTGACGATTAAGCAGAGTTATGGAATCAGTAGAAAACTTAATCGTCAATCGTCAATCGCTACGAGCTGTGCTGTTCATCGCGACTAATTTGCAGGATCCGAAGTAACCCGAACCATCACCGCGTAATGGTCGCTCGCCACCTTCGCCAAACCTTCGGTGACTACGCGGGGCTCGCCGAGTTGGTCTTTCATGCTTGGCGTGGCGACGATGTGATCAATGAGGCTGCGATACCGGCCCTCCCAGTAGCCGCCGAAAGAGTTTGCGCCAGTGCCGGCCAGCTTTTCGGTGGCCAGAAACAGTTTGCTTTCGCCTGCGCCGGCGAGCAGCGCGATCGTATCGCCGCCGGCTTCCTGCTCGAATTCCTGGTAATGCAGTTCGTCGTTCATATCGCCCAGGAAAATCACGTCGCTCACGCCCGACTTGGCGATTTCGTTAATAATCTGATTGGTGCGTGTCGCCTCGCGGTTGCGCCATTTCGTCACTTCAACACCATTGCCCGATTTGCTTTTCTGGTGATTGGTGCCGACCCAGAATTTGTAGCCACCGGGCGTTTCGATGAGCACAAACACCGGTCCGCGGGCAAAGAGTTTATCGCCGCGGGGGTTGGCGACGGTGTCGGCCTCGTTGTAATACTGGTCTCTGCGGTCGACCACTTTGAAACCCGCCTTGAGCAGCATGCCCAGCGTCTGCCCGCGGCCGGAGTTGCTGGGGAACACAATCGCAGTGGCGTAGGCATCCTTCAGCCAGCGTTTGTTGAACGCTTCGAGCTGCTGTTGATCGCAACCTTCCTGAATCATCAGCACGTCGGGATTGAACGCGGGATCGGTAATGACCGATGCCACTTCCCAATTGTCTTCATCATCTTCCTTCTGCAGGCGCCGGAGCAGGCCCTCATCCAGCGAGGGCCGAGTGGTGGCGAGTGTTTTGGCCTGGAAATGCTCGCGGAAGTTTTCGATGTTATACGTCGCCACCACAAACTCTTCGCCGCGGGCGCCGGCGGTGAGCGTAATGAGTATCAGGCAGATCCATCGCATAGTGAAAGGTCCTTTCATTCAAAGCTTATGATACTCGGTTTGAATAGAAGTTGCGTTAGCGGGGCACGTCTCTTATCGTCGCGCGACGGCAAACATGTCGGATTCTTCCACCATTCCCGAACCCCCCGAAGTTGCGGTTGCCGCTAAGCCGCCAGCGGCGAGCTTATCGCCGGCGATGAAGCAGTATCAGCAGTTTAAGCAGCAGTATCCGGACTACGCGCTGTTTTTTCGGATGGGCGATTTTTACGAGATGTTCTGGGAAGACGCGAAGTTGGCGCATCGTATTCTGGGTGTGACGCTCACCAGCCGCAACAAAGGCGCAGTGGATGAAATCCCGATGGCCGGAGTGCCCTTTCACGCAGTCGACGGATACCTGCGCCGGATGATCGCCGCGGGGTATCGGGTGGCGATTTGCGAACAGATGGAAAGTCCCGAAGCCGCCAAGGGCGTCATCCGCCGGGAGGTGACGCGCCTGATGACGCCCGGCACCCTCACCGACGATCCGCTGCTGGACGGCCGAAGCGAAAATTTTCTTTGCGCGGTGGCGATGGGCGTCAGCCGCGCCGGTGGATATCAGGCCGGGTTGTGCTGGGTCGATCTTTCCACCGGATCGTGCCACGCCATGAGCGGCAACGAAGGACAGTTGATCGATCAGATCGGCCGCCTCGCTCCCGCCGAAGTAATCATTCCCGAACTGCCCAGCGGCCAGCCGCACCCGATCGGCGAGCAAATCCGCGCCGCGGGCGTCACGACCATCACTACGCGGCCGGGGTGGCAATTTACGGCCCATCACGGCGTCGAACAGTTTCGCAAGCAGTACCAGACGACCGCCGTGACCGGCTTCGGCTTTGACGCAGACGATCCGGCCATCTTCGCTTGCGCCGCCGTCTTGACTTATCTGGAAGAGACCCAGAAGAGCGCGCTGCCGCATTTGCGCCCCCCAAAGAAGCACGTGCAGGATGCGTTTTTGGCGATCGATCCGGCGACGTATCGCGCGCTGGAAATCGATCGCACCGTACGCAGCGGCTCTGCCGACGGGTCGCTGCTGACCGCCATCGACCGCACCCGCAGCGCCATGGGCGGACGAATGCTGCGGCATTGGCTGCGATTTCCGCTGTGCGACGCCGAGCATATCGCCGCCCGGCAGGATGCGATTGCCGCGCTGCTGGAAGACCCGACGGCGCTCAAATCGATCGCCGAGCATTTGGCGCATGTGTGCGACATCGAACGCATCGTGGCGCGGGTGACGGTTAACCGCGCCAGCCCGAGGGATTTGGTTGCGCTGGGCAAGTGCCTGGCCGCGATGCCGGAATTGATCGGGCGGATTGAATCTCTGGCGCGGCGGCAGATTGTTGCGCCCGAGCTTGCGGCGATGAAACCGTTTTGCCTTGAGCATTCCGCTCATTTAGCCGCGGCCATTCAACCCGAGCCTGCGCAGCACCTGCGCGAAGGGGGCGTGATGGCGGCGGGGTTTGATGCCGAACTGGATCGCCTGCGCGACATGGGGGCGAACAGCGTGGTGTGGCTGGCGAACTACCAATCTCAGTTGGCGGCGGAATCGGGGATCGCGTCGCTCAAGGTCAACTACAACCGGGTGTTCGGCTATTACATCGAAGTGACCGAATCCCACCGCGACAAAGTCCCGCCGGCGTGGACGCGCCGCCAGACGATGAAAAACGCCGAGCGGTACATAACCGCCGAGCTGAAGTCGTTCGAGAACGAGGCTCTGGGTGCCCGCGATCGGGCGATTGCGCTGGAACAGCAACTCTTTGAGAAGGTACGTCAATCGCTCTTGCCCCATGTTGGTACGTTGCAGGAACTCGCCGCGGCATTGGCGCGGCTGGACGTGCTTTCGAGTCTGGCCCTCCTCGCACACGACCGCCGCTATTGCCGGCCCACGATCACCGCCGACCGCACGCTTTGCATTATCGATGGTCGGCATCCGGTGCTCGAACAACAGCTTGCCGGCGAGTTTGTCGCCAACGACGTGAACTTCGGTGCAACCGATTGCCTGCAGCTCATCACCGGGCCGAACATGGCGGGCAAGAGCACCTTCATTCGGCAGGTCGCCCTCACGGTGCTTCTGGCGCAAATAGGCTCGTTCGTGCCGGCGAAGGAAGCCACCATCGGCATTGCCGACCGGCTGTTTGCGCGCATTGGCGCCTCCGATGAAATTCACACGGGCCAGTCGACCTTCATGGTCGAAATGACCGAGACCGCAAACATCCTCAACAACGCCACCGACCGCAGTCTGGTGATCCTGGACGAGATCGGCCGCGGGACCAGTACGCTCGACGGCCTGAGCCTGGCCTGGGCCATCGCCGAACACATCGCGTCGGAGGTGCAGTGCCGAACGTTATTCGCCACACATTACCATGAACTGACCGACTTGGCCGAGCGTTTCACCGGTGTGAAAAACCTGAACGTGGCGGTCCGCGAATGGGAAGATCAGGTGATCTTCCTGCACCGCATCGTGGAAGGCGGCACCGATCGCAGCTACGGCATCCACGTCGCCCGGCTCGCCGGTGTGCCCAAAGAAGTACTGGAGCGGTCGAAGCAGCTCATGGGCGAACTCAGCGTGCAGCACGTGAGCCGGCCGAGAGTCAGCCGCAGCCGGCGGAGCGACAAGCAGTTTGCCGAGAACCAGTTGCCGTTGTTTGTGGATTCTTCAAAGGAACTGGAAGCGGCGCTACGTCAGATCGACGTCGATTCGCTTTCGCCGGTGGCGGCGTTTGATTTGTTGAGGGAGTGGAAGCAGAAGTTTGGAAAATAGGGATTGAGCGCCGTGATGAAACGGATCACTCTGTTGTTGCTGTTGCTGGCTTCGGGCGGTTGCATCGTCCCGCCCGGGTATCGGACGGTGCGGTTCCGCGTCATTGATGGCGATACGGGCCTGCCGATTCCTGATGCGTCAGCCGGAATCCACTACGAGCAGGAGTGGTTCGCCATTGGCAAACCGTCTGATCGGTCCGCGGTCGCGGGAAAAGATGCGGTGGTCTCGTTGAAAATACATCCATCCGCGGCGGGAGAGTATGGCTGGATTGCGCCGGGCTATGTCCGTCACAACGCCAGATCGGCCTTGTTGAAACAGCTAAAGCTCTGTACGAACGGGGAGCGCCAACCGTGCTTTATCGTTCCGTTGTACCGAGAGCCGGAGCCGGTTGTCGCGCTGGCGCTGCCGCAGCGTTTTCGCGGGCTGATCGCCGTTGAGCTAACGCCGACCGACCTGCTCCGGCTCGAACCGGGACAACGTCTGTTCAAGATTCCGATCTCGGCCGGCGGCTATGCGCGCATCGAAGGGATACCGATCCTGACGCGGATCGGGTCGCTGGACTGGACGACCGTCCAACCCGACGGCAGCATCGCTGACCCAATGGACGTTCGGCCGGAGCCTGTCCAGTTTCGATGGGTGCACTCTGTGCATGAGCCGCCGACGGGCGACCCGTATCGGGTCCATTTCTTCATCGTCGGGACATTTGAAGAGAGCAATCGCGCCAAGCGCCTGCTCTTTGACATCGAAGGCGAAGGAACCAAGAATCTGTTTGTCGAAAGCCCGGCCAAACGCGCGCGCGTGCTTGAAATGCTTCGATCGGCAAGGTCGCCGGTGTCGGTTGACGAGGCCGAGCGCCGGCTTCGAAAGTGATTGCTGCAATGGACAGGGTTCGCGGAAAGATCGGTCGTTTTGGCCGTCAGGAACGATTGATTTTTCCAGCCCGCTGCGGCGACAATAGCGACATGCCCAAGCATCGATCGATCGAATGGCTGGAGCCCGAGTTCGCGACGATGCTGCGCGCCAAGACCGGGGCGCAGCGGCTGGCCGTCGGCTTTCGGCTCCATCGATTCGCCACGCGCATGCTCGCCGCCGCCGTTCAATCGCAACATCCTGACTGGTCTGAAACCGCAAAACGGGACGAGGTCGCCAAAAGGCTGCGTGATGGAGCAAGATGAGTTCGTGACCACCGTCGTGCGGAAGCTCGATTCGCTAGCGCTCGACTACTTTATTGGCGGGTCGATTTGCTCGATGTATTACGGTCGTGCCCGCGTGACGCAGGACGTGGACGTGGTGGTCCGATTGCCGCTGGGATTGATGCGCGACTTCATCGCTTTGTTTCCCGAACCCGACTACTACATCAGCGACATCGCGATCCGCGCGGCGCTAGCGACCGGTGGGCAGTTCAATGTTCTGCATTCCCCTAGCCTGATGAAGGTCGACTTCTTCACGCCGCTGCGCGACGACGCGTTCGCCAGCGAGCAGTTTGTCCGAAAGCGGCGCGGGGATATCGGCGACGGGACGCAGGCGTTTTTCGCATCGCCGGAAGATCTGTTGATCAAGAAGCTGGAGTATTACCGGGAAGGCGGTTCACAGAAGCATGTGGATGACCTGGCCGCGATGCTACAGGTGCAGGGTTCCGACCTCGATTACGCACACATCGACGAATGGGTGAAGCGACTCGGACTTCAGAACGAATGGGAGTTTGTCCGGACACGACGCCCCAGGTGACGCCCATGCTCCGCCAACGCACCGCCGAATGGATGGACTCCGCCGACGCCGACACCGGTGAATTGCGGAGCAGCCTAGCGTTTATTGAAAGAATCAACCGGCGGCTGGGGTATACGCGTGCGTTGATTTCGCGACTTGAGGCATTTAGCGCCGATGGGCTGCTCGCACCGCCTTGCTTTCAGCCAAGCCGTGGCACCGACGGCTCGCAGGCTGCGGCGTCGGAAGCGCCCGCTGATCCGCGGCCGATTTCGATTCTTGACATCGCCACCGGTTCGGCCGACGTGCCGAGAGCGATTTTGGATTGGGCGCAGCGCCGCCGCCGGAATGTCCGCGTGGTCGGCGTGGACTTTCACGCGATCACGCTGCAAATCGCCCGCGAAAAATCAACCGGATACGAAACGCGGCTGACGCTGATGCGCGCCGATGCGCTGGAGCTGCCGTTCGCCGATGCGAGCTTCGATTACGTGATCACGTCGATGTTCCTGCATCATCTCGACGACCGGGAGGTCGTCGGCGTGCTTCGCGCCGCCGACCGGATCGCGCGTCGTGGCCTGATTGTAGCCGACTTGTCGCGCAGCCGCCGCGCTCTGGCCTGGATTACCCTGTTCACGCTGTTATCGAATCCGATGGTGAAACACGACGCGCGTGTGAGCGTGCGGCAGGCGTTTACTCCCGGTGAGGTGATTGAATTGGCGCGGAGCGCGGGTGTCGGCTATCTGCGTTGTCATCGGCACTTTGGGCATCGGTTCGTGCTGGCGGGTACGAAGGGGCCGTGAGCGCGATTCGGCGGTCAGGCAATGCGAATCGGCCCGACCGCCGGCAGGGCGATGCCGCCGCGCGGGCCGCTGGGCGGGGTGGCGCGGTCGCGCAGTTGGTCGGTCTGCTTGCGGAGAATGTTCGCCTGGGTGTCGGCGAGTTGCTGGCGCAGCCGAGTCGGCAGCTTCGGATCAAAGTTTTCCGTCTCAGCAATCAATTTTAGCGCTTTGGCGTCTTCGCCGGCGGCGGCGAGGCGATCGACTTCTGCTTTAATCTTCGGGCCGACCAAGTCAATGTTGCCCGCCTTCTCGGCGATCACGCTCTGGGCGAACTGCATCGCCTCGCTGTACTGTTCGGCGCGCAGGCGGGCTTCCATTAATTTTTCGATCATCGTGTCGGGCCCCATGGGGTTGTTAACCGCGCGATAGTAGTCCAGAGCCAGCTTGTAGAAGTCGATGGCGTCGGCGGCTTGCGGGGGGTTGAACTTCATGTGCGTATTGCCGATGTCGGCGCACACGTCGGCCAGCGCTTCCAAGTCTTCGGGCCGGTTCGCCGCCCGCAACTTCGCCTGCTCGATTCGCAGAATCTGCAGCCGTCGGTCGCGGTCGAGGTCGGTCGTGCCGGAAAAATCATTGGCCAGCACCGCCAGCATTCGCCAGGGCGTGTCGTCCTTCTGCGCGATCGCCTGAATCGCCTGCCATGCCTGCGCCTGCACCGATGTATCGGTTTCCGTCGGAGGGCCGAGCAGTCGCTTGAGGCTGGAAAGCTCTGAGGCGCGGCCGATGGTTCCCATGGCGCGGGCGGCTTCCAGCCGCACGGTGGCTTCGGGGTCTGCCAGCATGGGCGCGACGGCATCGACGGCGTTGGGCCCAAACTCGGCCAGGGCACGCACGGCGCTTTGACGCACCCGCGCCGACTCACGCGGCACCAGCATCTGCTGCAGGTCGCCCATCAGTTCCATCCGCTGCAGCGGCACGATGGCTTCAACCAGCGCTTCGCGGGCCGCCTCCGATCCGGCGCCACTGGTGCGACGCAGGGCGTTGCGCAATTCGGCCGACACCTCGGCCATCAGAATCGCCGTGCCCTCGCGACGGAGCTTAGGCCCAAGATCGCGCAGCGCTATCGCTGCGGCGCGGGCCACCGAGCGGTCGGAGTCGGCCAGCAGCTTTAGCAGCGCCGGAACGGCTTTCAAATCCTGGATCGGCGCCAGCGCCTGCGAAAGGGCCGCGCGCACGTCCGGGTTCGGTTCGACCGCGAGTTGGGCCAGCATCGGGTCGAGCGCCGGTCCGTAGTTGAGGGCGGCCAGGGCTTTTGCGACGGCGAAGCGGACGCCGGCATCGGAGTCGCCCACCATCTCCTGCAATCGCTGCTGCACCGTATCGGGAACCGTCGCGGCCGATGCCTTTTCGTTGCGAACGATCATGGCGCCGATGGAACGGATTTCACGCTGACCGCTGGAAAGCCATCCCAGCAGCAGATCGGTCCGGCGCTCGTCCGAAGCGCTTCGATAGGCGCGGCCAAGCTCGTCGAGCAGCGCCGTCACGAGTTGATCGTAGGCCGGCTTGAGCGCGTCAAATCGACCGGCACGGCCGGTGAGAATATTGGTTTTGAACTGCACGTCATCGACGTTGCGATTGTCCTGCCACCACGCCTGCCAGCGGCCAATGTCGCCGCCGTTTGAGACGGCGCCAGTCATGTTGGCCAGCGCGGCGACGGCGGAATCACGAATGTCGGTGCTCTCGGCGTCGTCGGACAGCAGGCCGATCAGCGCCGCCGCCGAGCGCTTTTCCGGAACGTAGCCCAGTGCATCGATCGCGGCGCGCCGTGAAGACTCGCCGCGCCGGTCGCTGGTGACACGGTCAATCAGTCGTTGCACAACCGTGGCGTTGTCGCGCAATTTGGCCAGTGCCCGGGCCGCGGGGCGGGCCAGGTCGCCGGGCGCGTCGGGTTGAACCAGAACAAACAGGCCGTCGATAAATGAAGGATCGGGCGTTTCGATTTCTGCCAGCGCCGTGGCCGCCGCCGCTTGGATGGCGGGGTTGGCGCGTTCCTGCAAGGCGCTGGCGAGTGCGGCCCGCGCGGCGGGAGAGTTTCGCTGCGCCAGCCGGCGTGCTGCCTCGACACGCTGCATCCGCGGCACGTCGGGGGCGCGGTCGAGCAAGACTGTCGCTTGCTGAGCGATGTCGGCGTCGGCAGGGTTGGGCTGAGCGCGCACCGTCAGCGCCGCCGCCGGCAGTGACAGCAGCAAGCAGGCCGCGATGATAGTCCCGCGTCTCATGCGTTCGTAATGGCGCCCCAAAAAATGCAAATGCAGGAGCACCCGACTCCGCCAAGTGGTGTTCCGCCGACAACCAACCGATCGGCCGACCAGCCTTGGCTGAGCAACACCAACTTTGCCGCGGGCCAAGCTAACTGTTTTCGGCCCCGGGGCAAGCGGTGCGGCGGTATTCTTCTCGGCGATTTCCGCGAGAACGAGGTGCGCTGCGCCGACGGACTGTCAATGAACAGACCCGACAAGGATTTCCCACTTGAAAAATGGTACAGCGCGCGCGTAAATTAGAAGAGGTTGTTCACGCGACTTCCGCGACGCTGGTCACACGCCAAACCTTGCCGCACTCGCCATGGAAAGCAACGATTGGACAGATGCCGAACGCCGCGTAGAGCGGGCCGCCGAGCTTTTCGAGCAGAGGAAGCTCGATGAAGCGCTGGAGGAGCTGCGCTTTGCCGTCGATATCAACCCTTTCAATCCCGGGTGGCTCTTCAATCTGGCGCTGACGCTGGACGAATTGGGCCGGTACGACGAAGCAATTGAGGTTTATCAAAAGACGCTGCAGATCGAGCCAGACGATGTCTTAGTCCTACATCGATTGGGCGTGAATCTTCATCGCACCGGACGGTTCAGGGAAGCCCTTGAAGTTCTCGAACACGCGTCCGAGGTTGATCCGGAGTTTGAGCCGTCGTATTGCTGCCGAATTGCCAGTCATGCCGATCTGGGCGAACACGATCGTGCCGAAGAAGCGTTCTACCTCGGGCGGTTGGTGCAAGAGCATTGCCCCACCTGTTATTACAACATGGGCGCGAGCCTGGCGGTCCGTGGTTTGCTTGAGCGGGCGATTTACTGCTGGCAACGCACGCTCGAACTCCAACCGATGCACCCGCACGTTCATGCGAAGTTGGCCGATGCGTTCTGGCAGCGCGGCGAGTTGCCGCGGGCCAGGAAGCACTTTTCGGCGCGATTGCGGCAATCGCCCCGGGATTTCGCGGCCCTGCTCGATTTGGTCGAGCTGCTGCTGGAGATGGGCCGGGTGGAAGAAGCGGGCGAAAGAATCGCCACCGTGCCGCGCGCGGTCGCCGCCGGCAGCGCACCGGTGCAGTTCGGCCGGGGTATTTGGCTGGCGGCGCAGCAGCGGCTTGCCGAGGCCGCCGACGCATTTGCGATCGTATTGCAGATCGATCCGACGTTTCCGCGCGCCCACCTGCGCATGGCTCAGATTCGCCTGACCGCCGGCAAACTCATTGAGGCAAAGACTCACCTTCGATCCGAGTTGCTGCTGCGACCGGATGACCCACAGACGCTGCGCGACCTCTCGAATCTGCTCATCGACACCTCGGAGACGCGGTCTGCGGTGGTGTGTTTACGCCGGCTGACCGCGCTGCGCCCCGACGACCTCCTGGCGTGGCAGAACCTGGCCGTGGCAAACTTTCTGCGGCATCAGTACGACGATGGCATTGCCGCCTGCCGGCGCGCCCTGCTGCTGCGTCCGGGCTATGCCCCGGTGACGCACAACTTCGCCGTCGCACTGGGCGAACTGGGCCGCTTCGACGAAGCGATTGCGCTGATGAAACCGCTCATGCAATCCGGCGATGAATTTTCAGATCTCACACTGCGATTAAAACTGCTCCAGGCCAAAGCGCGGGTTGGAAGGTGGTTCGAGGCCGCCTTCGCGCTCTTCCGCGCGCCGCCGGGCGGGTGAGCTTGCCAACGACTTTCTGCACGCGAAGATGGTAGGAATGGAAGTGTTCCTCGGCGCGCTGCTGATTTTCTGCCTCCGAATCGTCGACGTATCGATCGGAACCGTGCGCACCATGTTCACCGTGCGGGGTTACCGCGTGGTTGCGGGGCTGCTGGGGATTATCGAATCAGGCGTATTCATTTTTGCAATTTCGCGGGTGCTGGGAGAAGCCGGCCGCGATCCGATCAAAATGATCGGCTATGCCTGTGGCTTCGCCGCCGGTGTGGTACTGGGGATTACGATTGAAAAGTGGATCGGCAGCGGGACGGTCCTCATCCGATGCATCAGCCCGCGGCATTCGGTTCGGCTTCGGGCCAACCTGCTGAATGAAGGCTTCGGCGTCACCAGCGTTGTGGGGGAAGGGCGCGACGGCGAAGTGATGATTTTGTTCATCGTCGCGCCACGCCGTAAGGGCAACGCCGCCATTGGGGCAATTCAGGCGGTCGACTCCGATGCGTTCATCACCGTCGAACCGGTTTCGCGCGCGATCGGCGGGCATATGCCGTACAGTGTCGATGCCAACTCGCTCAAGAAATAGCCGCCCACGGCCGTGCCCATGCCCATTGTAAACCTTGATAGTCTTGATGACCCGCGCATCGCCGCATACCGCAATTTGAAAGACCGCGACCTGGCGCAGCGGTACGGGCGGTTTATCGCCGAGGGGCAGTCGGTCGTTCGCAGGCTGCTCCAGAGCGACTACGAAACCGAATCGATTCTGCTTGCCGAGCGATACCTGGCCGACGCCGCCGCCGTCGCGCCGCCCGACGTCGTCATTTACGCCGCGCCGCAGCAATTGCTGGATCAGATCATCGGCTACCACTTTCATACGGGCATGCTGGCCTGCGGGAAACGTAAGCCGCCCCCGTCGTTGAGCGATATTGTCCCGCCGGCGGGCGACGTGTTGATCGTCGTGTGCCCCGATCTCAACAACAGCGAAAACCTCGGCGGAATGATTCGCCTGGCTGCCGGGTTCGGCGCGACGGCGATGCTGCTGGGGGAACGAAGTTGCGATCCGTTCTTTCGCCAGACGGTGCGGGTATCGATGGGAACAATTTTCTCAATGCCAATCGTCCAGAGCACAAGCATCGTCGACGATCTGAAGCGGCTGGGCGCACTACAGGTGCAACGCATCGCGACGGTTCTGGATCCCCAGGCCGAATCGCTGGCGGCGGCGAGGAAAACCTCGAAGCGAATCGCGCTTCTCTTCGGCAATGAGGCGTACGGATTATCGCCCGAACACGTTGGGGTTTGCGACCGCAAGATAACGATCCCGATGAAGCTCGGCACCGATTCGCTCAATGTAGCCGTGACGGCGGGGATCATTCTCCATCACTTTGTTTACGTGGCGTTGCCCGGTTGAAGAATCTGCCAAACGATCCACGCCGCGCCGCCGGCGAACGAAAGAAAAATCGCGATGTAGATCACCCGCATGGACCGATCAAACCGGAACGTAAACGACGGGTCGGCGGCCAGATCCTGAATGAACCGCGCGCGTTTGGCGATGCTCCCGTGCCGAAAGCTTCGGGCGGTAACGGGAATGTGGTTGATGCTGGCCGCCCGGTAAAGCGCCGACGCGATGGCGGCCGCGCCGTGCTCACCGACGGCGGATCGTCGAGGGTCTTCTGTTGCTGATTTCTGCAGCCCCCGTTTCTCCATCGCTCGCGCGGCGTACACATCGGCCTGCCGTTCGAGCCGTCGGCTGAGCATGCCGAATGCGAAAATGGACCCGACGGCGAACATGGCGACCGAGGTAAACTCGACGGCGTGACCTTGCCACTGCTGCGGATTCCACCGCTGCAACACCGCGTTCGTCGCGACTTCGAACGCCAGGCCCACCGCGAATACGACGACGAAAAACACCACGTACCACAACGTATGCCGATGAACGATGTGGCCGAGTTCGTGCGCAAACACCGCTTCAATCTCGCGATCCGTCATCGTTTCCAGCAGCAGGTCCGACAGCATCACGTATCGAATCTGCGGCAGCACGCCCATGACGGCGGCGTTGCCCATGGCATAGCCGGTGTTCCACAGCAGCACTTCGCGGTAGCGGGTGCGGGCCGTCTTGCAAAGTTCGTCGAGGCGCGATCGCAGACTCGATTCGGGCAATCGCGTCGTCTTGAAAATTCGTCGCAGCGGCTCTGGCGCGATGGCCAACACCACCAGCGCCGAGGCGATGGAGACGATGGCTTCCACTTCGCCCGATCGCGGATTGGCCAGGCCCGTTCCCAGAAGCGATAGATTGGCGATATCGCGCACTAGGGAGATCAGCAGCAGCGGCACCGCCGTCGCCAGAATCTGCAGGCGAAACCCGCCGTCCATGAACGCCGCGAGTGTCGGCGGGGCGTGAACGGGCAGGTTGCCTTTCAGCAGCGGGAGGTAGCTGTCTTCGCGTGCGATCCGGTCGGCCGGGTACTGTGCCCACCACAGGCCGACCCAGGCGAGCAACGCCGGCAACGGTCCAATGAGCATCCCCGGAAGCGAAAGCGGCAGGCCGTGCAGCGGACCGAACGCATGCGAGACGAATTCGACCCACGTCGCGCCGCCAAAAACGCCGGCGAAAAACCACGCAACGATCGCCACGCGGCAGAGGGTCATCATGCGGCCGACGTTCTGATGAAGCTTCCACGGATTGCGAACAACCGCCAGCCTCGTTTTGAGTCGGACCACCAGCGCCGGAGTAAGCACGATCATGACAAAGCCGGCGAAGAACGCGAGCAGGCGGGCGGCATCCACCGAGCCGGTGGGCGCGCGATCGGTCTGCGTCGTCGCCCAGATGACATAAAGAAATAAAACAAGTATTTGCGACACCTCCGGCGATTGAAGCCGTGCGACTGCAAGAAATCAATTCGCCGTGCCGCGGTGTGTTGGGCCACGGTGGATCAATACCCTTCGTACCCGCTGCCGCTGTCGTTCAAATCGGCCATCGCCTTGGCACCCGCGATGGCCAGCGCGATCAACACCGGAATCGCCGGCAGCAGCAACCGAACGCCAGCGCGCAGCCACAATAGGGCCTTGGGCAGTCGAATAAACCGCCCGGCCCATAGCAAAATCGGGGCGGCGGCGATGAGCAGCGCGTTGGTGGTCGTCACATTCACAAATAGAGGCTCGATCGAAACTGCCAACAGGCATCCAACGATGCCAATTCCCGCCATCGCCGCGCCGCCGGATACCGCCGAGCGGCCGGGGCCTATGGTCGCCACGACCACCGCCGCAACCAACGCGGCAACGACCGCGCCGCCTTGCAGGGCATATTTTAATGATCCTGACATTTGGATCAGCACACACGCGCCAGCCAGGATGCAGGCGAAACCGATCAGGCTGGTGATGGTTGAGTCGCTTTGAATTGCGGCATCGGCGAACCAGAAGTCGGCCGTCAGCACTGCGACCAGCACGGCCCAAAGTGTCCACCACTCGGCGGGCGTTCGAGATGCGACAGCGGGCTGCATCATGAGATAGAGCGTCGCCCCGAACACGATCGCCGCGATGAATGACCTGAAGATAGAATGCAGCCGAAAACAGGCCGTCGCTCCGGCGACGATTCCGATCGGCAGCGCCAGCCAGAAAAGCCAATCGCCGGCATTGTTGGGCGGAAACTTTGGCGCAATGCCGTTGATGAGCGGGTATGCGGCAACGAAGCCCAGCGCCATCGCAACAGGTCCGGCCCATTCGCGGCGGCGGAACGGCAGCAGACGCGCCAGCCCTAGCACCGCCGTTGCGACCACCGCCGGACATAACACGCCCGCAACAAGATCGGCGGGGGTGATGGGGATTTCGGGGAGCTTCATGGATTTGAAAACAATTAATCGTCAATCGTTACGGCAACTGCGGGGTAACGATTAACGATTGACGATTGAGACAAGCGGCCGTGAGGCGTCGATCGCGCGGCTTATTTCTTGTCTACTTCCAGCGCCACATGAATCTCGACGTCCGCGCCGATGCCCTGCGGCATGAACGCCAGGCCGTAGTCGAGGCGGTTGATGGTGAAGGTGCCGTCAAAGCCGGTTTTGGTCGTGCCCTGCATGGTGGCGGTGCCGAGTTTTTTGAGTGTGACGGTCACAGGCTTGGTGGTCCCGCGGATGGTCAGGTCGCCGGTGACATCAAACTTATCGTCGCCGGCGGCTTTGATGCTCGAACTCTTGAAGGTGAGCGTGGGGAACTGTTTGGCGTCGAAAAAGTCGGGGCTGCGAAGGTGCTGGTCTCGCTTGGCGTTGAACGTGCTGAGGTTCGCCAGCTTCGCCGTCACTTCGATGCTGCCCTTGGTCGGGTCGGCCGAGTCCCAATTTACTTTGCCTTCGGGCGAATGCAGAAATCCCCACGTGAAGCTGCTGCCCAAATGGCTGATTTTGAACACCAAAGAAGAATGCACCGGATCGACAGACCATGAATCGGCGCGGGCGGGTTGAGCAACCGCCAAGGCAATGGCGGCGAAAACGATCGTTGCAATCGAGATGTTACGCATAGGACGAACCTCCATGAAAACGTTGTCTAAAACCACTGGAGCAAGCCGGGGCGACACGCCGCTGATTGCATGTTACCGGATGACGACTCAATCGGGCAGCTTGATCAACATCAGCTCAGATCCTTCGATTGCTCCCCAGAGAGCGATTCGCGGTTTCGCGAAACCACCAACGCTAACAGCAAATGGAAGAAGAATTCAACGAGAAACGCAGAACGGCAAACAATCCCGCCCAAAGTCTCGCGCCCAAACAGTCAATCCGCTTTCTCGCGCGCAATCTGTAGCAGCTTGCCGAGCACACGGATGCGTCGTTCGCCCAGATGGCCGAGCTGGCGCTTGTGGGCGAGCTTCACCGGGTCGTCGAGTGTGCGCAGGAGTTGCAGGCCGTCGCCACTGATGCGGACGCGGATGATGCGGCGGTCGTCCTTTTCGCGGGTGCGGGCCAGGAGCTTGCGCGTTTCTAGGCGATCGAGCAGGCGCGTCATGTCGGGGTCGTGCGTGCTCATCCGCTGCGTGATTTCGTTGCACGCCAGGCCGGTTTCCTTGGCGGTGCGCAGTATGCGGAGCACGTTGTATTGGGTGGGGGACAAGTGGTAGGGTTTCAGCAAATCCTCGATATCGCGCATGAGGATATCCGCGGTTTTCTGAAGGCTCAGAAAGATGTCTCTTTCGAGCGTAAGCCCCGCTGGCCGGCCATTTTTGATCTCATCCTTGAGTTTACCCATAGACATCGAAAAATACTTGTTGCAACAGCGTTTGTCAAACGGATGATCGTGAACACCGGCAATTCGGGTTAGTGCCGAATGCTGGAAGCTTGATGCCACCGAATGAGGGGTCGTGAGAGAGCGTTAGCCGGCCGGCAAGCCCACCGATTGCGGCACTTTAGAGGCCGCCGGCAACCTGCCGTCGGGGTTGGCGGTCGAAGCGCTTTAGTTGTCGGCGCGCTGGTGCGATGACCCCGGCGTTCCTCCCGGGCATTAACAAGCCCGCCCGAGCGTCCGGTAACGGAAAATATGCCCAGACATCCAAAATTGCCCAAATTACCAAAGTGCGATCAGGGATTTACCGATTCATTGTCTTAGAAGGGGGCCAATTCATGGGCAGGAGCACTAAAGATGGCGATCACGCACGAATGTCGCGGCGAAACGAAGGTTTGTACCATGAAAATCGGCGCCGAACGCCGCAAGTTCCGTCGGCATGAGTTCGACCAGCGCGGGGTTTCGGTCGAGCGGTTCGACGGCGATAAGCGGGCCGGAAAAATCTTCGGCCACCTGATCGACATCTCTGCCGGCGGGGTGCGAATCCGCACGCCCGAGGCCGACGTGAAAGCCGATGCGCAGATTCGCGTGCGGCTTGAGCTGCCCACCTATGCCGGCATCACCCCGTTCATCAACAGCACCGGCACGACGCTTGAAGGCCGCCGCGAATGGGTCGGCTGGATGACGGTTCGCCGGGTGCTCAAGATTGAAGACGGCAACTTCGACATCGCCGGCCCTCTGGAAGACATGGAAGAAATGGACCGCGGGATGCTGGGGTTGTATTTGTCGACTCAACCGCTGGCGGCTTAATTCGTTTCTACCACCAAGGCACGAAGGCACGGAGAATTGAAGAAAGAAATAGTGTGCGGCATGCATGACAACCCCTTCATGCCTGCCGCACTTTCGTTTTCTCAGGACCGCTTCTTCATTCGCGTCTTGGAGCGTTGGTGGTCAACTTTTCTTCTTCAGCCTCATCGCCGCAGCGTGGAACGCGACGGCTTCGGGGAGATGGGCGTCCCAGTAATACCAGTCGTGCGTGCCGGGGAACTCGCGGTAGTCGTGGGGAATGTTCCAGTGCTCCAGCCCGCGGTGAAACTCACGATTGTCCTCCAGCAGAAAGTCTTCAGTCCCACAATCGACGAGCATTTTCGGCCCTTTGCCCGCCTTGCGGCAGCGGTCGACCAGAGTGATCAGGTCGTGCTCGCTGCCCGACGGCCGCTTGCCGAAGATGCGGCCCATCTCCTCGGCATAATCTTTGCCGTGCCAGCCGTTGGTGCCGCGCATGAGCGCGCCCGAGTGACTGTTGACGCTCACGAATAAGTCCGGATTCGCCAGCGCCAGCCGCATCGCGCCATAGCCGCCCATGGATAGCCCCCCGATCGCCCGCCCGCCGCGGGTTTTTTTAGCGGGCAGAAGGCGTTCGGTCTGGCCGATCACTTCATGAATGATGTGGTCGGCGAAGCGGGGGCCTTCGTTGGCGTTGGTGTACATGCTGCGCTGGCCGTCGGGCATGACGACGATGAGCGGGAGGCCCTGAACGTAAAGCTCCACCTTCGACCGCCGCAGCCAGCCGGTGTAGTCGTCGTACATCCCGTGAAGAAGATAATAGGTTGCAAACGGCCCGCTCCCGCTGTCGGGCACGATCGCGTTCATCGCCACTTCACGACCCAGAATCGGGCTGGGAAACCGAATCTCAAGAATTGCCATATCGGCCGGGGATTAGAACAGGAAGGGGCGAAGAAACGAAGAGCGCCATTGATGCCGTAAAGCTGAATTCTTACCAGACCAACTTAAGTCGGAAAAATGTGAATGCACTCAGCACGAATGCGCCGCTCAATCAGGCACTCCTCATCCCGAGAACCGCATGCAACGCACCGATATTCGATCTCCGAAAGATTGTTTAGTACGTATTCGCGCTTTCGCGAGTTATTTCGCGTGCCTGCGCCGAGCGGTCTGGGGAGCAAACTCGACATTCGCACAGCGCAGTTGCGTCCGACACCGAAGAGCACCATCTTCCTGGTACATCGATTACGCAGTTGATAAGCACCGGGCCCTAATGGCGCAACGAAAAACTCTTGACGTCGAGGATCAGGAAAAGGGAGCCAGTCCGTCCAAGTCGCCATGATCGTTCATCATATCATGCAGGGCCAGTTAAGCATGATTGGCGCTTTCGACCAAGGCGGCACGGCGCTTTCTTCGTTCGTTCGATTCTTCGCGTCCAACTCGACCGGCGACGATCAGTTGTACGACCGCAGCACCCCAATCACCACGCCTTGCACCTTAACCTGGTCCGCCGACACGACGCGGGGTTCCATGGTTGAGTTGGCAGGTTGCAGGCGGATGCGGTTGCCGCTTTCTTTGTAGAAGCGTTTGAGGGTGGCTTCGCCGCTGTCGAGCAACGCGACGACCTGTTCGCCGTTCTTGGGGTTGTCGCGGCGTTCGATCACCACATAATCGCCGTCGCACAGGTGATCGTCGATCATGCTGTCGCCGCGCACGCGCAGCACGTATACGCCGCTCTTGCTGTGAAAAAGCGTTTCAAGATCGACCTCTTCACGGTTTTCAATCGCGAGAATCGGCGAGCCGGCCGCAATGGTGCCAAGAAGCGGGAGCTTGGTGGGGCGCTCTTCGTCCGGCAGAACATCGGCGATGATCTCCAGCGAGCGGGCTTTGTGTTTGTCGCGTTTGATGACGCGTTTCTTTTCCAACGCTCCCACATGTTCAAAAATGGTGACCTTGCTGGTGCCGAGCTGGTCGGCCAATTCCTGCATGGTCGGTGCGTAGCCGTTGAGGTGACGGTAATTGCGAACTGCAACGATAACATCAAGCTGCCGCGGGGTGAGATTCATAATGTGCTCCGGGTTTGAAACGCTGGGTCTCGAACGCCTTATCTAAATGCCTTGTCTTGAACCGGCCCGATCGTTTGGGCCGTGTTTAGGTTGACATTACCCTAACGTTATCGGCTTGTCAAGTGAAAGTTCGGGAATGTAAGTGTCGAATGTCGATTGTCGAGCGACGAATTCATCAGGGAGAGGGGCGGTTTCGCCCGACCGGGAAGTTCCAGTACGATCGTAAGCACTTGAGTACGCTTGATTTGCAGGAGGCTTGCATGTCTTTCCGGCCGCGGGTAGAGCCGGTTCAGCATGGTGGATCCAAACGACGGCTTCCCGGCGATTCGTTCACCGAAGTGGATCGCGCCGGTCGTGTTTGGCGTCCTTTCGCTGGCGATGTTTGCCGATATTCTGCTGGGTCCGCGCGGGTGGATTCCCTCGACGCCGGACGCCGATCTGTCCACCCACTTCGTCGCGTCGCGCGCGTTCGGGTTTGGCGAATTGGCCAGGGGAAACCTGCCGCTGTGGAGCCCGCAGATGTTCAGCGGGTATGCGTACTTCGGGGGGTTTCAACCAGCGCTGCTCTATCCGCCGAACTGGCTTCACCTGTTTCTGCCGCTGGATGTGGCGATCAATCTGACGATTGTGCTGCACACGTTTGCGGCGGGCTACTTTACTTATCTGTGGTTGCGCCACGCCGGGCTGCATCTTGTTGCGAGCATGGCCGGCGGGGTGACGTTCATGTTTTGCGCGCGGTTCTTCCTGCACATTTACGCGGGCCACCTTCCGCACATTTGTTTAATGCCGTGGGTGCCGATTCTGCTGCTCTCCATCGACGGCATCATGCAGCGCTGGCGGCTCGGCTATGCGCTGCTGGGCGCGGGCGCAGTGTCGATGATGATCCTGGCCGGCTATCCACAGATGGTTTACTTCACCGCGGTCGTCATGCCGCTCTATGGGCTGGTGCGATGGTTCGAATCGCCCCGGAAATGGGCGGCCGTGGGCGGGCTGATGTTGATCGGCATTTTGTCGCTGGGCATCACCGCAGCGCAGGTGTTGGCCGGACGTGATGCGGTCGCCGAATCAACCCGCGCGGGTGGCACGCGCTACGGTTTTGCCACCAGCTTCTCGTTTCCGCCGGAGAATCTGCTCACGCTCATCGCGCCCGACGTGCTCGGGCCGATGAAGCAGGGCGATGGCGCGATCGGCTACTTCGGCCAGGCGTATTTGTGGGAAGTCTCGACCTTCATCGGCGCGACGGCGTTTCTGCTGGCGATTCTGGGTGCGTTCACCGGCGGGCGCCGCGCATGGCTGGCGGTCGGCATGATCGGCTTTGCCGGCGTGCTCGGGCTGGGCGCTAATACGCCGATCCATCGGTTGTTTTACGACTACCTTCCCGGCTTCTCGTCCTTCCGCGGTTCGAGCAAATTCTTCTTTCTCGTGAGCTTGTTCATGGCGCAACTGGCGGCGATCGGGCTGGACGGGCTCTTCCGCCGCCGCGCGCCGATCTGGATCGCCTCGACCGGCGTGGCGTTCACGCTCATTGTGCTGGCGCTGGCGCTGTGGGTGCGCTCGGCCGGCGACGATGGAATGAACAGCGTCCCGGCCCGCGCGTTCGTGCAGATGACCGAGCGATCAATCCTGTTCCACGACGAGTATTTCAAGCTAAGCCGTTGGAACGACCCACAGACCATCGTTCACGCAACGGCGGCGGCGGCAAAGGCCCTGTTCATCGCATCGGCCTGGCTGGCCGGCGCGGTGGCGCTGCTGGTTATCGCGATCAAACGACCTCACGCTGCGGCATACGGGTTGGCAGGATTATTGACGATCGAGCTGTTCATTTTCGCGCGCACGCATCGGCCCGCCGCGCCGCTGGCGCCGCAAGCGCCGAAGGTGTGGACCGATGGCACATCCACGCTGCCGCCCGATGCGCGCCTGGTGCGCAACCCGTCGAGCTACCCCCACACCCCTCCGCGTGTGACTTTGGATGCGTGGGGATACGACCCGGGCGTGCTCAAGCGTTATGCGGAGTTGATGTTCGCCAGCCAGGGCTTTGACCCGGACGGCGCCAGCAGCGAACTATTTTTCCGGCTCCCGTCGCGCGCGGTATTCGCCGTGGCGCGCATCACTTTGGTGCTGGAGGCGATGCCGCAAGCCAACGCCTACCGGCTGAACCTGCCACTGTTGCCGCCGGCCACGCTGGTGCCTTCGGCGCGGGTCATGGAATCCCGCGATGCAATGTTCAACGTGCTGGTGGCCGACGGGTTCGATCCCAGCTACACGGTGTTGCTCGAATCGCCGCCGCCGTTTGCAATCGTTGGCCGTACGCCGAGGCCGGTGGAACTGAAACTGATCGACAGCGACACACGCGAAATCAACTGCGATGTCGTGGCGTCATCAATGTTGTTGATCGGCGAAAGCTACAGCAAGCATTGGACGATCACGCCCCTTACTCCACCGCCGGCCGGGCAGGCGGGGGGGTACATCGTCATGCCGGCGAATTGGGCGTTCATCGGCGTGCCGTTGGCGGCGGGGAAGCATTCGTTCCGGCTCGAATACTCGCCACCCGGGTGGCGGGTGGGGCGGTGGGTATCGCTGGGCAGCGTTTTTGTGACGATCGGATTAATTTTCCTGACCCTGCTCCGGCGTGGTAGGCTTGGTGCTCCAGCACGCGGTGACGATGGCTCAAACCCCGTTCAATGATCCGCTCCCCACGCGCGACGACCGAGGCGACGGCGAAGGCAACGACGAAGGTGGCGACGAAGGTGGCGACGCGCCCACCACGTTTGCCGGTGCCCGCTCGCTGGCGGGCAAGCAACTCGGCAACTACACGATTATTCGCACGATCGCTTCGGGTGGAATGGCAACGGTCTATGAGGCCGTGCAGCGATCGCCGCACCGCACGGTCGCGGTCAAAGTCATGTCGCGATCGCTCGGCGGCCCGGCGGGGCGCAAGCGCTTCGAGCGCGAGTCGCAACTGCTGGCGCGCCTGCAACATCCGAACATCGCCCAGGTTTACGAGGCCGGCGTCGAACGGGTGGATGGCGAAGACCTGCCGTATTTTGCGATGGAATACGTCGTCGGCGCTCAGACGATTACCGGCCACGCGCAGTCGAATGAACTCGATACGCACCGGCGGCTGGAACTACTCCAGCAGGTGGCGGCGGCGGTGCGGCACGGGCACGAGCGCGGGATCATACACCGTGATCTCAAGCCGTCGAATCTGCTTGTCGATTCCGCCGGGCGCTTGAAGCTGATCGATTTCGGGGTGGCCCGCGCCGCCGACTTGCAGAACACGCTGGCCCACACATCCGGCGACGGCCTGCTGGGAACGCTGCAATATATGAGCCCCGAGCAATGCTCCGGCGACGCGCACGCGATCGACGTGCGCAGCGACATTTACTCGCTGGGCGTCGTTGCCTATCAATTGCTTTGCGGGCGCCTGCCGTACGACCTGAGCAGTTGCGGGCTGGCGGCGGCGGCGAAGGCGGTGACGGAACTGATCCCGCCAAAGCCGTCAACCGCGCGCGTCGACTTAAGCCCGGCAATTGATGCCGTCATCATGCAGGCTTTGGCCAAGTTGCCATCGAAACGTTACGCCGGCATGGCGGAGTTTGAAGCCGACCTCGACGCCCTGCGGCATGGCGCAACGGTACATGCCAACACAGCAACGATCGAGCCGGCGGGGGAAGCGCAAGATGCAACGATCGGTTCGACAATTGTTTCGCCGCCCGCGCCGCGAACGCGGGTGTTGAAATTTCTCTCGGTCGCGGCGATCGGGTTCTTGATGAGTTGGCTGTGCATGCTTCGCCCGGTATTTAATCGAACCCCGGCCCCTTTGGTGCAGTCAGCCATCGCCGGCTTTGCGCCGCCGGGGATGACAAAGGGCTTGGTCAACACGCTGGTGATTGTGGAAATGACCGATACCGCGGTTTTGGAGCAGGTGGCTGCCCGCGCCGGCTTGGAAAATGTGTCGTCGGCGGTGAAGCCCAGTTTTCGAAGGTTGCACGCCGCCATGTTGAAAACCGCTTCGACGCTTAATCCACAGGCGGTGGCGTTTGACATTGCATTTACCGGCGATTCGCCGTTCGACGACGATCTTGCCAAAGCGGCCGACGAACTGACTCAGCGCGGCATTCCCGTTCTGGCCGTCGCACCACGGCTTGACGCTTCGCGGGTGAGCGCGCGATTGCGGGAATCGATCCAACTCGGCAGCGCCACCACCGGTTCGCCGCGCGGCGCCGGCTTGCTGGCGTGCAACATCGCCACCGCACATCCCGGCGAAGCGCCGCAGGCATCGCTGGCGTTGGCAACGTCGGTTGCAGTGCGGCAGCCTGGGGCGCTGTTGCGCATCGAATTTCCCGCGGCGGGACGGTGGATTTGGATTGACGTCGGTGAAGCCGGCGCGCGTCTGGGCGCCCCGCCGGTTACGGTGCGGCAACGCATCGAAGTCGATGAGATTTCCGTTCGTTCCGACAACGACATCGACAACGGATTTCGAATCGGCACCCGCGTCGCCGAAGCGGCGGTGCCGGTTCCCGACGATGACGTGTACCGCCAGGCGCGCCTTGCCTACGAAGATTTGTTCGACCCGGCGCGAATCGCCGGGTTGCGGGCGAAAATCTCCGGGAAGATTCTTTTAATTACCGACCTTCGGACCGAGCGTACTCATGACATCGGCGGTCGAACGCTGCCGGGATCGTATCTCAAGGCGGCGGCAGTGCATGCGGCGGTGCGCGGGGGGTACATTCGCACCTGGAGCGCGGCGGCGAGTCTGTCGTTTGCGGCGCTGTTGTGCGTATTGGCGGCCATTGCGCTGGTAGGGTGTGGGAGGCGGCGCGGTCGGGCGATCGCGCTGTTTATCGCGTCGGCGGCGCTGATGATGCTTGCGTCGGGGGCGCTGTTCCGGTTTGCCGGCGAGCTCATGAATCCGACGCCGGTCATTCTGGGGTTATTGGCGGCAACGGTGTTGGCATTGCTCTGGCCGGTTGGCGGGCAATTCATTGAGAAAGGTGAAACGAGATGACAAGGTTGAAACAAGGACTGTTCACTTGTGTTGCGGCGGCAATGAGCATCTCAAGCGCTGCATGCCAGACGCATGACCCGAAGAAAAGTAGTTCATCCCGCGCCGATTCGGCACGCGCCCAATCGGGCGAACGCAGTTTTACCAATTCGTTGGTGAAAGTCGCCGGCAAATCCCTTATCGGCTATCCGGCAATCATCAGCCCTCCGTTCACCGTCGGCCCGATCATCAAAGCGGAATTGGACAACCAGGACTTTCCTAATTTCGATGTGCTGATGGGGGTAGTGCCAACCGAAGCAGCATTGAATACCGCCGACGACCCCGAGTCGGAGGGTGACGATCCGAGCGTGCCCAAAATTCGCGCCATGACCATCGCGCCGACTTTCATCTACGTCGTCGGACACCACGGCCGCGCCGATACTGTCGATATCAGCGTCTATGCTGAGGGAACAACGTTTGCGATCTGGTCGAACCCCGGCGGCTCGTACACGGTTTTTCATTACGCGCACGACCACAAACGTACCGATGGACAGCACGACAAGGTTCGCGTGACCCTTAAACAACCGGTCGACCCGGCGAACCCAGAAGTCTTTTTTAATGAAGCAGGCTACGTCGAAATTCAGCCCGACGGCATTCGCTCAAAATTTGCCACTTCGCAACCCATCAAGATGACGGAAACCCCGGGTGCCGGCAAAGCCTGGACTTTCGCAAAGGCCGATGGTACGCCGTTGCCGGCCGAAATTGACAAGCAAATCAGCACCATTGAACGCGAGCGCTTCGACCTGCGGATGGCGATCGGGAAGAAGCCGTAGTGAGTGCGAGAGTTGAGAAAGTCGCGATTGAAATTAGAGGTTCCAGCTAGTTCTACTGGAGCAATCGGAACGCCGATACTTCGATGGTCTCGACCCCCTCCGCGTCGGGATCATCGATTCCAAAAATGTTAAGATCGAGGTGGGGCTTATCTTTGGGAATCGTTACGACTGGCGGCGGGGGAACGTAATCCTCGCCGCGGGTCATCGTGCCAGCGGTGATGATTGCAACTTTGATTTCTGCCGAAGTTCCCGCCGGTCGATAAATGCGAACCACAAACGGCTGAGGGTCGGCTTCGTCTTTTGGTATTTTCAGAAACTCGATCGCGAGGTGTTGAAGTTTTGGGGTCGCGTCCAGTACCGGCCCCGTGGTGGGCTGGTTAAAAATGCGACCAAAACCCAAAGTCAATGTGAAGAGGATGGCCGTCGATTCCAGCATCGGTCGCTCGTGGCGAAACTGACTTCACCATTTCTTAGACTGCTGCGCGACTTTCATAGGCAGCCCGAACAGGTCAATAAAGCCGCGCGCCGCCGTGACGTCGAAGCCTTCCATGCTGAAGCTGGCGAGCTTGGTATCGTAGAGGGAGTTGGGCGAACTCGCGCCGATCAACTGGGCGCGTCCTTTGAACAGCCGCACTTTCGCGAAGCCCGTCACGCCTTCATTGGTGTGATCGATGAACTTCTGCAGCCCTTCGCGCAGCGGGTGAAACCATTGGCCGTTGTAGACCAGCTCGGCGTATTTGAGGGCGATCTGCTGCTTGTAATGCAGCGTGTCGCGTTCGATGCAGATTTGTTCGAGGGCTTTGTGGGCTTCGTACAAGATGGTGCCGCCGGGCGTTTCGTAGACGCCGCGGCTCTTCATGCCGACCAGGCGGTTTTCGACCAGCAGCGCCACCCCCACGCCGTGCCGGCCGCCGATTATGTTCAGTTCGGCGATGAGTTCGTGCGCGGCATACTTCTTGCCATTCACGCTGACCGGGTTGCCGCGTTCGAAGCCCACTTCGACCACTTCGCTTTCGTCAGGCGTTTTGCTCAACGGCGATGTCATGGTGAGGCAGGCGTCCCAATTCGGCTCTTCGTTAGGATGTTCGATCTCCGCGCCTTCATGGCTGATGTGCCAGAGGTTGCGATCCTGCGAGTAGATTTTCTTCTTCGATTGCGCGATCGGGATATTATGCTTCTGCGCATATTCGACAGCGCTTTCGCGGTCGCGCAGTTCGAAGGTGGTGTCTTTCCACGGCGCGATGATCTGCAAATCCGGCCCCAGCGCCATGTACGTCAGCTCGAAGCGAACCTGATCATTCCCTTTGCCCGTCGCCCCGTGTCCGACCGCGTCGGCGTTCGTCTGGCGGGCAACCTCAACTTGCTTAGCGGCGATCAGCGGGCGGGCGATGCTCGTGCCGAGCAGATAATCCTGTTCGTAAATCGCGTGCGCGCGCAACAGCGGTAAGCAGTATTCCTCGGCGAATTCTTTGCGAAGGTCCATCACCACCACTTCATCGGCGCCGCTCTTGTAGGCCTTTTCTTCAATGCCCTTCAGTTCATCGCCTTGCCCAAGCTCAGCCGCGAACGCGACGAGCTTCACGCCGGGGTAGCGTTCTTTGAGCCAGGGCAGAATGACTGACGTATCTAAGCCGCCGGAGTAGGCGAGGACGATTTTTTTGGGGTTTGGGTGGGTCATGGATTGCTTTGCAATACTTGGCGAACTTCATCCAAAAGCGGCTGCAAATGCCGCTGCACAATAAGCCAAACGCGCAGGTCGTCGACAAAGTCATATGCATGCACGAGCAGATTTCGAAAATCGATCACCAACGAGCCGTCAGCGATTAATTCATAAACGGTTGGATGCTTGTTTCGCGGCCGCACCATCGCCTCGTCAATGACAATAAATGGCCGCTCAACGATCGATTGAAACCCCACGTCGTCGACATATTGGCCTTCGGTGAGACCCGCCGTGAATTGCTTGATGATCTCGCCGGCATCGCAGATGTCTTCCAGAGATGCTCTCGCGTCAGGCTGCATAGAAGAGCCTTCTTTGCGGCTTAATCACGTCGAAGAACCGCTGCTTCTTAACGGCGGCGATCTCAACTAAGTCAACTTTGCGCCCGTAGAGGCTTTCCAACTCATCCTTGAAGTCGAAGTACTGATACACCCCGCCGATGTGTTCCGGCGGTTCGCCGAACTCCACGAGAAAATCAAAGTCGCTTGTCTTGGGATCAAACGATTCTGACGATGCGGAACCAAACACTTCAAGGCGATGCACGACATATTCGCGGCACAGCGCTTCAAGCTCCGTGCGCTTGGATTCCAGAATTTGTTTGGCAACCACCGATTCCATTATCCCGATCATAGCAGATTTAATAGATCGTCCGAAGCAAACCGCCCCACGGGATTAATGCATCGTATCCGACAAGCTCGTCGGATCGATCTTCTGCCCCAGCTTCGGCTCTCGCTCTTTTTCGATCAGGTGTTTGCCCAGTTCCAGTCGGCGGATGACCTCGTCCATGTCGGTCGGGCGCTTGCGCGGGTTGGTGGCGATCATGTCCATCACCAGCATGTTCACCGGCCCGGGCAACGTTGGGTTGAGCTGGTTCGGTTGGGTAATCAGGTCGTCGCTCAGCAGGCTGTTATCGCCTTTTTTGCTGGTGGTGTAGAGCGTGGGAATGGTCTTCCCGCTCACCGCCCAGTAAAGCGTGGCACCGAGATTAAATACATCGGTCTGAGTGGTCACCGGCCGCCGCGCGACCTGTTCGGGGGCGATATAGTCCGGCGTGCCCTGGATGCGATCTTTTACCGTGCCGGTTTTGCACGATTGGCCGTAGTCGATCACTCTCACCAGCCCGGCGTCGTTGCGAAGGATGTTGTTGGGCTTGATATCGCAGTGAACAAAACCCAAGCCGTGCATGTATTTCAGGCCCTGGGCCGCCTGCGTGAACGTTTCAAGGATTTCGAGCAGGTCGGTCGGCAGAAACACGTCGAGCGGTCGGCCGTCGACCAGTTCCATCACTAGAAACGCTTCGTTCACTTTGAGCAGAAGCGTCTTATTGATCTTTAAGTCGTAGGTGCGACGCAGGTTGGGGTGATTGAACTGCCGCGAGATCTCAAACTCCGACTCCATCTGTTCGATGAAGCGGATGTCTTTCTGGTCCTCGCGTTTGACGTGTTTGAGCGCGTACTTCCGACCGGTCTCGCCGTCCTGCACGAGATAGATCGTGCTGCGCGCGCCTTCCCCAAGCCGATCGAGAACGTCGTAGTTGAGCAGCCGTTGGCCCATGTAAGAGCATCCCACCAAAGATTGCCCAAACCCCAGTCGGCACAGACGGTGGAGGTCTGCAGCGAGGCACTTCATTCTACCGGCGGAATGATCGATAAAATAATAAAACCGCGCCGGCGCGAACGTTGGAGCAATCTTTACAGCATCTTGTCACCGCAGTGGTTACAACCACAACGGGTCGTGTCGGAAACGATAAAACAGGCTGGCGCAACACTGCGCCGGCTGGGCTAACGTCGCCGCGCGATAAGTTAGGTGAAAGCCAAGCCAAGATCAAGCCGGGCCTTGCCACACGTGCGCCGGCTCGATGGTTCAGGGAAGGATTCGCGATCGAAAGTCGGCAACCGGAAACTTTCCCCCGGCGGTGGCGGGGGAGCCGGGGGTTGTTTGCACGATGACGTTGCGCGCCGGTAGGCGAAGCTGACTCTGCAAAGTGGTGACCAAACGGCTGAGTCGCCGGAGCTGGATCGGTGTGGGTTGGGTGCGGTCGTGGTCGCCGATGAGGCAGATGCTGATGCACGCCGGGTCGATCGATTCGGCGCCGGCCGGCGGAAGGGCCGAAAGCTGGGCCAGCCAGCGGGGCGTAAGTTGGATCTCGCCGTCGGCCGCTCCTTTGCCGTTGCAGATGACAAAGTGATCGCCCGGGTCGCCTCGGCCGCCGGTCAGGCTAACGGCATCGCCCGAGGGCGTTTTGCTGTGGCGAATGTAGATATATTTCCAACCGGCACGGTTGACGGGAGCATCGGTTTGGAAAATCTGCTCCATCCCGTCGGGCGACTCCACCGCCGCCAGCGTTTGCGGCAGGTCGGGCGCGAGCGGCTGAGGGGCCAGCGCCAGCAGCAGCGCCGCCGTCGCCGAGACGAAGGCCACGAGCGACACAAACACGAAAAAGCGGCGTTGGGTGGTTTTCACAGTTATAAGGCTTCGAATTGAACGAAAAATGCCGACGATCGCCGATGCCGCCAGCTTTGGCAGCGCATCGGCGTTTTCGCTGGCGAAACTTTAACGATCCTGGCAACATTTTTTGAGGCGGAACAGTTTTCGGTCATTGGCCGATTACTGGCCCGCGTCGCGAAGTTCGCCGGGGGTCAGGCTTTTGTGCTCCCCGCCGGTTGCTGAGGCGATTTTGGCCAGCGCCTCGCCGGGCTGACCGATGGCGATGGTGTGAATCTTTGTCGTGCCACCCGCCGATTTCTGCAGGTGCGTCATGGTCTGGTTGAACGCGTCATCGAGTTCGGCGCCCTTGGCCGTCACGAGCACGATCGCGCCGGGTTTGACGGCCAAGGCTTTCTTGATTGCCGGTTCGGCATCGGTGCGGCCGAACGCCACAACGCCTTCAAGCACGCGCTGTGCCGCGTTGATGGTTTCCGGCGTGGCATATTGCGGCCCGCCACCGGGGTAAGCGGCTTCGCTTTGGCCGTTGTCCCAGAAAATTACTTGAAATTTCCGGTCGGCCCCCAGCGATCGAATGGATTGCACGGTGGCGGCCACCAGATACCCCATTGCATCGCGCGTGGAGTTCCCACGATCGAGCACATAGACGACGACCGGCTCGTTCAAGGTTACCCCGCAGAAGTTTGCCGACCGGGCCGTCGCCGACGATTGTGCGCGGTTTGTCTGATTCACGCCGGAGGTTGGGCCGTTGGTGCCGGTTGTCGATGAATTGGGTCGGCTAAGGATAAACGTCGCCACGACCGCCGCCACAATGCCGCCCGCGCCTCCTGCGATGATGGCAAGAACCGGCAGGCGTTTGGTGGAAGGTTTGCCGGCGCCCGAAGTCGCATCGCGCAATCCGCTGCCCAGCCCGCTCGACGCCACGACGTCCGCCAACGCATCAAGCCCGCTGCCCGGCGTGTTGGCGCGCGCGTGGTGTGTGTAAAGTGTTTTGATCGTTCCCGCGCCGGTCGGCTGGGCGGCGCGGGTACGCCCGGGCACGGTCTGGATCGTGCCGCACTTCTGACACCGACATGCGCTGCCCGCGAAGGCATCGTCCACCTGCATGGGGTGCTGACACTTGATGCACGACAAGTCAATCATCGATAGCCATTCTCCGGGGTGCTGAAACGATGGTAAAACGACAATCAAACTAAGAATTTCGCAGATTTTCGACGATTCCGCCATCCATCGCAAGCACTTTCGAGAGCGGGACAAATGAGTCGACCGATAAGCGGGGCCGTAAAAATCGTGCATCTTCGTGCATCTTCGTGCATTGTCGTGCATTGTCGTGCAAGCTCTGCTCGTTCCTCAATCCTACTCCTACTCCGAACTCTTACTTTTACTCCCATTCCTCCCCCCATTCGTAAACACACTCTCCTGTATCCCACCCCGCGCGCTGCGCCAGCAAGCGCGCGCCAGCGCAACGCCCGATGAAAAATGCCCATTCCCGATCATCAAAATGGCTTTCGAGATTTAATTTTGACTCCCCAGCGCGCTGCGCCATCAAGCGCGCGCTGGCGCAGCGCGCCAAACGCCTGTCCGCTACGTCTTCATCCGATCCAGCAAATACACCGCCAGCGGCCCGAACAGCAGGATCGGCAGCCACGCCATGATCAGCGGCCAGTTGGCGGCGGTTTTGAAGGCCGGCGGGGGGTTGCCGGCGAGGTTCTGCGTGATGAAAACCGTCGCCATACATCCGCCCACCAGCACGAAGCACCACATGATGTTGCGCTTGAGTTGATTCGGCTCGCGGGTCGTGACGCACGGCAGTGCCAACAACAGTAGAATGATGTTGATGATGAACGTGGCCCAGCGGCTGTGCTTGACGCGCAAGAGCGCCGACGTGCCGTAGATTTTCGGACGCTGCAGCAGTTGATCGATTCGGTGAGTGGACAACAGCTCGACGTAATCGCCGCTTCGATAAAGCTCGATTTCTTCCGGCGTGATGCTGGTGTTGTAGTGGATCACCGGTTTCGGATCGCTGCGCCGCTGGTCGGGAAGCAGGCCGGTCACTTCCTCGCCGGCTTCCAGTTCCCAGAAACTGTAATCGCCGTTCCACACCGCCGAATCGGCGCTGATGTGGCGGGCGACGCTCCCTTCGGAATCGCGCTCGAGAATATCAACCACTTCCATGCGCGGGGGCGTGTCGGCGCTGCCGGGGACGAATCGGCCGGCGCGGAGCAGCGTGCCGTCGCTGTCCTGCATCATTTTGATTTCGAACGCCCGCACTTTGCCCACTTTTAGATCGTCAATCTTCGGCGTGAGCTTGGGAATGAGCGGCGGAATGACCAGTTCCTGCACGAGCGGCAGCAACAGAATATTCAGCACCACGCCGGCGATAATCACCCACTGCAAAAGCCGAAGCAGCGGCACACCGGCGGACAGGACGGCGGTGAGCTCGTTGAACCGGCTCAGCCGCACCATGGTAAACGCTGCCGCCACCACCGGAATGACCCCGCTGAGTTGGATGAAGAACAGGAACGATTGATGAAAATAGTAGTCGGCGATGCTGAGCACCAGTTCCCAGGTGGTCTGCCCGCGGCTCTGGTTAACGCTGCCGACTTCGACGATTTCATCAAATTGAAACACCATGTGCAGCACGATGTACAACCCGAGCAGCACCAGCAGGCTGATGGCGTAGTTGCGGAGGAACTGGAGGAGGATGTAGCGATTGAGGATCTTCACGGATTTTCGATTTTCGATTTTTGATTTCGGATGGCCGGCCGGCGCGGCCCGTGCATGTAGAAAAATGCAAAATGCGAAACGATCGCGCGCACCTGATCGCCGCATGCGCGTGAGCCGCAGTCGCGTAGCGGCGTAAGACAATAGCCTGGGGCGCAAGCCCCAGGTATCCATCGATTCAACGCATCAGCTCCGAAGGGGCGGAAGAACAAGGTTTCGACAATACACAATCCACGCCGCATGCGATCGATTTGCTTTCGCGCCGTCACTCTGTCGCCCCGTTGGGGCTTGTGCGACACGCGGTTTACCTGGGGCTTGCGCCCCAGGCTACTGTCTGTCGCCGCTACGCGGCTGGCGATTGATGATTCTGCATTCATGGTCGTCGTGCGTCCGATGTCTCCGCGGTGCATGTCTTGAGTTCCGGATGATTTCCTACCGTCGCTGCAATCGTCCCAGCAGTACCGCCGCAATCAGGGTTACCGCAACATTGCCCGACCAGATTAACGCCAACCCCAGATCCTTCGTATTCTGAAATTGGGTGATATCACGCGGAACATTTTCGCAGGTGTGCTGACCGGTGACGATCAGCGCGATGCAGATTAACGCCGGCACCACGCTCACCGCGAACGCCGACAGAAAGTTGCCGCTGCGGAACATCAACCCCAGCGCGCAGCCGACGAGGACGAGAATGAGGCAACTCAGCGAAAAACTCGCGCGGCCGTGCGTTTCGGACAAGATGCCGTTGGAAAGCACAATGAGTGCGCGCTTCAACGAGCGCTGCTGTTCCGGGAGCACCTTGCCGCCGGCGAGGTAGTAGGCGGCGTCGTGGCTTTCCAGCGCGAGCAGGTCGGCACTCATCGGAACGGTGAATGCCCGCGGGAAGGCCTTGCGCGGGGTCGGCTCATCGTTGCCGGCTCGCACGATCGCATCTTGCAACTCCATCGTCACATACATCTGCTTACGCGCCGAATCGGGCAGGGCGCTGAGCCTGAGCCGCCGGGCGTCGACGCGCAGGACCGTCGTGCCGTTGCGGTCTTGAGTGAACCGAATAGCCTGCTTGCCCGGCGGCGATTCGGCGAACAGTTCGTTATCGACAATTTTGAGCGTCGCGCCAGGCGATTGGATCGTGTAACTTTCGGTGGCGCTGTTGAGCAGGCATTCGCTGCCGGCCAGCTCGTCAATCACCTGTCGGTAGAAGTTGGTTTTCTGTTCGGCGCGGATGAAGTTGCGCAGCACCTGCTTTACGCGTTTGCTCTCTTCGGGTTCTTTGAGCAGGTGCAGCAGCCGCGTGATATCCATAAACTTGGTGTTTTCACGCACCAGCGATGGAAACGGCAGCGGCCCGAACTGCGTCAGGCCCACGCCTCCCTGTGTGCCGCCGGCGGCGTTGCGGGGGAATTTCGTTCCCCCTTCGAGCACCGCGGTGAGGAGCATTTCATCGGAGTCGTCGGCGGGGGAAATATAGGCGGTGGCGCGATCGGCCATCCAGAAATCCCGCGGGACGCGCACCTTGTTGTCCCCTCGGGGAACCGGCTCGAACGTGACAATCGTTGGCGAAATGAGTTGCACGGCCTGATCGCCGGCGCGGGTGGGATCATCGGGCATGACCACCGCATCGCGCGCAAACACCGTCACGCGGTCGCCGGCGGAATCGAACTGTACCTGATGCGTGCGATCAATGGTCGTGGCGACGATGCGCGCCACGTTGGAAAACACCACTTTTTCCGCCGCCAGCATCAGTGCCGGCACGACGAAGCCCAGCAAAAGTAAACTAAGCAGTGCAACAAAAACGCCCAGCACGAATGCCGGCAAGGTGAGGGCCAGGTGAGAAATGCCCGCGGCCCGGCACGCAACCGTTTCGTTGTCGGCTCCGAGTCGACCATAAACCAGTGTGGTCGCAAACAGCGCGGCGATCGGCAGCGAATAGGTCGTCATCGCCGGCAAAAATAGACCGAGAATCTGCCCCACCTGCGCCAGTTCCAAACCGTTTTGCGTCAGCGGCTTGAGCAATCCCGCAAAACTCATAATCCCGGCCAGCGCGCCGCTGGTGAGCAGAAAGATGCGCAGAAGGTCTTTGAAGATGTACCAGAAAAGGGTTCGACCCATGGGTGCCGGAACGGAAGGCTATCGGGCATGATCGCGGCGATCAACCCGCTCCGGTGGATCATAAACCGGTTCAGGGTCTAGCGCATCATTTTGGCGATGGTTCTTCTTCCCCGGCAAATCGCGTTTGATAAAATTCAATTTCAACACGAAGAACCGAAGAAACGAAGAATATTTGCTAAAGATGGAATCACTCGAATTATCGTCGTGCATCTTCGAACATCTGCGGCTTGTGGGTCTTCTTCGTTTCTTCGCTTCTTCGTGTCAATCTGGATTTGTGGTCCAGCAAATATCACAAATGACCGTTAGATCCCCGCTCAGCGACATCGAACTACTGCTTGACGAAGCCTGATAGGTTTTATACTATCAAAAACGAATGGCGGGTATGAGAGAGTTACGGACGCAGGCGAAGGGCCGACCCCTGCGGACGTTTTTTGCGTTTGATCCGCGCCGCACGGCGATCCTGCTCATCGGCGGCGATAAAACGGGGGATCGTCGCTTTTATGATCGAATGATTCCGCTGGCCGACGCGCTTTACCGTAGAGGAGTACTTGAAGCAAATTAAAGATGAAGGGCTGTTACCATGAAACACCGAGCATTTTCGTTACTTCGAAAGAGGATGACACCCGCGCGCCGAAAACGCAACGCGCGGGCCGCCGACAATGCCATTGCGGAAATTCTGCTTTCCGAGCTTCGCCAGAGTTCGGGCCTCACACAACGCAAGCTGGCGGCGGCTTTGGGCATTAAGCAGCCCACGTTGGCGCAAATGGAGAAGCAAACCGACATTAAGGTGAGTACGCTTCGACGCCTGATCGAAGCGCTTGGAGGCGAACTAGACTTAATCGTGCGCCTGCCGACCGGGGAATTTCGCGTGACCCAGTTCTAAAAGTTGTATCGCGGTCACGCCGCCTCGCGTTCGGCGGTCGTGGCGCCGGCGGAGTGGGCGCGGTCGGCGAGTTGGGTGAACTGTTCCTGTGACCGTCGCAACGGGGCGAGCAGGTCGTCGGTCCATTCCAACACCTGGGCGGCAAAGGATAACTGCGGATCGTCCTCGAGGTTCATTTCGCGCCACTTC
>CAZXLA010000004.1:0-59635 GCA_964641895.1 uncultured Tepidisphaeraceae bacterium
CTCAGGGCAGCGATTCTATACTTCCGCAGTGGGACAATTTAGGGGAGCAGGACAACCCGCCCTACCCGCTGCTGGTTGAAAGAGGGTAGGCTGTCGATGTCGATTTTGGATAAAGTTGAATGGACGAACAAGGCGAGGTTCGCAGGGAACTACGAGGCCGATAGGACCACGAGAGAACCAGGAGCGAATATGGGAATCAAGTTTGGAGAAATTGACAGTGGGCAGATTCTTGAGAATGAATACCGGATTAAGGTGTTGGAGCGGCTTGTGGAATGGCTGATGAACAACAATTCACAGCTAAACAAACCGGACCTCCGACAGATGGAGGCTATCCGAAATGATGTCGTGCGCGAGTTACAGGTGAAGTATCCACAGTCCGGCATTAAACGGATGGGGTGAATCGTGCCGGATAAATTCAACATTACTAGCAGTGAAAGACTGGTCCACGCGACAGTTCAACAGAGGAAGGAGCAATACTACCTCGTTACGGCTGAAACGCTTGCATCAATCCGCTCCTCTTCTTATCTGATCGATCTCTTTACATTTCTGGGATCACTTCTGCTCGGGGCTTGGCTCTCGAGCAATATTGCGTTGGCGAGTCTTACTCTGGACCAGCTGCGCCAGCTTCCCGATCTGACTGCATATCGAATAATGTTCGGAATTTTTGGCTTACTTTTCGTGGTCCTGGCGATCATCTTCTTCCTTATCCGGCACTGCAAGATCAAGTCGGTAGAGCGATTTTATACAGCTGTTGGCGAAGCAGAACAAAAGAAATAGATCACGTACCGGACGCATCGGCGCACTGACGGGAACAGATACAGCGGGACATCGACGCGACCGACCGGCAGATCGACGCACTCGTGCACCAGCTCTACGGCCTGACCGACGAGGAGATTAAGATTGTGGAAGAGGCGACGAAATGACGTTGACTACGACCACGCGAAACGGCGTCCGCGTTCGACTGACCGACGAACGGTGGTTGCACATTGTTGAAGAGCACTCAGAACTTGCCGGGATGCTCGAAAGCGTGTTGGACGCGGTAGAGAACGCCGATGCGGTTTATGAGGGCACGGGCGGCGAATTGTTTTCCACAAAACACCTTGGCGACGGAAAGCACCTGATCGTGGTTTTTCGAGAGACTTCGCCGATTGATGGGTTTATCATTACAGCGTTCCTTACCAGGCGAACAAGCTACCTTCAGCGAAGGAGGCGCGTATGGCCGTGATCGATGCTGCGGATATTCTTAAGCTGACTTCGACGATTCTCAAATCGCCCGGGACGCTGTTCTGGACACGTTATGATCAAGAGGCGGACGTGCTTTACGTCAACTTTGAGAAGCCCGCGGTGGCGACCGACAGCGAGTTGACCGATGAAGACGTGATTGTTCGTTATCGGGGCGACGATGTGATTGGTTTTACCGTCCTGCACGCCAGCACCCGCAAGATTAGCGCCTGACCTTTGTAGGCGCCCCGAAAGGCACGACGCCCACAGTTCGGCGGCGCGGTGTTCGCGGTGATGATGGGTGCGGTTGTGATCGATGGGTATTGCGCCTACTCTTTGTGTTGACGAGTTGTTTTCATGGCGGCTTTGCACGGAGTTGATGATGGCTGAGCAACCAGGTCTGCAAATTGATGACGATTGGAAGAAGCAGGCGCAGGAAGAAAAGCGCAAGCTGGCTGAGAAAGCCGCGCCGGCACCCGCGGCCGTTAGCGATGTTGCGGTGCCGGCGAAAGGGGCGGCGGGAGCGGCTGCTGCGGGAGCGGCTTCCGGGGCGCGCGAGGAACGCGAGACGCCCCAGGCTTCATTTCCTACACTCGCTCGGTCGATCATGACGCAGGCGTTGCTGTACCTCGGCGAACTCTCGGTGCGCGGCGGCGAATCGATGCTCAACCTTGACATGGCCAAGTATCAAATTGACCTGCTGGGCGTGCTCGAAGAAAAAACCAAAGGAAATTTGTCACCCGACGAACAGAAACTTCTGGACCTGACACTCTACGACTTGCGGTCGCGCTTCGTCAGCACGGCAGGGCAATACGTCATGTAGTGGTGAAATAGTTTTTTCACGGCGGATGCAAAAGTTGGATTTATCATCTTGCCTATGTTGAACGCCGCGTTATAGTTGCGTGCGTCGATCAATAACGGATTGTTGATCGGTCGCGGTGATGGGCATGGACTGCTCGCTGCCGCAACGTTCACCATTCGTGGTGGATTTCGCCCGAGAAAGGCATGGAAGCCATGGCGGCTCGGCGCCACGCCATATCTGCTGCTCCGGCGCGGCTGTCACAATTGTGGCAGTTGCCGCTCCTCCTTCTGTCGCTGGCGCTGTTCGGCTACGCGGCATACTTGTTCATCGACCCCAAGCCTGGATTGTCGGCCGACGAAAAAATTGAAGTCGCGCACATTCTTCTCGATCAAGACCGACCCGAGGCGGCACGTGAGCAACTGAACAGGGTTTTACAGAATGAAAAACTGAGCATCCCGCAGCAGGGCCGCATTCACATCATGCTGGCCGAATCGCTGGATAAGGAGCAAAAGCAGAAAAAGCTTAGCATTCCGGCGAATTATCAACGCATTATCGAGCAAACCCGGCTGGCGCTTTCCCGAGGCGTACAGCCGGACGGCGTGATTCATCGTCGCCTCGGCGAGAGCTTTGAGGCACTGGGCCGGTGGGAAGATGCGATCGACAATTATCGCAAGGCCGCCGGCAGCGATCCCGATCGGTCGCTGCCGCTGCAGAGGAAGATTATCGATCTGCAACTGGTAAGCGACGACCGGGGCGGGGCGGCGGCGACGCTGGAGAAATATCTGACTGATAAACGCGTGGCCAACGCCGAGCGCGCCTGGGCCATTGGCGAGCAGGCGCAGATCAAAATTGAAGAGGGCAAATACAGCGAATCGCGCACGATGCTCGACGACGCCATGAAGCTCGAGCTTGATCCGGTGGCGCGCGGCACGCTGCACTATCGCCTGGGCTATTGTGCATTCAAACTCGGCGAGCAGGATGAGGCCGAGCGGCTGTTGCGCGTGGCGCGCGAAGAGCTTCAGGTGAAACATCCGCTTGACGCCGAGGCATGTTTTCTGTTGGGCCGTATTTATCAGGATCGCAATGATCCGTTGCAGGCCAATTCGTTTTATCAGGTGGTGCTGACCAGCCACCCCGATGCGCGCGTGGCCCCGCTGGCCCGGCTCGGCCGCGGAATGGCCCGCATTCTGCTTCAGCAGGACGATGCGGCGTTGGCCGATCTGCAGCAATTGGTGAAGGAAATTCAAAGTCGCCCCAGTCGCGCAAAGCTCAAGGGCGAAGTGGCCGACGGGCTTCGACTCGCCAGCGCCGCATTTGCAGCCAGAGAGAACTATACCGGCGCGCTGGAAATTCTGGCGTACGAGCAGGACATTGATGCCAAGCCCATTCCCGGGTTCTTCGCCCGACTGGGTGACGTGTATGAAAAGCGCGCCGAGCAGTTGGGAAAGCAGATCGCCCTTGCGCCGGCGGCCGAGCGGATTCGCAAAGAGCAGCAGCAGCGTGAATCGACCATCAAGGCGGCGGATTCGTACATCGCCTACTCGCACGCGCAAACGCTGACGGATGATAAAAACTACGGCGCCGCCATGTGGAAGGGCATCGAGCTTTACGACCGCGTGGGCGATACGCCGGCGGTGATCGCAACGCTCGAATTGTTTGTCGCCGAGCGCCCCGATGATTCGCTGGCGCCCGATGCCATCCTGCGACTCGGCCGCGCCTATCAGGCGGCGGGGCTGTTTGATAAGGCCATCACCGCGTTTCAACGCAATCAGTTTCGCTATCCGCAAAGCCTGGCGGCCAGCAAATCGGCGGTGCCGCTGGCGCAGGCTTACATTGCCAAGGGGCCCGATGCTTATGGAAAAGCTGAGGCGGTGCTGAAGCTGGTCATCGACAACAACCCGATGATCACGCCGGACTCGCAGGAATTTAAGCTGGCATTGTTTGAACTCGGCACGTTGTATCACCGCACCAACCGCTTCGAAGAAGCCGTGGCCAAATTGGAAGAGTTCGCGCAGCGGTATCCCAATGATGATCGCACGACGCAGTTGCTCTTCACCATGGCCGACAGCTATCGGAAGAGCGCCTTGGCGATCGACCCGGTGGCAACGGCGGCGAAGAACGCGACCGCGTCGGCCGACAATAAACCGGCGTTCGATCCCGCCGAGGCGCTGGCCGCCCGGAATACGCGGCTGGAACGAGCCAAGGCGCTCTACGCCCGCATTACTGAAATGTGGCGCGGCCGAACGCCCACGCGCGACCTGGATAAATTACAAGTGAAGCTGTCGCATTTTTACCGGGCCGATTGCCTTTACGACCTGGGCGACTACGCGCAATCCATCAGCTTCTACGATGCCGCCGCAGTGCGATATCAGGATGATCCGGCGGCGCTGACGGCGTTCGTGCAGATCGTCAACGCCTACTGTGCGATGGGAAAACTCGAACAAGCCAAAGCGGCCAACGAGCGCGCCAAGTGGCTGTTGCGTCGCATGCCGGCCGAGGCATTTAAAGATGGCGCGTTCTCGATGCCCAAAGAATATTGGGAAAGACAACTGAAGTGGATGAGTGAAGCGGGGATGTGGTGACTGGGGCGTTGTTAGTTGTTCGTTGTGGGTTGTGGGTTGTTCGTTGTGGGTTGTAAGGCGAGTTCGAATGATGACAGGCGGGTGGGCAGTTATGGTCGGAGAAGAAGACATCCTTGCGGCGATGGAGCGACAGCTCGAGTGCTACCAGCGGCTCGCCAAACTTGCCGACGTGCAGCGTGAGCATGTGCAGCAAGGCGACGCCGAGGCGCTGCTGGGCGTGTTGCAGCGGCGGCAGGGGGTGCTGGATGAACTGTCGCAACTGGAGCGGGTGGTGGCGCCGATCAAGCAGGAGTGGCCGGCATTTACGCAGTCTTTGGCGGGCGATCGGCGCGAACATGTGGAAGCGATGATGCTGCGATCGCGACAATTGCTCGAGCAAATCACGCGGTCGGATCAGGACGACGTGATGTTACTGCAGCAGCGCAAGTTAAACGTCGGAAAGCAGATCAATCAGGCGTCGGCTTCGCGGCAGGTGAATCGGGCATATGCCACGTCGGCCTACGGAAATCGAACGTCGGGGAACATGGATTTATCGCGATGAGCACCTTGGCTGAAACCCAAAATCTCGCCGTCGACACCCGCGGGCAGCGGATCGAGGAGCTTGGCCGGATCATCATGGCCTATAGCGATCTCACCGAACGCCTGCAACAATCGCACGAGCAGCTTAAAGGCCAGGTAGTAAAACTACGCGGCGAGTTGAGCGAGAAAAATCGCATGCTCGAACGCCGCAATCGTCTGGCGGCACTGGGCGAGATGGCCGCCGGGCTGGCGCACGAAATCCGCAATCCGCTGGGCGGCATTCAACTCTACGCCGGCATGCTGGGGCAGGATGTTTCCGATCGTCCGGCTTCGTTGGTGGTGGTCAACAAGATCACCAGCGGCGTGAAGCAGTTGGAATGGCTGGTGAGCCAGGTGCTTCAGTTCACGCGTGAAATGCGGCCCGTGGTGCGCGATTGCGATCTGGCCGAAGTGCTGGTTGATGCCCTGGACCTGGCCGAGCCGCGCGCCGCCGCGGCTAACGTGAAGTTAAGCGTCGATGGCCCGCTGCAACTACGCGTGCGCATCGATCCGAACATGATCGGCCAGGCGGTGCTCAACCTTGTTCTCAACGCAGTCGAAGCGCAGCCATCCGGCGGCGCGGTGAGCGTTCGCTACGCGGCGGTTCAAGGCGGGCAGTTCATGATGGAGATTGCCGACAGCGGCCCCGGCATTCCCGCCGAGGCGCTCGATCGAATTTTCAACCCATTTTTCACCACGAAAGATCAGGGCACCGGGCTGGGCCTGGCGATCGTGCATCGAATCATTGAATCGCATGACGGCGTCATTTCGGCTTCCAACCAGGAAGCCGGCGGCGCGAAGTTTGAAATCAGGATTTAGCTGTTTTAGGAGGCGCACGGATGGCACGCATCCTCATTGTTGACGACCAGGAAATGATGCGAGATTCACTCGCACAAACGCTCGCGCGCGACGGACATGAAGTCGTCGCTGCCGGCGACGGCACGGTTGCCGTCCAGCGATTGCAGACCGGCCAGCGGTTCGATCTGCTGATTACCGACTTGCGCATGCCCAAAATGACGGGCACGGAACTGCTGGCGGAAGCAAAAAAACTACGGCCCGATCTGCCGGTGGTGGTGATGACCGCATTCGCCACCGTGCAAACGGCAGTGGAAGCCATGAAGCTTGGCGCGTACGACTACATTCAGAAGCCTTTCGAGGCCGATGAAATCAAGATGCTCGTCGAGCGCACGCTCGAGCACAGCCGGCTCAAGCTGGAGAATGCCGCGCTGCGTTCCATCGCCGAAGCTAATGGCCCGCGGCCGTTGATCGGGTCGTCGGCGATCATGGACGAGATTCGCAAGACGATTGATGTCGTCGCGCAGCGTTCGGCGACGATTCTAATCCGCGGCGAAAGCGGTACGGGGAAAGAAGTGGTGGCTCTGGCCATCCATCACGCATCGCCGCGAAAAGATCGTCCGTTCCTGGCGGTAAACTGCGCCGCGTTGAGTGAAAATCTTCTGGAAAGCGAGCTATTTGGCCACGAAAAGGGCGCCTTCACCGGTGCCGATAAGCTCCGCCGCGGACGATTCGAACTGGCCGACGGCGGAACGCTGCTGCTCGACGAGATCAGCGAAATCGCCCAGGGCCTGCAGGCGAAGCTGCTGCGTGTGCTGCAGGAAAGTTCCTTCGAGCGTGTCGGCAGTTCGATGACACAGCAGGTCGACGTCCGCGTGATCGCCACCAGCAACCGCGATCTGGAGCAATCGGTGCGTGAAGGCAAGTTTCGTCAGGACTTGTTCTATCGGCTGAACGTCGTGCCGATCGAGCTTCCGCCGCTGCGCCAGAGGGCTGAAGATGTGCCCGAGCTCGCCAAGCACTTTCTGCATCGTTGCGCGAAGAAGGAAAGTGAGGCCATGCGGCACATCGAGTCGGACGCGTTGCGGTTGCTGCAAAAATATCCGTGGCCGGGCAACGTGCGCGAACTACAAAACATCATGGAACGCGCGAATGTGCTTGAGCGGGAAGCCGGCGTGGTTCGCGCCGCAACACTCGAGCCGTGGCTGCGCATCAGCGAATCCGATTCGGTGAACGTTGATGGCCTGGCCGGCAAGCCGCTGGCGGATATTGAAAAGCAGGTCATCCTTTCCACGCTGCAACAATTCCGCGGGCACAGGATCAAGACGGCGTCGGCATTGGGCATCGGCGTGCGGACGCTGGGAATGAAAATCAAGAAATGGCGGGAAGAAGGAGAGTTGATTGAAGCGGGGGCATAAATTGCGCGAGAGGCGCGATTTCCGCCGCTGTGGGTTGTGGGTTGGAGGTTGTGGGTAGCGGGTTGGTAGGCTTGAAGCGATTAAAGTCCAACTCGCAACCTACAACCACCAACCAACATTTTGCTGGCACGCAGTTTGAATTGGGATACTCAACACGATGTTCATCGAACGGCTTATCAATCAAGGCAACGCCCCGCTGGCCGAACAGGCTTTGCGGTTTACGTCGGCGCGGCACAAGCTTTTGCTGGAGAACATCGCCAACCTGTCGACACCCGGGTATCGCAACAAGGATCTCGACGTCGCACAGTTTCAGCAAATGCTGCGCGACCGCGTGCAGGATCGGCGCGGCGCTGCCCCGGGCACGATTGGCTTTGCTGACATCACCGGCGCCGCGTTCGAGCCTGGCAGCGGGCTTATGTTTCATGACCTGAACAACCGTTCGACCGAACAGCTGGTGACCGATGGCGCAAAGAATGCGCTCATGCACAACTTAATCGTCGAACTGCTGCGAAAACAGTTTAATTCGTTGCAGAATGCGTTAAAGGAACGGGTATCTTGACGATTAACGATTGACGATTGATTACCTCAATCGTTAATCGTCAATCGTTACTCGCGCGTAAGGACCGTCATGTTTGATGCCTTAGACATCGGAGCCAGTGCCCTGACCGCCCAGCGGACGCGGATGGATACCATCGCCAGCAACGTGGCGAACATCAACGTCACTCGCAATGAAAAAGGCGAACCGATCCCGTTCCGCCGGCGGATTGCATTGCTGCAGCCTCAGGCCGATGCCAGCGGCGCGCCCGGCGTGAGCATTGCCAAAATCATTCAGGACGAGGCCCCGTTTCGAAAGGTGTATGAGCCGGGCCATCCCGATGCCGACATCGAAGGGTATGTGCAGTATCCGAATATCGATCTGGCCATGGAAATGGTCAACATGATGGACGCCAGCCGGGCGTACGAAGCAAACGTGACAATGATGGAAACCACCAAGGCGATGATTAGTTCGAGTTTGAGGCTCATCGCTTGAAAGAGGACTGATGCGCGATCTGGAGGAGTAACGATTGACGATTGACGATTGAGAAGAGTTCCTCGATTGTCTGCTTAATCGTCAAACGTCAATCGTTACGTCCGAGATCGCAATTGGTAGAGAAATGCTAAACGGAATACAACCAACCAGCCTCGTCAACACCGTGACCGCGGCGACCGGTGGCGCCACGTCACCGGCGGCTGGTGGGGCGTCGTTTTCCGATGTGCTCAAGAACAGCATTGATGAAGTGGCCAAGCTGCAGCAGGACGCCAGCCAGGCCACTCAGGATTTGCTGACCGGCCGCACCGAGGATGTGACCGGCGTATTCACCGCGATGGAAAAGAGCGACATAGCCTTCAAAACGCTGCTCGCGATCCGTGGGAAATTGATGGATGCGTTTGATGAAATAAAGAACATGCCGATTTAGTGAGTTTCCAGTTGTCGGTTGCCAGTTGCCAGCGGAGTTCTGGCATTCACTGGCAACGATGAATTGACAACTGGCAACTCCCGGGCGAAGCCAAGGAGGGCTTAAGCCATGGACGTTTTCAAGCAGCAGCTCCAGCGGATACAGGAGCAGCTTGCAGGGTTAAATGGCACGCAGCGCATGCTCGTCATGGCGCTGGTAGCCGTAATGGTGTTGACGCTCCTGCTGTGGTCGCGTTATGCGGCCACGCCGGATCGTGTTCCGTTGCTTACGACAGCGGTGCGCGATCAGGATCAGGCCAAGATCGTCAATGCGCTTACGGCGCGCGGAATCAGCCACACGGCCAGCGGCGGGAACATCATGGTTTCGCCGGACGACAGCATGCGCGCGTTGGCCGTCGTCACGAGCGAAAATCTGGTTCCCGCCGGTTCATCAAATCTGCTCGATGATTTCCTCAGCCGCGGGACGCCGTTCGATTCGCAGGACAAAAACAGCAAGGTCTGGAAGCTGCTGTTGGCCCAGCATATTCAGAGCATGCTGATGCTCATGCCCGGCGTGCGCGAAGCGCGCGTAACGGTCGATACCGCCAGCGTGCCGAGGTTCGGCACGCCGATCAATCCCACCGCCGCTGTTTTTCTGGTGACCGAAACGCCGGCTCAGCGTGTCAACCCGGCGATGATCGAAGGCATTGCGTCGATGGTATGCGGCTCGGTAAGCGGCATGAAAAAGGCCGACGTGCAGATCGTCGTCGATACCCGACCGTATCCACTCGATTCCGCCCTCGCCGGCGGCGGCGGTGGCGACCTGCTCGAACGCAAGAGCGAGTTTGAAACTTACTTCGCCAACAAAGTGGTAAGGCAGCTTTCGTACATCGGCGGAGTGCTGGTATCGGTGTCGGCCCAGCTCAACACCGAGTCGAAGGAATCTGTGGTTAAGCAGGTCGACGAAATCAAGAGCAAAGAGACTGAAATCACCTCGAAGACCAGCGAAAGCACACAAGCCAACGCCGGCGCCTCCGACCCGGGCGTGGGCGCTAATACCAGTTCAGAACTTGCCGTCGCCGCATCCACCACCAACGGGAACACCACGAGCACCGAAGAATCGGTCACGAAGATGGAGAACTTCCCCTCGCAGCGGGAGGAACGTTCCATGAAGCCCGCCGGCGACGCGACGCCGCTCGCCGCCACGGTGGCCGTGCCGCGCAGCTACTTCGTAAAACAAGTGAAGGACGTCGATCCGAGTTCGACAAAGGAACCCGACCTGGCCGCGATCGATGCAAAAGTGGCGAGTGAAAGTCTCATTCTAAAGGAAGCGGTTCAGAAATGTCTTGGCTTGGCCGATGCCTCCAGTGTGCAAATCGCCATGTATGTCGATTCGCCGGCGGAGTTGCCGACGTCGGGGTCGTCGGGTGGACTGCTTTCCACGACGTTCGGAGGCAACATGAAGGAAATTTTAATCGGGCTGCTGGCGGTCATCAGCCTCTTCATGGTGAGCATGATCGTGAAAAAGAGCACACCCGCGCCGCTGATCGTTCCCGAGCCGGTGAAGAAAGCGCGTGGCCTGGATGTGCAGTCCATTGATGGCAACGAGGAACTGATCGGTATCGCAGCGCCCGGCATGCCTACGCTTGAGGCGATGGAGTTGGGCGCCGACGAAATGAAGGGCCAGCAGATGGTCGATCAAGTCAATAACATGGTCAAAGAAGACCCCGACGCCGCGGCGCAGTTGGTGAAGCGGTGGTTGAGCAGAAGTTAAGGATGGGGTTCAGGGTTCAGGGTTCAGGCTTCAGCATTTTGATGCTGCCCTGAACCCCAAACCCTGAACCCCGAACCCCGATATGCCCGAAGTCACAGGTGTAAAAAAAGCTGCCATTCTCCTCCTGACCATCGATCAGGATTCCGCCGCCGAGGTGCTGAAGCGGTTGTCGCCCGAGGCGGTGGAGGAGGTTTCGCGCGAAATTGCTTCGATGGGGGAGATCAACAAAGACAGCCGCAAGGAAGTCTTCGGCGAGTTTTATTCGGCGGCGCTGGCCAATCAATACCTGAGTGAGGGCGGCTTGGAGTATGCGAAGACGCTGCTGAAAAAAGCCCTGAGCGACCAGGACGCCGAGCGCGCCATCAAGCAGGTTACGCAGCAGGTTCAAACCACGCCGTTCAGTTTTTTACAGAAAGCCGAAAGCGAAAACCTGCTGACGTTTATTCAGGACGAACATCCGCAAACGATTGCGCTGATTCTGGCCCATATTCCCGCACAGAAAGCCAGCGAAATCCTGGTCGGCCTGCCCAGCCAGAAGCAGGTGGAGGTGGTCAAGCGCATCGCCAACATGGAACAGACGAATCCTGAAGTAATTAAAGAAGTGGAGCAGGGATTGGCCCATCGGCTCAGCGATATCGTCAGTCAGACCTTCGAAAAAGCCGGCGGCGTGGAGACGGTGGCGGAGATGCTGAACCTTGCCGACCGCAGCACGGAAAAAGGGATCATGGAAGGCCTGGAAGCCGAAGACCCCGATCTGGTCGAGAGCATCCGGCGGCTGATGTTCGTGTTCGAAGACATTCTGCTGGTGAACGACAAAGGCATTCAAAGCGTGCTCAAAGAAATCGAAAACGATGTCCTCAGCCTGGCGCTCAAAACGGCCAGCGAAGAACTCAAGCAGAAGATTTTCAAGAACATGTCGGAACGCGCCGCGCAGCTCATTGCCGAAGACATGCAGTACATGGGCCCGGTGCGCGTGAGCGATGTGGAACAGGCCCAGCAGAAGATTGTCGATGTCGTCCGCCGGCTAGAAGACAGCGGCGAAATCATCATCGCCGGCCGCGGCGGAGAGAAGGAAATGGTCGTTTAGAAGGGTTCAGGGTTCAGGGTGTTGTACGAAGCGATACATGATTCCTGACCCCCGAACCCCGAACCCTGAACCCTACCGCCCCCCTCATGCCCGTCCTCAAGCCCACAACTTCATCGATTCAGCCGAAGATCTACTCGCTGCGTGAAGTGGAAAAGCAGGCGCAGGCGATGCTGCTGCGCGCCCGGCAGCAGGCTGAGGCGCTGCTGATTGAGGCTCAGCACGAGTCAGAACTACTCCGCGCCGAATCACGCGAACTCGGTTTGGTCGAAGGCCGCGACGAAGGCCGGCGGCATGGTGAAGAAGCCGGTGTCGCCGAGGGAAAACAGCAGGCATTGGCCGAGCTCACGCCTCAGCTTACCACGCTCCTAAAAACACTTTCCTCGGCGGCGGGGCAGCTTGAAGATTCGCGCAAGCAACTCGAGGCTTCGGCGACGGCTGACGTCTGCGCGCTGGCGGTGGCGATCGCCCGCAAGGTCGTTCATCGTGTGGCCGCGACGAGCGACGGCGTGCTCACCGACACGCTCTCTCAGGCGCTCAGATTCGTTGTCGGTCAGAATGATATTCGCATCGCCGTTCATTCGTCGCAGACGGCGATCCTCGCGGAGGTGATGCCGTCGCTGCAGGTAAACTGGCCGTCGCTGAAGCACGTCGAAATTGTGGCGGATAGCGGCGTGTTGCCCGGCGGGGCGCGCATTCTCACGCGGCACGGCGAAATTGATGCGACGCTCGACGGCATGGTCGATCGCATCGCCGCCGAATTGTGCGGCGGTGAATCATGACCCGTGTTCTTAGCCCGCAGTTTCAGGCCGTCGACGATGCCATGCCTTTCGGCGTCGCCGGCACGGTGCAGGCTATCTCCGGCTTGACGATCGAAGCCACCGATCTGGCGTTGCCGATCGGTTCGCTCTGCAAGGTTGTTTCGATGGGCCAGCGCGAATCGCTGGCCGAAGTGATCGGCTTCGCCGCCGACCGCACGCTTCTCATGCCGCTGACCAGCCCGGCAGGCGTATCGCGCGGCGACCGGATTGAAAACGTAACCGCCGCTCCGAAAATTGCCTGTGGATTGGAGTTGCTCGGCCGAGTGCTTGACGGTTTCGGCCGGCCGACCGATGGCCTTGGCCCGGTCGGCGCAAACGCCTACCGCCGGATCGATCAGAAGTCGCCTGCGCCGCTCGATCGGCGCAACATTCGTGAACCCATCGCGACCAGCGTCCGCGGCATCGATGGGTTGCTCACCTGCGGCCTCGGCCAGCGCATGGGAATTTTCTCCGGGCCGGGCGTGGGTAAATCCATGCTGCTGTCGCAGATCGCCAAACACACAAGCGCCGATGTGAGCGTGATCGCCTTAATCGGCGAACGCGGCCGGGAAGTTCGCGAGTTTATTGATCACTCGCTCGGGCCGGACGGGATGAAGCGGTGCGTGGTGATCGTTTCCACCAGCGACGATCCGCCGCTGTTGCGCGTTCGCGCCGCCAAAGTCGCATGCACCGTAGCAGAGTTCTTCCGCGATCAGGGCCGGCACGTCATGCTTCTGATGGATTCGCTCACCCGCATGGCGCAAGCACAAAGGCAGATCGGTCTCGCCGCCCGTGAACCGCCGGCGACCAGAGGCTTCCCGCCCAGTGTATTTGCGCTTTTGCCGGAAATTCTTGAGCGAGCGGGCAAGACCGAGAACGGCAGCATCACCGGCTTCTACACAGTTTTGGTGGAAGGCGACGATTTCAACGAACCCATCCCCGACGCGGTAAAGGGCATCACCGACGGCCATCTGTGGCTCAGCCGCAGCCTGGCCAACCGCGGGCATTTCCCCGCGATCGACATTCTGCAAAGCATCAGCCGCGTGCGCGGTGATGTGTGTGAACCGCAGCAGGTACAGATGGCGCGAAAGGTGCAGTCGCTCCTGGCCACGTACGCCGACATCGAAGACCTGGTGAACATCGGCGCTTACGTGCCTGGTGTGAATGCCGACTATGACCTGGCTGTTCAAACCCGGCAGAAGGTGATCGCGTTTCTGCAGCAGGATGCGCGGCAGCCGATCACACTGGCTGATGCGCAAAAGCAATTGGGCGAACTGTATACGTGGATCGAGCAGGCGGAGAAAGTCCTGAAAAGTTCTAAGCCGCAGATGAACGCAGATAAACGCAGATAAGAAGATAGGCGTATTCGGCGAGAGCGCTCCTGTCTTTTCCGCGTTCATCCGCGTTCATCGGCGGCTGATTAAAGTATGGCTCGTTTCAAATTCAACCTCGAAGGCGTTCTCCGCCTGCGGACGCAGGTGGAGCGGGATCGACAGCGCGTGCTGGCCGAGAAGCATGCGATGTTGACGCAGCTTACCGATGAGCTGCGCCGGTTGGATGCGCAGGTGCAATTATCGGTGGCTGACGTGCGTCAGAACCGGCTCACAGGCCCGCTCGATCTGGGCTATCTCGCGGCGCATCGCCGATACACGTTGGCGATGCATCGAAGGGCCATCGAACAGGCGCGGCGCATCGTCACGGCGCAGCAATCGGTCGAGCAGACGCGGGCCGAGTTGGCCGAGGCGGCCAAGCAGAAGAAAGTGATCGAAAAGCTTAAGGAAAAGCGATTGACGCAATGGCGGCTCGAACAGGCACAGAAGGAAATGGCGCAACTCGATGAAATCGGAATGCAGATTGCATATGACAATGTCAATGGCAACAGTCGGGAAATCACCGAATCGATGTAACGCAATTGCGGGCGGGAAATCATGGTGAAGAAACTCGCACAAGCGGTTGTACTCATGCTCGCGCTCAACTTCATTGCCCTCGCCGGCGGGGCGGGGTGGCTGTGGAAGGGCGGGCATCTGGGCAAAGATCAGGTCGCCCGGATCAAAGAAATCCTTTTCCCACCGCCGGCCAAGCCCGAAGTAGTAAAGCTCGACGAAACCACGTCCGGCCCGAGCACGCAGCCGTCGGTGAAGCTCGAAGAACTGCTCGCCAAAGCGTCGGGCCGAAGTGCCATCGAACAAGTCGAATTTATCCAGCAGGCGTTTGATGCGCAGCGCAGCGAACTCGATCGGCGATATCGAGAATTGCAGGATATGCAGCGTCAGGTGGATATCGCCAAGGCCCAGCTATCAACCGATCGCACGGCCCACGAACTGAAAGACAAAAAGCTGGCCGAGCAAACCCAGTCGCAGCAGAAACTTGCCGGCGACAAAGGCTTTCAGGACAGCCTCAGTTTGTACCAGTCGATGCCGGGCAAACAGGTAAAAACCGTCTTCATGGGGTTGGATGACGAAACGATGGTACGGTACTTGCAAGCCATGCAGCCGAGACAGGCGTCGCGAATCATCAAAGAATTCAAGACGCCCGATGAAACCGCACGAATCCAGCGTGTGCTGGAACGAATGCGGCAAAGTCAGGCCTCGGTAGCGAATTAGCCATGGCGTCAACCATCCTGCAAAACCTGCCCGCCGGCGGAGCAAGAACGGCGCGGTCGGCGGGGCGGCAATCGATTTCCCCCGAAACAAAATCCGCAACAGAAAAATCGGGGGCCGGCAGCGGCTTCGATCAGGCCTTGAAGAAGTCGGTCGATAGCACCGCCACGCCGCGGGAGGATGAAAGTGCGTCGGCGGCACAAAAACCGTCGTCGGAGTCTGCACGACCGAAGAAAGCCCAGCGCGGCAGAGAGCGCGAGGCCGACGCGCCCGTGGACGATGCCGCGCCCGTGGAAACACCGACGGACACCAAACCTGTCGAGCAGAAGAAGGATCCCCTCGCGACCGATGAAGCCACCGAGACCGATCTTTCCAAGCCCGCTGGCGAACAGGCTGTGGCGAAAGTGGAGATCGAAGCAATTGCGGCGGCCGATCCATCGCTGATTCTCGCCGGCGCGACGGCGGTGGAACCCGAAGAAATCGAAACCATCGCAACCGCTGACGATGGCGAGCCCGATGATGCGACAAAGATCCAAAGCGTGCTCAACGCCGTGCGCGGCCAACCGGCGCGGTTGAATGATTCGGGCGGAATTCGGGGCGGTCAGGCGAACGTTGAATCGGTAGGTGTAACCGATGCTGAAGCGGAGCCGGCGGGTGATGATGCATCAACGGATTTCACACCCGTCGATGCAGCAGAGGTTGCAACGTCTTCACGCGTAAACGTGAAAGAAGAAAAGGTGGACGACGGTACCGAAGCGGTGGTCAGGTTGGAAACAGGCTCGGTGTCTGCCCGGGCCGACGCCATTGGTTCCGCGACGCCGCAAGCGGTGGGGCACGTTGACGCCTCTCATCTGGCTGGCGCGCAAGCATCGCCGACGTCGGTCGCGCAGAAGCTTGATCTTATCGCGACGCCGGCCCCGGTCGCGACGCCCCTCTCGCCGGAGCGGTTTGCCGACGCCAACCATCCAACGATCGTGTCAACCGTTCGCGGGCAACTGTTGCCGACCGGCGGCACCATGCAAATTCGGCTTGATCCCCCGGAACTCGGCGCGCTGCTCGTGCAGGTGAGCGTACGTGACGGAGTGATTGATGCCTCGTTCCAAACCAGCAATGCCGACGCCACGCAATTGCTCAGTCACAGCCTCACACAATTGAAGCATTCTCTGGAAAGCCAGGGCGTGAGCGTCGACAAGCTGCAGGTGTCGCAAGCGCCGCGGAGCGAGCACGCCGACAAGCAGAACGATCCAAAGAATTCCCATCAGCAAGGCCAAAGCGGTTTTGATTGGGAACGACACAGCAACCAGCAGCGCAAAGAAATGCTCAAACGCATGTGGGCGAAGCTGGGGGCGGGTGATCCGTTGGATCTCGTCGCCTGAATTCGGATTCATGCTTCAACGGTAGTAACGATTGACGATTAACCAGAAAAAGCAATTGCCTCGTCAATCGTCGATCGTCAATCGTTACATCACCCATACGAAAAGGACGCACAATGGAAACATCCTCTCTCTCTTCCGCCGGCAGCAGTGGAAACTCGGTGGCGTCGAGCAAGTTTCAGCTCAAGACCGAAGATTTCATCAAGCTGATGATCACGCAGCTTCAGAACCAGGACCCGCTTGAGCCGGCGAAGAATGAGCAGCTTCTGGCTCAGATGAGCCAGATCGGCCAGCTTCAATCGACGCAGCAGTTACAGGCGAGCCTTAAAACGCTGGTGCTGCAGAACAACCTCGGCGCCGCCGGCAGCCTGATCGGCAAGGCCGTGGAAGGGCAAACCGCCGACGGCACAAAAATCGGCGGGGTGGTTAATTCCATTCGTGTGGAGAACGACAATCTCCTGCTGGAACTCGATAACGGCCAGTCGCTTGAGCTCGTCCGGCTGACAGCCATCGCGCCGACCCGCATCGAAACGGCCGCGGCGAATTGAACGAAGCGAGTTATTGCCGCTGATGAACGCAGATGAACGCAGATGAAGAGAGAAGGTTGCTGAAGACTTCACAGTGATTCTGGATCGTGGTTCGGCGCTGATGCGAATGCACTTGCCTTCTCTTATCTGCGTTCATCTGCGGCTAAAAATTAGAAGTCTGGAACGCCGATTGCACCTGAACGAATGAGATCAACGCAGTGCCCTCCGGCGGAGCTTGTGGGCCTTGGAACGATGCAAAATTTGCGCTCGCCCGTGCATGGAATGCGCCGGTGGCCGAATGAGAACTGCAACTTATGGCACTCACCAGCACACTGTTCACCGGTTTAAGCGGGCTTGATGTCAATCAGACGCGGCTCAATGTCGTGGGCAACAATATTGCCAACGTTAACACCGTTGCGTTCAAAGGCAGCCGTGTTTTGTTTAAGCCGCAATTTTATGTCACCGACGGCGCCGGTTCGCCGCCCAGCGCGGATTTCGGCGGGGAGAATCCGTCGCAGCGCGGTTTGGGCGCGCAAATCGGGACGATTCAGAAGAACTTTGATGCCGGATCGTTGGAAACGACCGGCAAGGCAACCGACCTGGCCATCGACGGTGACGGATTCTTTGTCGTCCAGGGCAAGGGCCAGAAATTTACGCGCGACGGCTCGTTCGTTCTCAATCAGACTAACGAGCTCACGAGCACCAGCGGTGATTTTGTGCAGGGTTTCGGCGTTGATACCGACGGAAATATCGTTCCCGGCCAACTTCAAAATATCAAGATCCCACTGGGTGGGCTTACCAAAGCGCAGGCAACCACTCAGGTTGACCTGCAAGGCAATCTCAATGCCGGAGGAGCCGTTGGAACGATTGGCAACGTGCTGCTTTCAAAAGCATTGACCGACGTCGGCGCCAACGCCGCGGGTGACGCACCCATCGGGTCTACCGCATTGGTCAACCTGCGCGAGGCCGATAGCGCCGGCGTACCAGCTACGGCAGGAATGTTTACCGACGGGCAGACGATCAGCCTCGCAGCAAAACGCGGCGGACGAACACTGCCGGCGCTTGATTTGACCGTTACCGCGACGACCACCGTCGACGAATATAACATTTTCCTAAACCAGGCCTTGGGCATCGATTCGAATCTCACCACCACCGGTACGCCGCCTTCGACACCGGGCGCGACCGTCACCAGTGCCGTCACCGGCACCGATGCGGCCAACACCCGGCGGCTGCGGATTGAAAGCCACATCGGCGAGCAGAACGCTAACTCACTGGCCGGAACCGTGCTGGGCGCAACAGCCGAATACGCCGAGACCTCGGCCGCCACCGGCGAAAGCGCGTTCACCAGCTTTACCACTTATGATTCATTGGGCAACGCTTTGCAGGTCAGCGTGGTCACCGTGCTGGAAAACGCGGATGCCAACGGTACGGCGTGGAAAGTTTACGCGTTCAGCGGCGACGACACCGACGCGCGAACGTTCGATCCCACCGGCGCGAGCGAAGGCATTCGCGTCGCCACCGGCTCTATTAATTTTGATACCAATGGGAAGCCGCTCACCACCACCGCCATTGCGGCGCGGCTGGATCGCACCAACACCGGAAGCGGCGATCCGCTGTCGTTCGGCCTGGACGTATCGCAACTCAGCGCGATCGCAAACAGCAGTGCCAACGCATCGAACATCTTCGGCGAGCCCGATGGCAAGCCCATCGGTACGCTCACCAGTTTTTCGATTTCAACCAACGGCGATGTTACCGGCGCGTACGACAACGGCACAAGAGAGCGCCTCGGGCAGGTTGCCGTCGCCACTTTTGATAATGCCGAGGGTTTGGAAGACACCGGCGCGAACATGTACGTGACCGGCGGCAATAGCGGAGGGCCGAAAATCACCGGCCCGCTGCAACTGTCGGCCGGGGCGATCCGCTCGGCCACGCTGGAATTGAGCAACGTCGATCTGAGTGAAGAGTTTGTGAACCTGATCATCTCGTCCACCGGCTTCACCGCTGCCAGCCGGGTGATTTCGACGAGCGATCAATTGTTGACGGAACTGTTGAATACGAGCAGGTAAGAAAAAAATGGCGTCCCCGCGCGACACCCGCGACGGAACATCCATGGTTACCCAGCCCTCGCGACAGGGTGTTTACTCTGCTGTCGCGGGGGCAATTTTTGGAGAAAGCCCAGAGCCGACAGCGGAGAGCCGAAGCCAGAAACGTCATCGTGCTCTCGGCCCTCCGCTATCCGCTCTTGGCTGTGCAACAATGATCACACTCACCAAACTCAACGGCACGCCCTTTGTTATGAATGCCGAAAAAATCCGCACCGTCGAGAAAACGCCCGACACGCTCATTTGCTGCGACAACGGCGAACGATTGATGGTGAAAGAAGAAATGGGCGAAGTGCTGCGTCGCGCGATCGAGTATGCACGGATCATCCGCAAGCCAATTACCGACTGAGAACTGCGGTCTTGCGGGCACGCCGATAAACGGAAACTGCCCAAGCTCGGCGTCGATCCAATCTCGCATTTCGCAATGATGCCGTCTTGCTGTGCCGATACATCGGTTAGCAGCGCATAGGTTCGCCTGGTTTATGGGACGCGCCGCGGACAGGATCGCATCATGGCCGAGAAAAAAGCTGCAAAAAAAGACGAACACGCCGGTGAGAAGAAGGACGAAGCCAAGAAGGGCGGCTTCCTTACCAAGCTCCCCGTATTGCTCGGCGGAGTCATGGTCATTGAGGCGATTGTGCTTCTCGCCGGATTGAAGCTGCTGGGCTTTGGTGCGCCCAAAGAAGCGGTGGCGGCGGAACTTGCCGAGCACGACGCCGCCGAAACCCACGCCGCCGAAGGAGATGCCGCCGCGGGTGACGAAGGTCACGGTGAAGCGGCGAAGGACGACGGCCACGGCGAAGCCGCCAAAGCCGACGCCGGTGGCGAGGCGGGCAAGGAAGGGGAAAAGGCGCACAAAAAGTACGAAAAGAAAAAATCGTACGAGCTGCAGTTGGTGGAGTTTCGCGCGCCCAACAAGATGTCGGGCCGAACCTTTCTTTATGACATTTCCATCTTCGCGCTGGTCAAAGGCGAGCACGCCGACAAGGTTCAGCGGACACTTAAAGATCGCGAGGCCTTGATTAAGGATCGCGTTCGAACGATCATTGCGCAAAGCGATCCGGAGAAACTCGGAGGCGGCTCGGAACCCGGCCTTGAAACGCTTCGTCGGCAAGTCAAGTATCAGCTTGATGAACTGGTCGGCGAAGGGTTGATCGAAGAAGTGCTGGTGCCCAAGTGCATTCCGTTCCGCACTGACTTCTAGCGGCAGGTCGATGGATTGACCTGCCTCTCCGGCTGCAGCCAAGGATGGTGTCGCATGGCCGAAGGTGATGCAGTCCCCCCGCCCGCCGATGAGAGCGCCGGCTCAATCCCAGATAAACCCGAAGAACCGTTCGATCTAGGCAATGCTGGGTTTGATTCGGTGACGCCCGCACCCGCTTCCGATCCAACGGCGACGGTACCGATCGATGACGCGGCGCTTCAGGAACTCCTCAAATTGGCCGAAATGGAAGGCACCAATGCCGCTGCCCACACGGGCGGCGGCGCGTTTTCCACCCAGGAAACCGGCGTGATACCCGACGGCGACATTCTTTCGCACGCCGGTGCCTCCGTGGATACGGCGAATTTTGACCTGCCCAATTTCCAGCAAGTGATCGCCGATGCCGCCGCCAGCAGCATTGATTTGCTTCGCGATGTTGAACTCAACGTAAAAATCGAGCTGGGGCGGTCGCGCATGATGGTGGAAGACGTGCTGAAGCTGGCTGAAGGTTCGGTCGTGGAACTCGACAAACTCGCCGGCGACCCCGTTGATGTGTTTGTAAACGACCGCCTCGTGGCCCGCGGTGAAGTGCTGGTGCTGAACGACAACTTCTGTGTGCGCGTCAACGAAATCGTCACCACCAGCCGGGAAGACTCAGTCGCATGAACCGGCGTATTCTGAGCTTTACGATTGGTTGCGTTGCGGCGCTGAGTGCCGTCGCGCCGTTGATGGCGCAATCCACGCAGCCGGCGGGGCGGTTTGACGATCAACCGGTGCGCGTCGGCGCGGCCAAGGCGACCACGGGTGAACGCCCTTCCACCGCGCCCGCATCGATGCAACTGGCGCCCTCCATTAGTTTCAATTGGCCGAGGGTGGCGGTTGCGCTGGGTATCGTCATCGGGCTGATATTGCTCATGCGCTTTGTCGGCAAGCGCTGGCTCGGCGCGTCGGCGGCGGTCGGAGCGGGAAAAGTCGTGCGTGTGCTAGGCCGGGCCACCACCGGGCCGAGGCAGCAGGTGGTGCTGATTCAGGTCGGCCGCAGAATTGTCGTCGCGGCCGACAACGCCGGGCAGATGAGCAGTTTGTGCCAGATTACCGAAGCGGATGAGGTGGCATCGCTGCTCGGACAGTTGGAAGAAGCGACTTCAATTACGCCGGCGATCGGGTTTGCCAAGTGGTTTAAGAAAGCCGAAAACGATTTTGAAGAAGCCGACGCCGACGAAATGCTCGTCCCCGCCGGCGCGGCGATGATGGCGCAATCGACGGAGGATCCGTCGCTGGCGCACGCCCGAGGCGAAATCGCCAGCCTGATGGACAAAGTCCGTGGGCTGGGAAAACAGTTCAGGAAGTAACCAGACCGGTCAGGAAGACCGGTCAAACTCATTTTTGAGGAGCGACGATGAGAACGGATGCTCACGTCAATCCGTGGTGTTATTTGTTGTTGTTGGTGGCACTGCTTGTGCCGTCATCGGCGCTTGCGCAGGAAGCCGCAACGGATATTCCGCTCGACGGCCGGCAGTTGCCGCTGGCTCGCGGTACGCCAGCGGCGATCCCCGCGCCATCAATGCAGCTTCCCGACCTGACCAACCGCGCCAATTTTTCCGCGGCGATGCAGATCATTTTCATGATGACGGTGCTCTCGCTCGCGCCGGCCATTCTGATCATGATGACCAGCTTCACGCGCATCGTCATCGTGCTGTCGCTGCTGCGTCAGGCGCTGGGCACGCAGAATCTGCCGCCCAATCAGATCATCATCGGGATGTCGCTGTTCATGACATTTCTGGTGATGGGCAAGACGTGGCAGCGCGTGAATGATGAAGCACTGTCGCCGTACCTCAACGGGCAGATTGATCAGCGCATGGCACTGTCGCGGGCGGAGGTTCCGGTGCGCGATTTCATGATTGCGCAAGTGGCCAGTGCTGGAAATGACGAGGACGTATTCCTTTTTTATCGTTTTCGCGAAGGAAACGCGGCCAAAAACGAGCCGAAATGGGGAGACGTCGGAACGATGTCGCTCATTCCCGGGTTCGTGCTGAGCGAGTTGAAGACGGCATTTCTGATGGGCTTCAAGATTTTTCTGCCGTTTCTGATCATCGATGTGGTGATTTCATCCGTGCTGATCAGCATGGGAATGATGATGTTGCCGCCGGTGCTGATCTCTTTGCCGTTTAAGTTGCTTTTGTTTGTGCTTGTTGACGGATGGCGATTGATTACCGCGCAGCTGATGGGTACATTCGTTTAATAAGTTTTGTTGATCGAGTCATGGATGATTCGGTCGGCCGTGGCGTTGGGAATCGTCAGGGCTCACTTCAGTTTCGGCGACAGTTGTTTGGCGACAATCTCGCCCGCACACTCAAGGATGGGTGTGAACATGATCGACCTCGGCGCTGCCATTGATATCGTTCAACACACATTGATTCTGGCGCTGCTGATTTCTGCGCCCATGCTGATCATTGGCATGGTGGTCGGGATCATCATTTCGCTGGTTCAAGCGGTCACCCAGATTCAGGAACAGACGCTCACGTTCGTGCCCAAAATCACGGCGATGATTTTCGCAGCGGTGTTGCTGACGCCGTGGATCGCCGAGCGGCTGCTCGCATATTCCGCGGCAATGTTTTTGACCGGGCAGCTTCCATAGGGGACAGGACGCGCATGGCCTTTGAACTGGCGCTGCAATCTTTCGTGCAATACGTCGCGACGACGGCGCCGGCGTTCCTTCTCGTGCTGTTTCGCGTGGCGGGAATGTTTGTCATGGCGCCGATGCTGGGCAGCGCGCGCGTGCCTCGGCGGGTGCGGGCGATGCTCGTGCTGCTCATCGCCGCCGGCATGGCGGGCGCGGTTCAAATGCCGGTGGCCCTGCCGCAGGATTTGGCGACGCTCGTCGTGGCGCTGGGCGGCGAACTGGTGTTTGGCATCGCGATGGGATTGATCGTTTCGTTCGTTTTCGTCGCGGCGCAGTGGGCCGGGGAAATCATGGGTCAGCAGATGGGGCTTTCAATCGCACAGACTTTTGACCCGCAGTTCGGGCAATCCAGTACGCTCGTGGGCGACCTGCAGTTCATGCTCACGCTTCTTGTGTTCATGAGCCCGCTGGTCAATGGCCCGGCGGCAATGCTCCGCGGCGTGCATGCGAGTTTTGCGGCACTGCCTCCCTTGAGTGTCGGCCTGGATCAATCGGTGTTTGATCTGCTGATAGAAATGCTCACCGGCGCCACAATACTGGCAATGCAAATTGCGGCACCCATGCTCGTGACGATGCTGATTGTTGATGTGGCGCTGGGTTGCATCGGGAAAACGATGCCGCAGCTGAACGTGATGACGGCGGGGTTGAGCATCCGTTCGCTCGTGGGTCTGATCGTCATCATTGTGGGTGTGAAGATTACTGGAGAAGTGCTGGTTGACGCGGTGTCGGCCAATGTGAATGTGGTTGAAGCGCGTTATTCAATTGCCCCGGCGAAGTAATTAGTAAGAAAGGCCACGGATGGCCGACGATTTTGGTGACAAAACCGAAGCCCCCACCCCCCGCCGGCGCCAGGAAGCGCGCGAGCAGGGGAATGTCGCGCGATCGCCCGACTTAACCGCCGCCGCCGTCATTCTCGGCATGTTGTTCATGCTGCAGATGAAAGGCGGCGACTTGGTGGCCGCGTTGCGCGCGGTGACTGAGCGTGTGATGTCCGCCGACGTGTTGGCCGATCACGATCCTCGACATGTATCCACGCTGTTGGTGAGTCTGGCCGGCACCATCGGCGCGGCGTTGCTGCCGTTGCTGCTCGGCGTGGCGCTGGTGGCGATCCTGATCAATCTTGCTCAGGTGGGACTATTCTTCAACACCAAGCGGCTGCAACCGAATTTTGCCGCCCTCAGCCCACTCAAGGGGCTTAAGCGGCTGTTCGGCAAGGGCAAGGGTTCGATGCAGATGGTGATGAACGTTGCCAAGCTGCTCGTCGTCGGATCGGTGGCCTATTCGGCGGTGCATGGCCGGCTCGAACAGATTGTCAGCGTGCAGCAGCTTGCCACGATGCAGACATTTTCGCTGGCCAGCGGAATTATCTACACGATCATTCTGCGTCTGGGCCTGTTGATGCTGGTATTGGCGATTATCGACTACGCGTGGCAGCGCTTTCGCACCGAGCGCGAATTGAAGATGACCAAGCAACAGGTGAAAGACGAAATGAAGCGGATGGAAGGCGACCCGATGATCAAACAGCGGCGCCGGCAGATCGCGATGCAGCGGACGCTGCAACGCATCAAGTCTTCGGTTCCGACGGCGGATGTGGTGGTTACCAACCCGACCGAATACGCGGTGGCATTGAAATATGAAGACGGGTTCCACGCTCCAAAAGTGATCGCCAAGGGCCGGGGATTCATCGCCCAGAAGATTCGTGAAACCGCCATCGCGGCCGGCGTGCCGATTCTGGAACGCCCGCCGCTGGCTCGGGCGTTGTGGCGGCTGGTGGAAGTGGGTCAGGAGATCCCCGAACAGTTCTACGCCGCCGTCGCGGAAATTCTGGCGTATGTGTACGAGTTAAGTGGAAAGATGAATAGGAGGAATGCTCAGGCCGCGTAAGTGGGTTGTTGGTTGCAGGTCGGCGTCTATGCCGGTCGGCAAATCACAACACATAACCCACGCCGCACAACTGACAACCCACAACGATGCCAACGCTCGCCGCACGAAATCCGATCCTTCAGAAGCTGCAGGAAAGCCGCGCGCTGCTGTTCCCGCTGGCGCTGATCGGGCTTTTGGGCGTTATTCTCGTGCCGCTGCCGCCGGCGATTCTTGATCTGTTGCTGGTGATCAACATCGCCCTTTCGATCATCGTGCTGGTGACCACAATTTACGTGAAAAGCCCGCTGGAATTCGCGGTCTTTCCGTCGCTGCTGCTGGCGGTGACGCTGTTTCGCCTCGTGCTGAACGTAGCCACGACGCGCCTGATTCTCACCGCCGGCGATGGCGGCCTTTCCCCCGAAGCCGCCAAGCACGCCGCCGGCGAGGTGATTCTGGCGTTCAGCAGCTTTGTGACCAGCGGCAGCCTGGCTGTTGGCATCATTATCTTCGTCATCATTTTTATCATTCAGTTTGTGGTGATCACCAAAGGCGCCACCCGCATCAGCGAAGTAGCGGCAAGGTTCACCTTAGACGCAATGCCCGGCAAACAAATGGCGATTGATGCCGACTTGAACGCCGGCCACATCACTGAGGCGGACGCGCGAAAACGTCGAGAAGAAATATCCGACGAGGCCGACTTTTATGGTGCGATGGACGGTGCCAGCAAGTTCGTCCGCGGGGATGCCATTGCGTCGGTGATCATTACCATCGTCAACATTTTGGGCGGATTCTATGTCGGCATGGTGGAGCACAACTGGCCGATCCTGGAGACGATGAAACTTTATACGATCCTGACGATCGGCGACGGGCTGGTCAGCCAGGTGCCGGCGTTCATCGTATCGCTGGCCGCGGGCCTCATCGTCACCCGGTCGAGCAGCAAGAGCGATCTGGGCGAAGAGATGATCAGCCAACTGCTTTCCAACCCCAAGCCACTGATCGTCGCGGCGATCTTTCTGGGTTTCATGGCATTCACGGGTCTGCCGGCAATGCCGTTGATTATTCTAGCCCTTTGCTGCGGCGGGGTGGCTCTGGTGCTCACGCGGAACGAAAACCGTGCGAAAGTCGCCGCCGCCGCCGTCGAGCGCGAGGCAATCTCGAAGAAAGACCCTGAAAAGGTCGAGAAGCTGCTCGACGTCGACACGATGGAACTCGAGGTGGGCTACGGGCTGGTGAAGCTCGTTGATACCACGCGCGGCGGCGATTTGCTGGATCGCATCAGTCTCATCCGCCGGCAGGTGGCGATGGAAATGGGCATCATCGTTCCGCCCATCCGCATTCGTGACAATATTCAACTCGGGGCCAATGACTACGTGGTGCGCATCAAGGGCAACGCGGTCGGCCGAGGGGAAACCTATCCAGAGCAGTTTCTGGCGATGGACTCGGGCGCGGTCAGCGGCGAAATCACTGGCGCAACGCAAACCACCGAGCCGGCTTTCGGCCTGCCGGCGTATTGGATCACCGAACCGCAGCGGGCGCAGGCGGAGTTGATGAATTACACGGTGGTTGAAGCCTCGGCGGTGCTGGCAACGCACCTCACCGAACTGGTGAAGAGCCATGCGTACGAATTGCTCACCAGGCAGGAAGTGAAGAATCTGGTTGATAACCTGAAAGCGCGCTGTCCGGCGTTGGTGGAAGAAGTGATTCCCACGCTCATCAAGCCCGGGGAACTGCAAAAGGTGCTGCAGAACCTGCTTCGCGAGCGCGTGCCGATTCGCGATCTTGAAACGATTATCGAAGCCGTGGGCGATTGCGCGATGCGGACGAAAGACGCCGACGTGCTTACCGAATACGCGCGCAACGCACTGGCGAGAACGATCTGCAAACAATACGTCGACGATTCGGATAAAATCTGGTGCATCACGCTCGATCCGACACTGGAAGAATTCGTCAGCGGGCACGTCGACCGCGAGCGCGGCGGGGCGGTCACCATGCCGCCGGGCACGCAGCAGCAGATTGTGAAGAGCATCGCCGAGAAAGTGACCGAGTTGGTGCAGGCTGGGCGCAACGCGGTAGTGCTATGCAGCCCGCAGATACGGTCGGTGATCAGGCGAATGATCGAGTCCACACTGCCGCAGGCGGCGGTGCTGGCGTACAACGAAGTGACGAGCGATGTGGCTGTGGAAGCCGTAGGGATGGCTGGATTAAACGGGTCGTAACGGGAGCGGTGCGTCGGCCCAGGCCAATGCACCGGCGTTTGTATGGGTTTGAAAACTTTCAGGGCATCGAGCATGTCAGACTGTCTGACGCTCGTCAAAAGCGAACTCGGCACCGACGCGGTGATCCTTCACACGCGTATGGTGGCGCAGCGTCGTTGGCTGGGTTTACGACGAATGGAAGTGGTTGAAATCACGGCCGGCCGGGGGGCGGATATTCCTGTGCGCCGCCCGCAGGCCGCGCCGGTAAGGAAGCCGCATACGACGTTGCTCGCGGCCATTCCGCCGCAACTGGCAAAAAAATCGCCGCCGGGGGCTGATCTTCTTTCGTCCCCCGCCGTCAGCAACATCACGGCGATGGCGATTCGCAATGAAATCGAAACCGTGAAGGGTTTGCTGAAGCAGCTCAGTGAGGATGTTCGTCACGGCTCGGCACCGGATTTGCCTGAACAACTGTTCGAGCACTATCGCATGCTGATCGAACATCAGGTGGCCGACGAGCTGGCACGGGAAATCATCCGCAAGATTCGCGAAACGGTGCGGCCCGAACACCTCGGCCAGCACGATTTCATCCGCGAGAAAATTGCCGAACAGCTCGAAAAACTGATTCCGGTCGCCGGCCCGATCACGCGAAGCAAGACATCCGGCCCGCACGTTGTTGCGCTCATCGGGCCGACGGGCGTGGGCAAGACCACAACGATTGCCAAGCTTGCAGCGAACCTGAAACTGCGCGAACGGCGCAAGGTCGGCCTGATTACGATTGACACCTATCGCATCGCCGCGATCGATCAGTTGAAAAAATATGCGGACATTCTTGGTTCGGCGCTCAAGGTCGTCTCAACGCCCGAAGACATCCGCGCGGCCGTCTTGAGCATGAACGATTGCGAGTTCGTTCTCATCGACACCGCCGGCCGAAGCCCCAATGACACGCTCAAGCTCAGTGAACTCAAGACTTTCCTCGTCGCCGCGCAGGTTGATGAAACACATCTGGTGCTGTCGAGCACCTCGAGCCAGTCGTGTGTCGAACTTGCGGTGGAACGGTTCGGCGAAGTGAAGTTTGAGAAAATCATCTTCACCAAGCTGGATGAGGCTGCACAAGTTGGCGTGATTTTGAACGTGGTACGGAATTTGAACAAGTCGATCTCGTACATCACCACCGGGCAGGATGTGCCCGACGATATCGAAGTTGGCCGCGGGCGCAGGCTCGCTCAATTGATTCTTGGGATGGGCCTATGACGGCTTTAATGGATCAGGCCACGCACCTTCGATCGCTCGCCCGCGCCACGCAGCGGCACGCGACGGTGATTGCCATCACCAGCGGCAAAGGAGGCGTGGGGAAGAGTAACATCGCCGTCAATCTGTCGATCCGCCTGGCGTCGGCAGGGAAAGATGTGGTGCTGCTGGATGCCGATCTGGGTCTGGCCAACGCCGACGTGCTGTGCAATATCGATCTGCCGTGGAACCTGGCCCATGTGATCGGCGGAAAGCGCGATATCAACGACGTGATGGTGAAAGCCCCCGGCGGGTTCCGCCTGATCGGCGGCGCATCGGGCCTGGCGGAAATGGCAGACCTCTCTGAAGCCGATCGCCAGCGGTTGGTTGACTCGCTGGAAAAAATTGAACAGCAGGCCGATTTTCTCGTCATTGATACTGGAGCGGGCATCGGCCAGAACGTGCTGAGTTTCACCCGCGCCGCCGATCATGTGCTGGTCGTCACCACGCCCGAGCCGACCGCCATCACCGACGCCTACGCGGTCGTAAAGGTCATCAGCCGCGACCGGGCCGATCGGCACATGAGCCTGCTTGTCAATCAAACGCTTAGTGACCACGAAGGAAAGTTGGTGTACGACCGCATTTCGCGAGTCGCCCGGCAATTCCTGAACATCAACCTCCTCGATGCCGGCTCGGTGCCGGATGATGAACACGTGGTGCTTTCGGTGCGAAAACGCTCGCCCTTTGTCCTGGCTTACCCCAGGTGCCCGGCAAGCGTCTGTGTGAACCAGCTCGCTATGCGGCTGGCCAGCGGCGTCGCTGCCCCGGTTCGGCCTGAAGGGTTTTTTGATCGGATGAGTCGCTGGTTCAGAAGATAGGAGATTGCCGATTTCGGATTGCCGATTGCGAATGGGAAGCCAGCTTCCGACGCACATCCGTGAGCCACAATCCGCAATCCAAGATTGAGAAAAATGTCCAAACGCCTCGCCGCCGCCGCCGCTTTGATCATTTTTTTTGTGTGCCTTTTAAGCGGCATGCAGGTTGGGAATACGTTCGGTACGACGGTAGGCCGGGCGCTGTTGGCAATGGTGGTGACGCTGGTTATCGGACTGATTGTTGGCAGCATGATTGAAAGCACGCTCGACGAAAACTTGAGTCGAACGGGCGAAAAAACTGAAAAATCTGGAACGGATTCCAGTGCGGGTGACCGATAACGGAATGTGGCGATAGAGCCGGCAGCTTTATCGTTTTGTGCATCCGGTTGTCATGTCAAACGCGTTGAGGTGTGGATGCGGGCGAATGATGGTCACTCGCCCGTGGCTGCAAAGACACTGCAAACGCCCAAGGACCGGGAGGACTGATGAGTCTGATCTCCAGAGCAAGCAAACGGGACATCAAAGAAGTCTGGATCGATTACAAGCAAAACCGCATCGAGATGGAGAGGGCCGAAAAAGGCAAAGGCGCTGAACTGGCATCAAAATATAAAGAGCTGTTCAATGCCGGCGAGATGCTCCGCAACATCATCATGGAGCATTACCTGCACCTTGTGCGGTACAATGCCGAGCGGATTCACATGAAGTTGCCGGATGAAGTCGAATTGGACGACCTCATGTCGTCCGGAATCTTCGGGCTGATGGATGCCATCGAAGGCTTCGACCTCGACCGCGGCGTGAAGTTTGAAACATTCTCCGCGCCGCGAATTCGCGGCGCTATTCTCGACGAGCTGCGTTCGATGGACTGGGTTCCGCGGCTGGTGCGATCTCGTGCACATAAGATCGACAATGCGACCAAGCAGCTTGAATTAGAACTGGGCCGCGCGCCCACCGACGACGAACTGGCCAAGCGGCTCAACGTCTCCAGGCCCGAGTTTGAGAAGATGGCCAAAGACGCGTCGGCGGTCGGGCTGGTGAGCCTGTCGCGTAAGTGGTTCGAGACCGACAGCAACAAAGACGTGCGCGAGATCGACGTTCTGGAAGATAAGCGCGGCGCCGATCCGGTCCGCGAAATCCAGCGGAAAGACTTGAAAGAACTGATGACCAAGGGCCTCAGCCGGGCCGAGCGACTCATCATCGTGCTCTACTATTTCGAAGAGATGACGATGAAGGAAATCGGCGCGACGCTCGACTTATCCGAAAGTCGCGTGAGCCAGATGCACTCATCCATTCTCGCGCGGCTGCGGGCGCAAATGGCGGATCGGCGGCAAGACCTTAGCGTGCAGGTGGCGGCGGTGTGACGCGCTTCGAGTGATGCGAGCGAGCGCCGGCAATGCGGCAAACGATCTTAAATGTAGGGCAGTTGTCCCTTTGTCGCGGCGCTCACATTGGCTATCACGTCGGCAATTGTCGCGCACAATTTGTCAAAATACGCAGCGCCCTTCTCGGCCGTTGCTGCGGAAGGGTCGCCGCTGCCCGTGTCCGGGTGCGTTTTGCTCCACGGCCGCGGGGTCCACACGCCGGGGGATGCAAGGCCTTCGATCTCAAATGCGACCCGCGCACCGGCCCCGGCCTGATCCATCCGCACCCACTGTGGGCAGAGGTGCAGGCAAAGGCTGGTTTCCATTTCGTCGGCGTGATCCCCTTTGTTTTGAATCGACGCATCATGCGGATAAGGGTGCAGTTGGTAGAAGTTAACGAGCACGATGAGGACGCCAAACTCGCCTTGAAGGTCGCGAATGAGCGGCTTGAATTCGTTCCCGCCGTGACCGTTGACGATGATCAGGCGGTCGATTCCCTGCTTCGCCAACGATCGCACCACGTCGCGCAAGATGGCGAAGGCCGTCGTGGTTGTGATGCTGATGGTTGCGATCTGATCGAGTTGCTGTTCATCATTTCCGAACGGAATCGTCGGCATTACGATCGGTTTTGCACCCCTCAATCGAGCCATCTCGGCCGAACGGATGGCCATGTGCGTTGCCTCAATCACATCGGTGCCGTGCGGAAGGTGATAGCCGTGCGCTTCGGTAGCGCCCCACGGCAGCACCGCGACGTTCGGGCGGTCCTCCAGCAATTGCCGGTAATTGGCCTCCAGCAGCACGAACGGCCGCGGCGCGGATGAATCGGTCAACATCTGATGCAGTATACGCGCATCAACCGGTTCCGATGATGTCGATGTGGCGGTCGTTGATTTCGTTCACCGAAAAGCCGTACAGGTCCGCTTGCGCAAGCTGCGACCGAATCTCGACGGCGGAATAGGCCGAGAGCAACGAGCGGTAAAACTCTTCCTGCAGCAGTTTCGTCGCGGTGGCAGCGTGAGTAGCGACAATTCGTCTGGCGACGACTTGGCTGGCAGGCCGGTAAAGGTCACGGAAGAAAATCTGCGCGCCGGGTTTAGCGATTCGCTTGACCTCTCGCCACATCGCCTCGGCGTCGGTGATGTGATGCAGGAGGCTGTTGGAAAAGATCACGTCGAACCCGCCCGTTGCAAGTGGAAGCGACTTGGCGTCGCCAATGGTCCAGACGATTCGATCCGCCACGCCCGCCGATTGTGCAGCATTCGCGGCCCAATCAAGCATGGGCTTGCTGGCGTCGATGGCGGTGATGTGCCACATTGGTTGTGCCTTGGCGGCACGAATGGCGATATCACCCGGCCCGCACCCCAGATCAACCACGGCCGCGTTCAGGCGGCCGCCAGTTAGTTCACACAACCGCTCGACGAACCGCTGATTGACCGCCGCAAAGTCGGCCTGAGCGTATGCGCGCACTTCGTCGGCGAGGTCCATTAACTCAGGCTCAGGCGATCGTTCCATGCTCATGGTGGTGGAGTTTCTGCCGCCACCTGCCGCTGCCGGGCCGCCTCAGCGTACTGCCAGGCGACGCTTGCGCGCAACAGCACAACAAACGTGAACACCCCCAGCGTGGTTCCCAGCGGTACGCTAAGGCAGTTGACGCCGGCCAAAATCAGCGAGAGCATCCGCCATTTGCGTTGTCGCATTCCACGCGCAGAAAGAAAATTCAGCAGCGCCAGTGTCCAACCGAAAAGGCACGCCAACACGCCGATGCCGATGAAAATGTAACCCACCTCCGGCGGCATCTCATTCTGGCGGTTGGAACTGGTGAACGTGCCCCGGGCGATCATTACCCCGAGTACAACATAAATGATCGGGAAAAACGCAAGCAGCGCCAGCAAACCCGCCCATATGTAATGGAAGATTACAAGCAGGTTAATGTGCGAATCATCGTTGGCGCGTTGTTGATCGTAAGATGCGTAGCCAACTGGCGCATAGGCAATCGGCATCGGCGGCTGCGGCGGAAATGGCGGGGGAGTTATATGCGTCATCGTTCGTCAATCAGTTCAATCAGCTTGACGCCCATGGCTTTGGCGACCTTTCGCAATGTTGCTACACTGGAGCGGTCGGGGTCTTTGAAAATGCGGTTGATGACCACCGGCGAAACACCCACCCGGCGAGCAATTTCTTTCTGGGTCAGGTTGAGCTGGAAGGCGAGCCATTTGAGGCGAGAGGCGGCGAATCGCGCCGGTGCACCCTCGTCAAAGACATACGATACATTCATGTCGGGAAAGCGCTTTGCTTCTTCGCGTTCGAGGGCACCAAGCCTTTCAGCCTCTTCCGAAGAAAGCTTTTCCAATTTGCCTAGAGGCGGCGGTGTCCCCCACGATCGCAATTCTTTAGTAAGCGCGCCGGGCAACAATTTTTTACGCCCGCGGTAGTACGGCGGAACCGGGAGTGGAAGCTCCTTTACCCGTTTAGACATCGTTTTCGTCATTCCACAATATTAACTTATAAGCTAATTATTGTCAATCCGAAGATTTTGGATAATGAGGCAACGCGATACGAAACAACTCCACTCTATCGAAGTCGGCTTTGAGAAAGTACAGCCGGACATTTGCTGGTGGCGGCATCTCATATCGCAACTGCGTGCCAATCGGCGTTCGATCAAAAGCGCCAGCATCAATAAGCCGCTGCCCGGTTTCCCACACGTCCCAAAGCATCTTTTGCCTGGAAGCCGATAAGTGTGACCAGGAGCGCCATGCCCGCAGTGCCTGTCCGGAAAGTTTGATCTGCATCATGCCTCGTCCTCCCCGTGCACCAAATCCTCCATCGTCTCCCGCCGCCGGATGATCGTGTACGTGCCGCCATCCACCAGCACCTCCGGCGGGCGCGGGCGGTTGTTGTAATTACTGGCCATCGCAAACCCATAGGCGCCGGCGGTGAAGACGGCGAGCAAGTCGCCGCGCTTCGTGGGCGGCAGGGGTCGATCGATCGCAAGATAATCGCCGGTTTCGCAAACTGGTCCGACAATGTCGACTACTTCGCCGTCCGTCGGCGAAACGTCTTTTGTGCGCGACCCTGGCATGTCCTCATCGCGAATACTCGTCGGCCAAATGTGGTGATACGCCTCGTACAGCGTCGGGCGGATCAGGTCATTCATGCCCGCATCCACGATCACAAACTTCTTCCGCCCGCCGGTCTTTCGGTACTGCACGCGCGTGAGCATGATGCCGGCGTTGCCGGCGATATATCGTCCCGGCTCGAAAGCGATTTTGTACGGCTTGCCTGAAAGCAGCGGAACAAGCGCTTTGGCGTGTTCGGATACGGGCTTGGCTTGATCCGGCGACGTGTAGTTCACCCCAAACCCGCCGCCGACGTCGAACCATTCGATGGTGTGGCCGCGCGCCGTCAATCGATCGATCAATTCAACGACCTTCTTCACCGATTCAACATACGGCTGAATCTCCAGCACCGGCGAACCGATGTGCGTGTGAATACCCGCCAGACGGAAGTGTTTGAGTGAGCGATACTGCTCAAAGACGCGCTCGGCGCGATCGATATCCACGCCGAACTTGGTTTCCTTTTTGCCGGTTGTGGTTTTTGCGTGTGTTTTCGGATCGACGTCCGGGTTGACGCGCAGTGCGCCCACTGCCGTCTTGCCCAGCCGGGCGGCGACGCGGTCGATATTCTCAATTTCTTCTTCGCTTTCACAGTTGAACGCCGCGATGCCCGCGTTGATGCCTGCTTCAATTTCGCCGTCGCTCTTTCCCACGCCGGCGAAAATGATCTTGGCCGGCTCGCCGCCGGCCTGCAGGGCGCGGTAAAGCTCGCCGGCGCTGGTCACATCAAACCCGCAACCTTCGTGTGCGAGCATCTTCAGAATGTTGATGTTGCCGCAGCACTTGATCGAATAGCAGATGGTCGCATTCAGTGGCCTAAACGCGTCGGCCAACTGATGGTAGTGGCGCAGAAAGGTTGCCTTCGAGTACACATACGCAGGCGTACCCACCTCGGCGGCGATGCGCTCGACCGGCACGTCTTCGCAGTAGAGTTCATTGTTGCGGTAGTGAAAGTGATCCATGTAATCGGAGAAGATAGCGGCAGAATTGCCAACGACACAGCCGCTGTATCAAGGTTTAGCTACCGATCGCCGCACGCATCCAGCGCCCGCCACACTTCGGCCATGTGGCGGACGTGCGTCATGTGGGCCTGCGCGTCTTCGCCGTGATAGCCCCAGACGTGAAAATGGCCCAGGTCGGCGCGGTAGGCGATCGGGTATTCGGGGTCCTTCGCCGCTTCGGTTTCGTTCAGTTTGATGGCGGTCACGGGTGCACCCACGATGTCAATCAGCGCCTTCGCGCACGCGGCCGTGTTGGCGTAGCCGGTGGGCACCATGGAGTGGGTGAGCACAAACGTTTTTTCGCCTTTCGCGGCCAGATCGATGAACTTTCGCCACGGGCCGATGTTCTCCTCCGCCGGGCGGCTGGTGGCGCCGGGTTGGGTGCTGGCAGGTTCCCAACTCGCGTACAGCGAATCGCACAGAATGATTCGGCGCATGAGGTTGATGTATCGATCCTGTTTCACCAGTTCGCGAACCGCCCCGTAGCCGGCGCTGAAGCTGGTGATGTCGATCTGCGTTACCCGCGCGTCCGCCGGCCCCATGCGTTCGCCCAGCGTGCTTTCGATGAGCTTGACGATCCGATCAAACCGATCGACATCAAGGAACGGCTTGCGATACGTGCTCGATCCTTCGCCCAGTGCAAACATCGCCAGCGGCTCGTTCAAACCCCGGCGCAAATGTTCATCGAGAATGAACCAGTAAACCGTGTGAAAGTGTACAGTGAGATTGATGCGCCCGTCTGCTGCGATGTGATATTCAGGTGGAATGAAAAGTTTGAACTTCACATCGCCGTCAACCAGATCAATCATCTCGCCGGCCGGTTGCGTGGCCGGCGGGGCGATCGTCCGTTTAGGCATCGCGGGGGGCACAGGTTTGCGGCCCATCGCAACAAGCTCATCATGCGAAGGCGCGGCCGTGCAAAGTGTGGTGAAGAGAAGAATTTTCAGCAGCATCACTGCATACTAACCGGATCGCCTTCCCTGCGCACTGTGCGTACAATTGAGCTTATGTCAGTTAATCCTATCAGCAGCCAAAAGGTCCCCACTTCAGTCGGAAGCCAACGCGTTCAAAAAGTGATTGCCTTAGTCGGCCATTGCGGGCCGGATATGTCGTACCTGATGCTCGCGGCGAAGAAGGCCGTCGACGGCGTTGTGATCGAGCGGATCAACGACGAATCATCGTTGCAGAAGTTTCTCACAGGCGACACCGGGTTGATGCTGGTCAACCGCGAACTCGATGGCGATTTCGGCGACAAAGGCGGTGTCGAATTGATTGGCCGGGCGTTTGCAATCAATCCGCGCGTCATGTCGATGCTTATCAGCAATTACCAGGACGCCCAGACCGCCGCGGTGAAGGCGGGGGCGCTGTCGGGGTTCGGCAAGCGAGATATCGGCTCGGCGAAGGTGCTGGAACTGCTGAAGAATGCGTTTTAATAGCGGATGAGTGCAGATAAACGCAGATAAGAAAGAGGGTTACGATTTTCCTTCCTATCCGCGTTAATCTGCGTTCATCAGCGGCTAACCTTGGTGGAAGTTGCCACTTGCGCCGAAATCCGTAATCTTTCCGCTCCCGCGAAAGAGGTAAAGATCGATGGCCAAGGCTCGAGCGATTGTGAAGCGCCGCAAGGCGGTGCGAAACATCAAAAAAATTACCAAGACCATGCAGATGATCGCGACGGCGAAGTTTCAGAAATCGCTGAAGCGGGCTGTCGGCTCGAAGCCCTACACACAGAAGCTGCGCGAAGTCGCCGCCGAAGTGGTGAAGGGTGCCGGCGAGGTAAATCATCCGCTGCTGCGTCAACCTGCTGAACTCAAGGCAGGCTCGAAGGTTGCCATCATCGTCATCACGAGCAACCGGGGGCTGTGCGGCGCGTATAACGGGCACGTGCTTCGCGCGTCTTTTGGGTTCGTGAAGAAGCACGTCGCCAAGGGATGCCAGATCGATCTTTATTCTGCGGGCAAGAAGGGCAACAGCTTCTTTAAGTTTCAGAAGGTTCCCATCGCGCAGTTGGTAACGGTGTCCGATCCGCCGAAGTATGCCGAGATCTACGACTTAGCCGAAAACCTCATGGCCCAGTTCGCCGACGGTAAACTCGATGCCGTCTACGTTGCATTCATGAACTTCATCAGCACCGGCGTGCAGAAGGCCGCCGTCAATGCGCTGCTGCCGGTGAGCGGCATTCGAGACGTGACCGAGGGCCTCGCGCGCGAATCCGCCGAAAAAGAAGCGCAAGCGAAGGCCGGCGTGATGGACACCAAGCGCCGCGGCGACGACGTGAAGGTGGATGCCGTCGAACACACCAAGAGCATCTACGAGTTCTCCCCGTCGCCGGAAGAACTGCTGGGCGAACTACTTCCGCTGGCGGTGAAGACGTCGCTTTTTCAGGCGTTCCTCGACGCCGCCACCAGCGAGCACGTGGCCCGCATGGTGGCCATGAAGAGTGCGACCGATAACGCCGACAAGATGCAAAAGGCGTTAAGCATGCAGTACAACCGCGCCCGCCAGAGCCAGATTACGACAGAACTGTCGGAAATCATGGGCGGCGTGGAAGCGATGAAATAGTCGCAGAGCGAGTCGCGAGGAATGAGTGCCGCGTACGAAGCGATTCTGTTCCATCGTCGCTACTCATTCGTTGTTACGGGTGTGGGCACTGGTCCGTCACCCCTTTGCCCTTTCATCAAATCCGTCGCAACCTGACCACGGTCCAATATTCTCTGCCGCCGCAGCACAGGTCGGGGCGATTTTCTTTATTGTGCAGGTGAATCGCTGATCCGGCTCGTCGATAGCAGGGGTGATGAAGCATATCAGACTCCTCGCAATCACTGCCGGCCTCTGGGCTGCAACCCACGGCGTTCCAACGGTTGCCGGCCCCGATGCTCCCGAAGGCTGGACCGCCGCCGTTAACGCGCTGACGGTTTCGTTGACGCAACGGGTGACGCCCGAGGTGCTGCGCGCATCGTTTTCCGAGCGATATGCCAGCCAGACCCTCGATGGCAAAACCGCCGGCATCGAATTACTGGCACCGATCCTGTCGCAAGTTGATTGGGTGCATCAACTGACTTACAAAACCACGCCCGATACGCTCGCGGCCGACATGGCGGCGGCGGTGGCGTCGTCGCCGTTGCCGGATAATGTAAAGAACTACCTCACCCCCGGCGGCGAGCAGCCCGAGCGCACCGCCAACGTCACCGCCATGAAATGGATTGCCCAACACCTCCACGCCCGCGCCGACCAACCGGTCGCCGTCATTCTGGCCCACGCTCCGTCAGTGCAGGCCGATTCCGATGATGCGAACCACGGCCGTGTCATTGTCATTCTGGTGGCGGGCGAGCTTGTCACGCGCGAGCAGTACCGCTTCAAGCAGGTGGCGTTCGGCGAGTTCACGCCGACGAAGTGATGCGTTACGCTATGGGCATGGTTCGCATCTCGGTCGCAGTCCTGCTTCTCATCGCATCACACGCTTTCGCATGGGGCGGCAAAGAGCACGTGCAGCTCACGCGCATCGCCGCCCAGCGATTGATGGATGATCCGCAGACGCCGCCGGCGATGAAGTTGTGGCTGGCCGACATCATTCCTCAAAAGCTCGCCGCCGCCGCCGAGCGAGATTTCATGCTCAACGCCAGCGTGCAGACCGACCTCAACCGCTCCGGCGGCGGGGTGTTGTATTGGGTGATGGAACCGGACGACGTGGCGCAGAATGGCGCGCGGGGTGCGAAAGTCGAACCCTTCGGCGTGCACGAACGCCTCATGCATTTCATCGATCTCGAACTCTTCGTGGCCGGCAGCAAACAACGGAAGTATAAAGATGATCTGAGCGCCAAGCCGCTCATCGAAGACATCCGCCGCGATTGGAAAGACGAGCGCTACATCCAGTCCGGATACTTGCCGTTTGCCACCGAACACGCGTATCAACAATTGGTGAGAGCCATTCGCGAGAACCGTCTGAAGCCGTCAGATGGCCTCGGCGCACGGGACGATCAATCGGCGATGCGCTGGGCCGGCTATCTGGCACACTATTTACAGGATAACACGCAGCCACAGCATGCCACGGTCGATTACAAGAGCCAATCATACTTCGGCAGCAAACGCGGCGCGCCCAATATCCACTCCGAAATGGAATGGCGAATGGTGGATGATGCCAGGCAGAACTTCCCAGAACTTCGCGCCGAATATTGGGATGCGTTCACGATTGCGCTAAAGGAATTCAAAGATCCGATCACAACCGATGATGTGTGGCGCGCGTCGATCGAAGTGAGTTTCATCAGCTACGATGCGCTTCCACTGATCGGTCAAGCCGCGTTAGCGGCGGCAACGAAAGCTTCAGACGGTGCCTACAACATTGATACCGTCAAGTTCTTCTCCCATACCGGAATCGTCGACGGCCAAGAAATGTCGCTCCTCCAACTCAAAGCCCGCCAGCAGGCCTGGGCCGTAAAGCGGACCCAGCGTATGTGGCTTGCCGCTTGGATCGAAGCGAAAGGGAATAACTGAACGGCCAACGACTGCGCGTCAGCGTTGAAACGAAAAAGAGCGTGCCGGTCGAATGAAAGCTGCATTAAGCGGCTTCAATTGCCCGGCACGACTCAATTTTGTGTAACGGCACTATGTTGTTACTTGTTGAGTGATTCGTTTCGAGCGTTCTCGTTGGCGCGGTCCAGCTCGCCACGATCGCTGTATGGCCGTGTGGGTTGCGTTGTCGGCAGTATCATCGCATCGGCTTGGGCAGTGTAATTCTCACCCTGGCGAATTTTGGCTTCGCCTTCGGCAACGAGATTTCGTCCTTCCAATGCATTGCCTTGATCACTAATTGCCTTTCCGCGCGCTACCATTCCGCGGCCATCAACGATCATACGTTCGCCTTTTTGCATCAGCTCGGCCTTCTGCTTCATTGCATTGGCGCGTTGTTCAACCAATTGACCTTCGGTCGAAGCCATGGGAGCCTGCGGTGTTCGCGAACAACCCAAGCCGGCGTAGCCTACCGCCAAAAAGGTGCTGAAAACGGTTGTGGAAAAAGTTCGAAGCATTTCTTGATCCTTCGGCCCGGGGCCGATTAACGGTTATTCGATCTGGCTTTGCGACATCAGCAATGCCGAGTGAGCATCTTGCCGCTGCACGCAATTGAATGGTATCTGGCAATAGCTGAAGTGAATCGCCGATTTAGCAGAAGGGCCGCGTAAGGGAATCCACCTTTTAACCATCCGGAGCGGCGGGCGGGGCTCGCTTGGATCGATGAAAATAACCGGCGGTCTTGGCGTCTTTATGTCGGCAACCTTTTTGACGGCGGCTTGCCGGCTCGCGACGGAATCTTCGTCGCAGGCGATTATTGTCCGCCGGATTACAGCGGTAGAACCGTTTATCGAAACAAACGTTGACGCTGTTGCGACGTGTACGAGTGGGTCGCAGAACGTGGTGTAGACTTGCAAAGTGTTCGGATTCCCGCCAGGCGGGCGATGCGCATGAACCAATTCCTGCGCAAAGTACAAGCAGGCTGCAGAGACGATCCTCAAAGCGCTCGCGTCGACCGCATACCTGGCCGAAGGTTCTGTCAGTCGCGGGGTGCTGCTGCACGGCGTGCGCCATTTCGCCGAGGGAACAGTCGACAATTCGCTCATCTACGGCGATTACTACTTCCTCGAAGCGATGAACCGTTACAGCGGTATTATTGTTTGAAATCTGTATCAAGGTGGGGCAGATATTCCTGTCTGCCATGGCGTTCCACGCCACCCAAAATGCCGCATCGCATGGAATGCGATGGCAGACACGAATGTCTGCCCCAACGGCCAAATGCCAATCAATCCACGTTTCAGTTATCCTCCGCCCACTGTGTCCACCGGCGGCGCCATCTCGGCCGATCAGCTTACGCAGTTGCTTCAAGTGACGCGCATGCTCGCGGTCACCACCGATCTTGATGCACTCCTGCAACGCATTGCCGAGGCCGCTTGCGCCATGCTGGATTGCGAGCGCGCCAGCATTTTTCTGCACGATGTCAACACGAACCAACTGTGGACCAAGATCGCCATCCTGAGCAAAGAAATTCGCGTGCCATCCACCGCGGGCATTGTTGGAGCGGCCTTTACTTCGAATCAGCTCATTCATGTCCCCGACCCGTACAACGACCCGCGATTTAACTCCGAGCCTGATCGGCGCAGCGGATTCAAGACGCGGTCGCTGCTGACCATTCCAATGGATGATGTGAGCAAACAACCGGTCGGCGTGCTCCAGGCCGTGAACCATCGCGACGGGCCGTTTGATGAAACCGATCTGCCGCTGGCGCAGCTGCTGGCCGATCAAGCGGGGGTCGCCATTCAACGATACCGGTTGCAGCAGGCGGCGGTGGAAGGGGCGGAACTGCGCCGCGAGATGTCGCTGGCGCGCGAAGTTCAGCAGGCACTGATACCGATATCGCCGCCGAATATTCCGGGCCTCATCTGCGCCGGTTACACCAAACCCGCCAGCATCACCGGCGGCGACGGCTTTGATTACTGGCAACTTGCCGACGGCCGGCTCGGCCTGTTCGTCGGCGACGCCAGCGGGCACGGCATCGCGCCGGCGCTGGTCGTCTCGCAGGCGCGCACGCTCCTGCGTGCGTTGGCCGAACTCGACGGCGATCCCCACGCACTCATGTGCCGCGTGAACACACGCTGTACGCAAGATATGGCGGCGGGGCGTTTTGTCACCATGTTCGTCGGCGTGATGTCACCCGAAGGCCTGCTGCACTGGAGCAGTGCAGGGCACGGCCCGATCCTGCTGCAACGCGCGCCCGGCGCACCGGTGGAAGAACTCGAACCTCCCGGCCCGCCGGTGGGCGTGATGGAGCCGTTTATGGGCGAAGCGGTGGAACCGATCCAGATTCAACGCGGCGGGCGGCTGGTCATCCTCAGCGACGGGTTGTTCGAATCATTTAACCCGCAGGGCGAACTGCTCGGTGTCGAGCCGATCGTCGAAGTGATGAAGTCAACGACCGATTCTCCCGAATCCCTCATCGCCGCGTTGCGTAAACTTGCCATCGATTGGCAAACCAACGACGAACCCAAAGACGATCAGACGGCGGTGGTGGTGCAGCGGGTGTAGGTTGTGGGTTGTGGGTTGTGGGTTGTGGGTTGTAGGTCGTTAGTTGTAGGTTGTTGGTTGTGCGTCGGATTGCGCGATCGTATGCGTTCGGCACACACTGGAAATGAAATGAACGCGACTAACAATGCTCAACCTGCAACTAACAACCCACAACATACAACATACAACCTACAATCTACGACCCGCCGCCCACAACCCGCACCGCTCCGCGATCGCCCTGGCAATATTAATATTCGCCGCCCTCTCCATCTGGCAAGCCGTCGCCAGCGAGGGATTTCTCGAAGCCGACGGCTGCACGCATTACATGTATGCACGGTGGGCGTTCACTTACCCCGTCTACTTTGTCGACATCTGGGGCCGGCCGCTCAAAACGCTGCTCTACGCTCCGGCGGCGGCAACGATTGGATTGATCGGCGTTCGGCTGACTTCGCTGGCGGTTGCGATCGGCATTGCGTTCATCGCCTATACCATCGCACGACGGCAGAATTATCGCTGGCCGGCGCTGGCGCTCATCTTCACGCTCGCTCAGCCGCTGCTGTTTCTGCATTCGTTTTCAGAACTGACTGAATTGCCATTCGCCATGTTTTTGGGATTAGCGTTTCTCGCGTACCAGCGAAAGGCGTGGTGGGCGGTCACGCTCATCGCCGGTTTCCTGCCGCTGAGCCGGCCGGAAGGCTTCGGGTTTATCGGACTTACGGCCGTGCTGCTGGTTTGCCATCGAAAGTGGTTTTGGCTGCCGCTGTTGTTTGTGCCGGTGATGGGCTGGCAAATCGCCGGTGCCCTTATGTATCGCGAGCCGCAGAACTGGTGGAACTGGCTTCCGAAGCACTGGCCATACGCGGGCGACAGCCTTTACGCCAAGGGGTCGATCGGCCACTTCGCGGGCCTTCTGCCGGCGGTGGTGGGGCCGATTCTGTTTCCGTTTGTGCTGATTGGGTTGTGGCGGAGTGGCAGCGCGTGTCATCCCGAGCGTACTCGCGACAGACCTGTTGGTTCGAGCGATGCAATGTCGCCGGACGACGTGGCAAACGAAAGCGCTTCGCCGGGTAGGTCTCTCAGTCGGTTAGGTTCCTTCGGGATGACAATCGCGCGCTTCCGCGAATCGCACGCATTGAGAATTGATGTGCTGATCGCCGTCATCCCGTTGATGATCCTCGTCGGCCACAGCGTGCTTTACGCGCTGGGCAAAATGGCCAGCAACGGCGAGTTGCGCTATATGCTGATCGTCGCCCCATTCTGGGCGCTTTTGGCAACGCGTGGTTGGGAATGGGTGTGGGAACGGTGGATTGAACTGCCGATTGCCGATTGCCGATTGCCGATTGAAAGACCGACGAATGAGACATTCAGCCGCGAAGCGGCGGCAGAGAGTAGCCTGGGGCGTAAGCCCCAGGAAAGCGTCGAATCAAACGAAAGACCCGACGGGGCGAAAGCAGGCCACGAAAAGTTGCCGATCGCTTCTGTCGCGCCTGCGGGGCTTGGCGCGACGCCGGGCCAACCCGGGGCTGACGCCCCGGGCTACTCTCTTACGACGCTTCGCGGCTGGGAATCACGGCTTCGCGACTGGCGTTCCCCCTTCCGCTGGGCCGCCGTCGCGGCGATCGCGCCGGTGTTCGCGAACCTTGGCTATAAGGTGCTGCCGCTGGTGCAAACCGAAGATTGGAAGACGGCGGCGCGGATTGCCGATTGGTACAAAACGAGCGGGGTGGCGAAGGATTATCCGTACATGATGGCGGCGCATCCGGCGGTGACGTACGCTCTGGATCGCGCGCCACTTGATCCAATGTTTATTGAGTGGAATCGCCAGAATGTCCTTGACCGTCCCAATGGCACTATTGTCGTTTGGGACTGGGTTTACGGCATGCATAACGCCGATAAAAGTAAGTCAGTTGAGCGCGTTCCAATAGGCAAGAACTGGTGGATTCCTGACTTCGAAGTAGAGGACATGTTGATTCCGCCCGACGGTCGTACTCGAACTGCAAAGTATGGTGGCGAGCACCCAAGTTGGGGGATATTCTTTAGCCCGCAGACAATCTCCGAACACGCTACGCCAACGAAGCGCGAGATTTGGTTCCGGGTGAAGAAATGGTAACTCGATCGGGTGCCACTGCATGACTCTCAGGTCATGCAGTGCGCAAACCGTGATTGACCGCAGTACGACTCCGCACGACTTGGCCTGAGAGCCAAGTTCGTGGCACCCACTGTCAAATTCTTAACTTTGTGATCTTCCGTCGTGCCTTCGTGTCTTGGTGGTTCAACCGCTTACGACACAAACCGTTCTACCGCGATCATTCCGTCAACATCCGTCATCTGCTTCGGCGGATGTTTCATGCACCAGGCGCACGCGGGATCGATCGGGCCGGCAAGCTTGCGATCCAACGCAATTTTCGCCAGCCGAATCGCATCCATCACGACGGCGGCGGAGTTGGGGCTGTCTTCCACGCTCAGGCGCAGTTCGAGGTTCATCGGCACGCCGCCGAAGCCGGTGCCTTCGATTCTGATGAAGCAGACTTTGTTGTCCTTCTGCCACGGCACAAAATCGCTCGGCCCGATGTGAACATTTTCGGGGTTGATCGGCACATCCAACTGACTCGTAACGGCTTCGGTCTTGCTCTGCTTCTTGTGAGTCAGGCGCGCGCGGTTAAGCATGTTGAGAAAGTCAGTATTCCCGCCGGTGTTGAGCTGGTAGGTGCGATCGACCCTCACGCCGCGGTCGGCGAGCAATCTTACGAGGGTGCGGTGGGTGATGGTTGCGCCGACTTGTGCCTTGATGTCGTCGCCGATGATCGGCAGTTTGCGATCGATGAACCGCGCGGCCCAGATGCGGTCGCTGGCGATGAAGACGGGAATGCAATTGATGAACGCGACGCCGGCATCGAGGCATGCCTGCGCAAAATGCTCAGTGGCTTTCTGCGAGCCGACGGGGAGGTAGTTGATCAGTATTTCGGCACCAGAGCCTTTGAGCGACTGTGTCACCTCAACCGGGGCCAAGTTGGCTTCCACGAATCGCTGATGCTCGGGATACGCCTGCATGTGCTCCGGATTGCCGTCGAGCACGGGAGCCATTTGCACGACCGGCGATCGCGCGGCGGGATCGACTTTGCTGAACACCGCGGTGTTGTTGGGCGGCGCGAAGATGGCTTCGTGGAGCGGCTTGCCGACCTTCCGCGCATCGATATCGAACGCGGCGACGACTTCGATATCGCTCGTGCGATATCCGGCTAGGGATTCGTGCATCAAGCCGGTCGATGGGTTTTGTGGCAATTCTGATCCGGGGCTGAAGCCCTCGGCTTGCTGGTAATAATGAATCCCCTGCACGAGTGAGCTGGCACAATTTCCCACGCCGGCGATGGCAATGCGTATCTGCGGCATTAATGCGTCTTCCTCTAACAGATTGATTAATCATAGAGATTGCGAAACGAAGTGTTAGAGGGCTGCACGACGGTTGAGAATCGTCACGGTGCTTCTGCAACGCGCTTGCCGGCTGGACCGCTCGTTAAGAGGGTCGCAGCAGGTACAGGTGCTCGGTGTTTCCCTTTGCGCCTTTGATCGGGCTCGCCACTTCGCGGTCGACCAGAAATCCCATCGATTCAATTTCGTTCCGCACGGCGCAGAGCGTGATCGGCAACTGCCCGTCGGGCAGAATTCCCTTTCGCAGCAACTTCTGATCAGCTTCGTAATGAGGCTTGACGAGCGTCACGATCGCGCCCGCGGTGGTCAGCAACCTGCGGGCGGCGGGAAGGATGTGCTTCTGGCGGGTCCAACCGGCGTCAATGACGACCAAGTTAACTCTTTCCGGCAATGCGACGTGCAGGGCGTTGGTGCGCTCCAGGACGATCACTCGGGGGTCGTTGCGCAGCTTCCAGTCGAGCACGCCGTAGCCCGTATCGACCGCGAACACCTTTGTGGCGCCGCGTTGGAGAAGGCAATCAGTAAACCCGCCGGTGGAACAGCCAAGGTCGGCGCAGCAAAACCCGGCTACGTTCAGGCCGAACGTGGCGAGCGCATGGTCCAGCTTCAACCCGCCGCGGGAGACGAAGGGGCAATTATCCGGCACGGTGTGGATTGTAATGAACGACGCATTGTCAGGCACCGCTTGCAAGCAACAGTGTTACCACCTTATTTTCTTTATTGACCGTCGCAGAACCTCCCCACGACTTGGCCCGCGCGCCAAGTTATGTCACGCAGCGTCGTACCCGTGCAACCGCCCAGGGGGTGCGCCCGCAGGGCACTGCTGGCGCAACGCGCTCACGCCGGGACAGAGCCTTAGCGCCGTCCCGGTTTCGGGCGTTCCCAGGAAAGCTGGCACGGTTGAACGTAGCGACCGTGCCGGAATCGGGTCGCTAACGCGCGCCTTCTTTGTAAACGTTGCTCATGCGACCAATTATTCCCTTGACCCCCGCGTCCGAACCCGTGATACTGAAAGCGGTTACATTTCGTTGAATTGCCGAATATGACGCAAGTTGTTACTCCCACTTTCGTGAGCAAGCTGCAACCCACGTTGTACGACGTGAGCCGGTTGTCGGGCGTTTCTTCGGCCACCGTGTCGCGGGTGTTCAGCGGCAAGGCTCGCGTCAGCGACGAGGTGAAGAAGCGCGTCATCGACGCCGCCAATCAGCTTTCCTATGAACCCAGCCACGCCGCCCGCGCCCTGGCCGGCCGTAAGACGCAAACGCTGGGCGCGGTTTTCCCCGAAATCGCCAGCGGGTTTTATGCCGACGTGCTGGCCGGCATCGATGAAGTGGCCGCCGAACGCGGGTTTGATGTGCTGGCGTCGTTCGTCGGCAAACGGCGCAGCCGGCCGGAGCTGGTCAACCGCCTTCTTCGCCAAGGCCGGGTCGACGCGCTGCTGCTGCTCAACCTCGATGATACCGCCGACTTAAAACCCGATATCTACGACCATCTCCCCATCGTCTTAATCGATCACGAAATCACCGATTCCAAGCTGCCGGTGGTCGGGATGGATAACGTCGGCGGGGCCGAAGCCATGATCGAGCACCTGTTCGAGCAAGGCCACCGGCGCATCGCCGTGCTGACCGGGCCGGCGGGCAATTATGATTCCGAGCAGCGTCTGCTCGGCTGCCGCAAGGCGTTTTCGCGGCTCGGTGTGCAACTCGATGAAAAACTCGTCTGGACGGGCGCATTCACCCTGGCCAGCGGCGCTAAGATCGCCAGGGAATTCCTCGATTCCAAGCAAACGCTGCCCGATGCCATTTTTTGCTTAAATGATGCCATGGCCATCGGCATGCTCGGCGAATTCCAGCGCGCCGGGCTGCGCGTGCCGGGCGATGTTTCCATGGCCGGCTACGATAACGTCGAAGCCGCCGGCCACCTGTCGCTCACCAGCGTGGCGTGCCCCATGCGGCTCATGGGCCAGATGGCCGCCCGGTTTGCGGTCGATTTGATCACGCAGAACGAGCGGCCATCGACACACCGGCTTCAGGTGCGATTAGTGGTTCGCAACTCGTCGTCGGCGCCCGGCCGCCCCTCATAAAGCCGCGACCATCGGTCGCGGGGTTCGCGGGAAGCCTCGTTTACAATGGATGCCATCGCGCGACATTCGACGTATTGTCGGTTGTCGGGCGCTGCTCGCGCCGCCAATGGCGTCCGTCGGTTGAGTGCAAATGTCCTGCCGAACGGGGCTTCGAGGTGCTCATCACGGCTTTAGTGACGGATCACGAAATTCAATGACTTGGCGAGGAACGGAGATGTGAATGTCCGGGAAACGACGAAAATCATCAGCGTTGAGAGTCAACAGGTTGCGGATTTCGTAAACGCCCATGAAGGCTGCAAGTCGGGCGTCGTGTACTTGCACTCCTGAAACCGAGCAACCGATGACGAGCTTCTTCCAGGCATCGTAGATCGCAGGGGTTTCGCTCAAAACTTCAACGGCTTGCTCGATGAGAAGAAGGCGTTTGTGTGTTTCTTGCGGAGTAAGCCCGAATCCGCCGCGTGCGGCGTAAGGCTACGCTCCAAAACTCGGCGATGTTCTGCGTGCTGCAATGGAACGTGTGGCCACGGTCTTTTAATATTTCGAGCGCGGATGTGATCTCTTGAAGGAGCGGTTGGGCAGGAGAGACCAGGCGAAGGAGAATGCCGGAGTCGAGCAGATATTTCATCAGTCATGCTCGCCGTAGATATCGGCCCGGGAGAAATCTGCCGGGAGTGAAGGACCAGCAGGAAGTCCGGCAGCGATATCACGCAGCAATTGGGAGAATTCGCCCTTTGAGAGATTCTGACAGTGAACCGAGGGAATCATCTGCTCGCCCAGGGCAGCGAGGGCGGAAAGGTGTTCTTCGAGCGTCAGTCCGCGCGCCGCAGCCTGAGCACGAAGGGTTCGAAAGGTGGAAGCCGTCGAGTCATCGAGCTTCAAAGTGGTAGCCATAGTTTGTCACCAATCCTCGAACATTATAGCACAAATCTGACGACCCTCGCGAAATTTCCTCCGACATTACTCCGGTGCGATCCGACGGGAAAAGGCTGCGCCGCCCGCCAGTCATCAAGCCGCGACCATCGGTCGCGGGGAGTCCCGACTTCATAAAGCCGCGACCATTGGTCGCGGGGTCCGCGCCAGGGTTCGCGGGGGATGCTCGTTTGCAATGGATGGCATTGCGATATCCGAGGTATTGTGGGCGTCGGGGGCTGCTCCCGCCGCCAATGACGGCGGCTTTATAGTGGCGAGCGCAATCACGTAGGGCGTGCATAACGAGCCGCAATCGCCCGCGACAGGTCGCGTTGAGGCGGGAATCGAGTCGCTGACGCTCGCCGCTCTTTAAGAGGGGAACCCGACGGCACGCTGAAATGCGGTGTGGAATTCCGGTTTTTTTGATTGACACGCGGACAAACCCGGCGATAATGAAAGCGGTTACAAGCTAGCTCTGGCGGAGCTTTGGCTGTTATTCAGTGATCCTGAGTTTGCCCGTTCCGAATCTTTCCTTGGAGGAACGATGTTTACAACTGCACGTCCCGAAACTCGCCTTAGTGGACCCGTCGGTTTTCGGGCGGCCTTTACACTTGTAGAGCTTTTGGTCGTCATCGGCATCATCGCCGTTTTGATAGGCATTCTGTTACCGACTTTAGGTCGAGCGAAACAGGGCGCGAACTCCATTAAGTGTATGGCGAATTTGAGAACGATAGGGACGGCTATTCAGCTTTACGCCGGGCAAAACAAAGGCATGTTGCCGTTTGGGTATTATGAAACGAACCAACCTATTGACGGCAATCCGACCTATAAGGCTCCAGGATCGGATTGGACTTTGCTCCTGCTTTCTGTGCTGAACAAAAAAGGTGGCAACGAACTCGAGCAGGACAAAACTGGCATCGGCGATGCCGGCCTTCGTGCAATTTTTCTCTGTCCGGAATCGTATAGACCGGCGAGTGGCCCTGCCTTCATCACAAACTACTCCGCCCATCCTCGCATTCTTCCACACTTGCAGGGCCAAGATCTTTATCGTCATGTTACTCCGAACCCTATCCCGCTACTGCGCACTTATCCGTTAAGTAGATACAAACAGTCATCGGAAAAGGCAGTCATTTTCGATGCTTCGCTGTCGAACACGAGTTTTCAGGCGCAGGCTGTCGCGGGACAAATTGATAAACGAGCGCTCGGCACAAGGAGACCATACCTTACGGATGTTTACTCTTTAAATCCGGCAGTTAATGGCGGCCAGCAGGTCGATTTAACGCCGACATCCGACAACCCGGCTGATATTAACCGGGATTCCAGTGCGAACTCGGGAAATTTTCGATTTCGCCATTTCAAAGATTCCAAGATGAACGCGTTGATGCTTGATGGGCATGTTGAAGCGTTCTCCTATAACCCACAGACGAAAAAGTCGGATGTTCTTCGTAGAAACATCTATGTCACGGCGCCGGCTAAATGACCGCCGAAGTACCACCGTGCGTTCGATGTTGAAAGACAACATGCATCGATTGCGTTGCACAATCTCGCTGCGGTTGATCGCGCTGTCCGTCGCATTCGCGACAGCTTGGCTTGCGTCTAACGGCACTGCCGCAGATGACGTTCGACCGATCGGCACCCGCCGCTCTGCCGTCGACCTTGCCGCCGACTGCCACGCCGTCGCCGACCCCAAATCCATCCCCGGCAAAGGCGTTTTTTCTGCTGAAGACGAAGCATTTCTCGATGACCTCACCCGCCGCGGGGTGATGTTTTTTGTCGACGAGGCCAACCCCGATACCGGCCTGATGCCCGATCGTGCCCGGGCCGACGGCGGTGCGTCGAACGACGTGGCCAGCATTGCTTCAGTCGGCTTCGGGTTGACGTCGCTGTGCATCGGCGTCGAACGCGGGTGGATTTCTCGCGATGATGCTTACAATCGATGTTGGAAAGTGTTGCGGTTCCTCCGCGACCGCGCTCCACAGGAGCGCGGACATTTTTATCATTTTCTCGATATGCGCACCGGCCAGCGGATGTGGAACTGCGAAGTATCAAACATCGATACCGCCCTCTTGATGGCCGGCGTGCTGACGGTTCGGCAGTATTTTCCCAATACGCAGCTTTCGGCGCTGGCGAACGAGCTTTATGAGCGGGTGGAATGGCCTTGGCTGACGCGCGAGGGTGGGTCGCTGTCGATGGGCTGGAAACCCGAAGCCGCCGACGACGTGGAGCCGGGCGCGGCCAACAACAAAACCAACGGCGGATTCCTGGGCGCTCGGTGGAGTCACTTCAACGAAGGCGCGCTAATTTATCTGCTGGGCATGGGTTCAAAAACGCATCCTCTTCCGGCGAGTTCGTGGGAATCGTGGAAACGCGAGCCGGTGATTGAGTACGCGGGGTTGAAGTTCATCCAATGCCCGCCGCTGTTTACGCACCAGTATCCGTGGTGCTGGTACGACGTGCGCGGCCTGCGTGATAATCACGCCAACTATTTCCACAACTCGCAGTTGGCCACGATCGCGCAGCGGCAGTGGACGATCGACGAACTGAGCAAAAAATTCCCCACCTACGGCCCGAACCTGTGGGGCCTGACCGCCAGCGATTTTAACGGCGGCTACACCGCCTGGGGCGGTCCGCCGCAGCAGGGGGACGTGGATGGCACGGTTGTGCCGTGTGCGCCGGGCGGAAGTTTAGCATTTGCGCCCCGGATTTGCGTTGACGCGCTGCGGCACATGAAGGCACAATACGGCGCGAAGGGGTATTTGAAGTACGGCTTCGTCGACGCGTTCAACCCTGCAACAGGGTGGTACAATAAAGACGTCATCGGCATCGACGTCGGCGCCACGGTGCTGATGGCCGAGAACGCGCGAAGCGGATTTGTGTGGAAAATTTTCATGTCGAGTGAAGAAGCCCAGGCCGGCCTGAAGGCGGCGGGGTTTCGAGCCGTTAGCCCGCACGAGGCGGGCAATATGACGACGTCGGTGTTCGACGGCGCGGTGCCCCAGTCCAGTTCCGGCAACGGCAATTAGCCGCCGCGGAGTTGCCTGACCTTAGCGGCAGGCGGAGGAGGTGAGAGCAGGCCGAAGTTTGAAGCGAGGCACGCGGCACAAGTGCGGCTTGCCAGCCAGTTAGACGAACTTAGACGAATTTTGGCCGGTTTTTCGACGGGTGTACCCGCCGACCGAACCAAAGTTTGCACATCATCGATGCCCGCTCCCGCGGGCCAGAATTTTGAAGGGAAAATGCCATGATCACATCGATCCTACGTATCGGTTGCCTTTCGGCCGCCGCATGCCTTGTTCCGACGTTGGCGCAGGCCCAGAACGGCCTGTTTGCCGAGCCGCGTATTTTCAATGACTATCCCGCCTCGACGCTGACGATTACCAACAGCAACAGCAACCCCGGGAATGTCACGATTCGCGACGAAAATATGGTCAACGCCACCGGCAACGGCGCCAACCGTCACGATGTCACCCTTTCCACCGACGGGGGCGCTTCACCGGCGTCATTCCCGATCACTCAGGGCTTCACCATCAGCACCAGCGTAACGCTGACGAATGGTTCGAATACGCCGCGTAAAGAAGCCGGCATTCGCATCAACAGCCCCGTGACCGGCGACGCCTTGTTCATCATCAACTCCGACGCCGGTGAAATCGTGGCGTTCGGTGGGCCGTTTTACAACTTCAGAGGCGCGCCGTTTAATGAAGCCGCCTATGCCCCGGGCCAAACCATTCTCATGGGAATGACCTACACGCCCGGCGCACCCGGCACGCTCGAGTACTTTATCGATCGTGGTTCAGGGCTTCGATCGTCGGGCCCGCTGGCTTTCAGCAACCTTGAAGGCGGCCCGGTGAACTACGAAGTGTCCGTATACGCCCAAGGCGGTTCGAACAACAATGCCAACGACTTCGTTAACGTCAACTTTGCCAACATCAATGCTGTCGTGCCGGAACCGGCAAGCCTTGGTTTGGCTTCGTTGGCCGCAATGGGCTTGTTAGCCCGTCGTCGTAAGTAAATGACACGAACGCGTAGAGTTGTTTTCACGCGATCGCTGGTTAATGGGAACGCGCCCGAATCACCCGGCTGTGCCAGACGGCCGGCGTGATTCGGGCGCTCCTGTGTCTACGGGGCGCGATGCGGCGTCGAATGCGGATTTTGGAATGCGGATTTCGGATTGATCGACCCTTTTCAATCCGCAATCCACACTCCGCAATGCGCCCTCGTTCTCACGACATGGCGCAAAAGCCATATTGTGGCACCCCGGGGCCGTTCAAACGTGCGGTGCAGGGTGTCACGACCGTCGATTATTCCGGGTGATTACGCCTGCCGAATCGAACCGCGCCACCTACGCTGGGCGTATTGATGAGGGGCCGTTAACTTAGAAGTCAATGATGGATTTAACTGGTGTAAATATTCCACGCCGACTGGCAACCGTCGAATCGCTCGAACGCCGACAATTACTGTCGGTGCCGCTGGCGTTCTCCCCCTCCATTTACCCAGCGAGCGGGTTTGGAGGAGGGTCGAGTGAGATGAGCGCCGTGGTTAGTTCGCCCTCCCCCCAGCCCCCTCCCGGCGTACCAGGAGGGGGAGCGACGCAGCACTTAGAACCACAATTGCAGGGTTCGGCCAGCGGCAGTTTTTCAAGTGACGACGACATCGGCGCGCCCGCCATTGCGGGCTCGTCGTTGTACAACAACGGAACGTATACGGTCAGCGCCGGCGGCACAGACATCGCCGGGACCGCCGATGAGTTTCATTTTGTTCATGCGGCGCTCGCCGGCGACGGCACGTTCACCGCGCGGGTCACCTCGCTGGTCAACACCAATTTCGGCGCGAAAGCCGGCATCATGCTGCGCGCCGGCGCCGCGGCCGATGCGGCGTTTGCCGGCGTTTTCGTTACGCCTTCGAGCGGGTTGATTTTTATGACCCGCGCCACCGATGGCGCCACCGCCGTCCCGTCGGCGTTGGGCGGGGTGGCCGCGCCGCGTTGGGTGCGGCTGGTCAAATCGGGGAACAAAGTTTCAGCGTTCTTTTCCAATGACGGCATAGTGTGGAGTGCCGTCGGCGCGCAACAAACTATTGCGCTGGGAACCAGCCCCCGCCAGGGTTTGGCGGTCACATCCCGCAATGCCGCCGCCGCCACAACCGCGGCGTTTACCAGCGTAAGCTTTCTCCTGCCCGACGGTGTGAACGCCAACGACGTCGGCGCGCCGGCGCTGCCCGGCTTTGCCACGTTCGATTCCACCACTCGAAGTTACGCCATCAACGGCGGCGGGACGGGCATCGGCGCTGCGGCCGATCAGTTTAACTTCGCCAGCCGCAACTTCACCGGCGGCGGGGTGCTCACGGCGCTGGTGGACGGCGCGAATCTTGGCGCGACCGGTAAGGCGGCGCTGATGATCCGCAGCAGCCTCACCGGCGGCGCGGTGTTTGCTTCGGTTGGCGTTACTTCGGGCGGAGTAAGTTTCGACCGGCGCACCACCGCCGGCGCGGCGGCGTCGTCAACCACCGTCGGCGGCATCACCGGCCCGGTGTGGCTTCGTCTATCGCAGCAGGGGAACAGTTTCGCCGCCTACTACTCGACCAACGGCACCACTTTTACACAGATCGGCACGACGCAAAACATCATCATGCCCAGCGCCCTGGCGCTGGCGGGGATGGCGGTCACGTCAGGCAGCGCCGCGTCGCTCGCTTCGGCGGCGGTTTCCGCGCTCAGCATCGTGCAAACGGGCTGGACCGACAGCGACGTGGGCGCAACCGGCGTGGTCGGCTCGGCTACGTTCGATCCGCCCAGCAACACCCACACCCTGGCCGGCGGTGGGACGGCTATCGGAGGAACGGCTGACTCGTTCAACTTCCTCAGCCGAACCATGACCGGCGACGGCAACGCCGTGGCTTACATCAACGCCTTGAACGCGGTCGATGTGGATGCGAAGGCCGGCGTCATGATTCGCGCGAACATGAACAGTGATGCACCTTTCGTTGGCATCTTCATCACGCCGCAAAATGGCGTTGTATTTATCTTCCGATCCACCGCCGGCGCGGCGAGCACGCAGCAAACCAGCAGCACGGCGATTACAGCCCCGGTTTCGCTGCGGCTGATTCGCACGGGCAATAATGTTTCGGGTTCATACTCGACCGACGGCATCATCTTCACGCCCATCGGCACCGCCGTCGGGGTGTCGTTGCCGACGACGGCGCTGGCGGGCGCGGCGGTTACGTCGGGTGACGGCGCGTCGCTGGCCACCGCCGGCTTTACGGGCGTCGCCGTCGGCAAAAACCTCCCCCCGGGCGCGGGAATTTACTCGGCGACGGACGAAGCGTTTCTTCACGACCTCTCCATGCGTTCGGTCAACTTCTTCTACACCGAAAGCAACGCCACCACCGGCCAGGCCCCCGACGGCTCGAATGCCGGCGGCGGCGGGGCGTCGGCGGCGAGCTCGATCGCTTCGACCGGTTTCGCGCTGACGGCCCTCACCATTGGCGATCAACGCGGCTTTTTGAGCCACGCCGATGCGTATCAACGCGCGCTCAACACCGTCAACTTCCTCAACACCACCGCCGCGCAGGTGAATGGGTTTTTCTATCACTTTATCAACCCGACGACCGGCGCGCGCATCGGCACGAGCGAGCTGTCGCCGATGGATACGGCGCTGCTGATGGCCGGCGTGATCAACGTGGCGCAGTATTGGTCCGGCACGCCGCTGGAAGCCGTGGCGATGAACGTGTTTAATCGGGTCGATTGGCCGTGGATGCAGAAGCCCAACGGCCAGTTCTACGGGCATTGGACGCCGGAATCGGGCTTCGCGTTCGGCTACGGCGATTTCAGCGAAGCGGTGTTGATTTATCTGCTGGGGCTAGGCTCCTCAACCCACCCGACGGCCGCAAGCTCGTGGAATTCATGGGCGCGCTCGCCTGTCATTAACTACAATGGTTTTAATTTCATAACCGCGCAAACCGGCGCGCTGTTCACCACGCAGTATCCGCTGGCGTGGTATGACTTGCGCGGCTTATCCGACACGGCTGGTTTGAACTATCACAATAACGCCGCGACGGCCGCGCTGGCGCAGCGGCAGATGGCGGTCAACCTCAGCGGAACCTACCCTCAATACGGCCTGAACAACTGGGGCTTTACCGCCGCCGACGGGCAGACGGGCTACACCGTGTTTGGCGGCCCACCGCCGACGTCGAATATCAATGGGACGCTCGTTCCCACCGCGCCCGGAGGCAGCCTGGCGTTCATCCCGCGGCAGGCGGTCGATGCGCTGCAGAACATGCGCCAGACCTACGGCGCCAACGTCTACAGGAAATATGGCTTCGTCGACGCATTCAATCCGCACAACGGCTGGACGAGCTCGATCGTGCTAGGTATTGATGTCGGCATGATGCTGGTGGCGGCGGAGAATTCGCGGTCGAACTTCGTGTGGAATATTTTCAACCAGCATCCGGTGGCCCGCCAATCGGCGGCGCGGGCGTTTCCGGCGCTCAAGCCGTCGCTGCAATTGGCCGTCACGCGAAAAAACAACGCAACGCTGGGCAACTACGATTTGTCGATTCCACAAACCGAAGAACTGCTGGTGGATGAACGCACCGGCGGGCCGACGCAGCTTGTCCTGACGTTTGGCGCGAACGTGGTAAAAGGGCCGTCGTTCGCGGCGACGGTGACCAGCGGAACCGTCACCAGCAGCACGACCAGCGGTACCACGCTCACCATTAACCTGGCCGGCGTGACTGACGCGCAAACGCTCGTCGTCAACATTACCGACCTTCGCCACACCGCCACGTCTTCTGGCGGAAGCTACACGCTGCGCGTGGGCGTGCTGGCCGGTGACGCCGATCGCAGCGGGGCGGTGAATCTGGACGATTTCACGCTCGTCGCCGCCAATTTCGGCCAAACCCCCGGCGGCTTTCCGCGGGGCGATTTCAACTTCGACGGCGCCGTGAACCTTGACGATTTCACAGTGCTGGCATCGCAGTTTGGAAAGACGCTGTTGTCAGCCGACTTACCGCGCATGTCGCGAATCGATGCGCCGCCGCGATTGTTCAGCAGCAAACCGCTGTATGAAACGGCGCGCCTGTTTTTCGCCGAAGAGGATGAAGTGCTGGTGGGTGGCACAGACATTCCTGTCTGTGTCGGCGGGTAGGGCAATTGAATCGGAAACACACACAGGAATGTCTGTGCCACCGTCCAACCATAGGAGCGTTCATCCATGCAACTTTCTACCGCGCGCTTAGTTTTGGCGATCGGCATCGTGACGATGATGACGCTGCTTACCTCAACCGCGTCGGCCCAGCCGCAGTCGCTGCTGGGTGATGATCGGTCGTGGCAACCCATCGCATCCGACGGCGTGAAGATCAACGTGACGCGTGAAACGTCGAGCGGCGGCAAGCCGGCGCTGCGGATTGACTTCGATTTTACGTCGGGCGCGGGTTTCGGCGGAGCGTTTCTCGACGGGCCGATTGATCTGCCGGAAAACTACGATCTCACCTTCCATGTGCGCGGGCAGGGGCCGGCGAACAATCTTGAATTGAAGCTGGTGGACGAGAGCAAACTCAACGTATGGTGGATCAACCGCCGTGCGTTCGAGTGGCCGACCGAACCCATGCGGCTGGCGAATCAGCGGCGGCATTTTCACTTTGCCTGGGGGCCCAGCGGAGGCAAGCCAATCGCGAAACTCGGCCGGCTCGAAGTGATCATCGCCGCCGCCGAGGGTGGGAAGGGCACGGTATGGCTCGAAGATTTCAATTTTACGCCGCTTCCGCCGCCGCAGCCTTACACGGGAAAGCCGCAGGTGACGGCCTCGTCGGCGACCACATCCGCAACGGAAATGGTGAAAATGTTAGGCGAGAACGGCCCGACTTGGGTCGCCGCAGATGACGATGCGGCGCCGATGCTGACGATCGATTTCGCGCAGCCGCGCGACGTCGGCGGCATCCTCGTGCATCAACCGGCCGACCACGTTTCGGCCAACTTCACCATTGATGGTTCGGACGACGGGAACACCTGGATGACGCTGCGCCGGGTTAAAGGTGCGACAGCGCTGCCCAGCGAAATCATCCTGCCCGACGTTCAAACGCGATGGCTGCGCGTGGCATTTGAAAGGCAAAGCGGCGGCGCTGCGCCGGGCGTGAGCCGCGTTCAGATTCTCGACGCCGCTGCCGGCGCATCGGTCAACGCGTTCTGGAAGCTTCGCGCGGCTCGGGCATCGCGCGGGCTTTATCCGCGCAATCTACTTAACGAGCAATCGTTCTGGACGGTGATGGGTCAGCCCGGCGACGACCGCGAAGCGCTGATCAACGAAGAAGGGCAGATCGAAGTGGCGGCGCGGGGCTTTTCGCTCGAGCCGTTCATCGTCCAGGGTGGGAAATTGCTCACGTGGGCGGATGGTTCGCACGAGCAATCGCTGCGCGACGGATGGGCGCCGATGCCAACGGTCGTCCGCATGCACAAAGGCGCAGAATTGCGCATCACCGCCTTCGCCGCGGGTGAGGCCGGTGCATCCAACCTGCACGCCGCGTACACGCTGCGGAACACGAGTGACGCGCCGATCAAAGGCAAGTTGGTCGTCGCCGTGCGCCCGATGCAGGTGCTTCCGCCGTGGCAGGATCTGAATATCACCGGCGGGTGGACGGCGATTCGATCGATTCGCGTTGAGAAAGACGGCTTGCTGGTCAACGAAAGCAAAGACCCAAAACGCATCATCCCCAGTGCCGGCTGTACCGCGCTGGCGACGGCGTACGACGGCGGCGACCCGGTCGAGCATCTCGCCGCCGGAAACTGGCCCACGGGCGCGGCGGCGGTGGACGACCCGCAGAAGTCGGCTTCGGCATTACTGGCTTGGGATTACGAACTTGCCCCCGGGAAGGCGGCAACGGTTTGGGTGGCCGTGCCGTTTCACGGCGTTGATGTGCCCGCGAACCTGCCGACGAACGCCGCGCAGTTCACCGAGTTGGCCGACAAGGTCGCCGGAGATTGGGCAGCGCAGGTCAACCGCGTGAAGTTCACGCTCCCGGCGGCGGCCAAGCAATTTCATGACACCATCCGCGCCACACAGGCATACATTCTTATCAACCACGACGGCAAGGGTTTTCAGCCCGGTTCTCGCACGTACGATCGATCGTGGATGCGCGACGGCTCAATGACGTCGGCGGCCATGCTCGAACTGGGGCATGATGAGCTCGTGCGCAATTTCATCGACTGGATCGCGCCGTATCAATTCGAGAGCGGCAAAGTGCCGTGCGTGGTCGACCGCCGCGGGCCTGATCCGGTGCCGGAGCACGATTCGCACGGGCAGTTGATCTGGCTGATTGCCAACACGTATCGATATACGCACGACAGCGAACTAGTGCGCCGGCATTTTCCACGGGTGAAGAAGGCGATGGAGTACATCCAAAGCATCCGCGCCGAGCGATTGACCGATGAATTCTCCGCCGCCGGAAAGCCGCGGCAGGAACCGGGCAAGCCGCCGGTGCCGGCACTGGCGTTCCGCGGGCTGGTGCCCGAATCGATCAGCCACGAGGGTTATGCCGCCAAGCCCATGCACAGTTTCTGGGATACGTTCTTCATCCTCCGCGGGCTGAGCGATGCGGCGTATCTGGCCGATGTGGCCGGCGAACCGGCGCTTGCGATTGAATGGCGGGCGCTCACGAATGAATTTCGCCAGAGCCTCATCGACAGCATTCGCCTTGCGCACCAGGCGCACGGCATCGACTACCTGCCCGGCTGTGTGGAGCTTGGCGATTTTGATTCAACCTCATCGACGATCCTGCTCTGGCCGGTCGATGAAGCCTCGAATTTTCCCCGCGAGTGGGTGGATGCCACTTTCGACCGCGCCTGGAGCGAGTTCGTCAATCGCCGCGACACGCAGCCGGCGAAGTGGGACGCCTACACGCCTTACGAACTGCGTCACGTCGGCAGCTACGTGCGCCTCGGCCACAAAGATCGCGCCTGGGCCGCCATGAATTACTTCTTTGCCCACCAGCGGCCGCAAGGCTGGCGGCACTGGGCGGAGGTGGTATGGCGCGAGCCCGCCACCCCGCGTATGATCGGCGACATGCCGCACACCTGGTGCGGCAGCGATTTCCTCAATGCCATGCGGTCGATGTTTGTCTACGAAGATCAGCACCAGGAAAAACTAATCCTTCTCGCCGGCCTTCCCGATGCATGGCTTGCCGATCCGACCGGCGTCGCCTTCAGCGGCCTGCGCAGCGAATACGGCGTCATCTCGGTCAGCGTGCGCCCCAACGGCGCAGATCGACTGCTCGTTCGCATCGATGGAGAAGCCAGACCCAAAGGCGGCATCGAACTGCGGTCGCCCCTTTCAAAGAAGATCCGTTCGGCCAAAATCGACGGGCAGGCGGCCGAGGTGTCGGGCAACCGGCTGACCATTATAAAACTGCCGGCGGTGGTGGAACTGGAATACTGATCGTACGCAATGTCCTCGCGCGTCGGCACCGATTGCAAAGTCGGCGCGACGGGGTGACGAAGAATCACAATCAAGGGTGCCACGATCTTGGCTCTCAGGCACTCCTGTCCGGCATTCGGCTCGCGGAATCTTAATGCAATCTTAACTTGCGCTT
>CAZXLA010000005.1:0-47564 GCA_964641895.1 uncultured Tepidisphaeraceae bacterium
GTGACAGAAGTGGCGCTGTCTGACTTCTGTCACCAATAAGCAGATAGCAGATAGCAGATAGCAGATAGCAGATAGCAGATAGCTGATAGCTGATAGCAAAGATAGTTCGTGATTGATGCTCTCAGCTCGCTGCTCTGACAGCAATCCGCTATCCGCTCCCCGCCTACCACAGCAACCACTTGACGATGTACGTCGCCAAAAACACGCCGGCGACATCGGCGATCAGCCCCGCGGGAAGGGCGTGGCGGGTCTTCTTGATTCCGACCGATCCGAAGTAAACGGCGATCACATAAAACGTCGTCTCGCTGCTGCCGTAGATCGTGCCGGCGATTTGGGTGATGAGCGAGTTGCTGCCGAACTGTTTTTGCAGGTCGAGCAGCACGCCGGTTGAGCCGCTACCCGATAGCGGGCGCACGATCGCCATCGGCAGAATTTCCGGCGGAATGCCGATGGCGGCCATCGGCGTGCGGAGCAGCTCGATGAGCATATCCATCGCGCCGCTGGCTCGAAACATGGCGATGGCGAACAGGATCGCCACCAGATAAGGAATAATCCGAACGGCGACCGTGAAGCCTTCTTTGGCGCCATCGACAAACGCTTCATAAACCGGCACCCGGCGGATCAGGCCGTACACCGGCAGGCCCACGAGAATGAGCGGGAGGATCATCAGGCTGACGGCGTCGATTATTTCTCGGTAGTGCTGCATCGTACTTCGTTCCTTCTCATAGCCGCAGATGAACGCTGATGGACGCGGATAGGAAGGGAGATCTGTGTTGGCTAGGTAAGGTTATCCACCCGTTGTCGGGACCTGGGAGAGATCGGGGTTCGTTCGGCGAAAGACCGGGAGCGCGCCGAGGATTCGTGTTGCGAAAAAAGCGATGACGGCGCACAAGCCCGTCACGAGAAGGATCGGTAGGAACAATCGCACCGAGGATAGTCCCATGATCGCCACCAGCGTAGCCGACGGCAGCAGTTGCACGCCGGCGGTGTTGAGGGCCAGGAGCATCACCATCGGATCGGTGGCGGTGTCGTCGGTTTTGTTCAACTTTTGTAGTTCTTCCATCGCCTTGAGGCCCATCGGCGTGGCGGCGTTGCCCAGGCCGAGCATGTTGGCGGCGAGGTTGAGGGCAATCATGCCCAGGGCGGGGTGGTCTTTGGGAATGGTGGGGAAGAGCAATCGAAGAAACGGTTGAACGATCGACACGAAGGCGGCGATCAACCCCGACGCTTCGGCGATCTTCATCATGCCGAGCCACAGCGCCAGTACACCGATCAACCCGATCGCCAGCGTGACGGCGGTGTTGGCGAAATCGAACGCGGCTTTGGTGATGGCTTTGAGTTTGACGAATCGAACCGAGGGCAGTTCAAGTTGGACCGTCCATCGCGTCGCCTTGCCGCCGGGCTGGAGGTCGGCGGGGAGGCCGCGCAGGGTGGCGCGCAGGGATTTGTTGGTATCGTCATGAAAAGCGCGAATCTCATTGAGCGGGACGGGGAGGTTGTCGCTTGTCAGGCGCAGTTCGTAGCCGGTCGAACCGCGCGTCAGCTCGCCGGCGACGGTCAGGCTGTCGCGTTCAGATTTGGAAAGCGGAGAGCGGTGGAAGTGCCCGGCGAAGGTGTCGGCGTCAAAAGAGACCTGCACGAGCGTGCGAGGATCGCTGGTTGCCGCGGTTGCGGGGATTTCGATCGTCGCCGGCAGTGGATTGCCGTTGGCGTAACGGCCTGTGGCGATCTCTGTGCCGTCGAACCAAAGCGCAAACCCCAAGGCCGCGACGATCAGCCCCGCCCAGATGTAGTTCATCATGCGGCAAAGACTACCGAAGAGACCGCGCCGATGCAGAAAAGGTCACGAATTATCATCAAGTCAGAATACATTTGCACAATGTGCAAGCAGACGCATATTCTGTAGGCATGGATCCAGCGACGATGCGCGAAACTGAAGCAGGAGATGGGGCCGGTTTGTCTAGTTTAATGGCGATCGGGCACATTCTGTCGGCGACGCTGGAATTGTCCCAGGTATTTCCCCGCGTGATGCAAATCATTTCAGATCAAAGGAATATGCGCCGTGGCACCCTGGTCTTACTCGACGAATCGACCGGTCGCCTGCGCACAGAAGCGGCGATCGGCCTCACGCCGGACGATATCCAAAAGAATCGTTTTGCCGTAGGGGAAGGGGTGACCGGAGGCGTGGTGGCAACCGGCCGATCGCGGGTGGTGGCCGACGTGCGGAAGGAGCCTGACTTTCTCAATCGCACCGGCCGGTTGGCCAATGAACCGGTCGATCAGCAGATCAGCTTTGTTTGCGTGCCGATTCGCATCGATAACCGGGTGGCGGGCGCGCTGGCGGTCGATAAGCCGTTTCAGTCGGATGCACAGTTGCAGGCCGACGTGTCGTTTCTGGAAATCGTGGCGGCGTTTCTGGCGCTGGCGATTCAGATTAACCGGATGGTGATGCGCGAGAAGAATAAGTTGCTGGAAGAAAACGCGCAGCTTCGCTCGCAGATTCGCGATCGCTTCAAGTTTGAGAACATCATTGGCGATGCCCCGGCGATGCAGGAAGTTTTCGCCACCGTCGGACAGATTGCCAACAGCCGGGCGACGGTGCTGCTGCTGGGTGAAACCGGCACGGGCAAAGAGGTGATCGCCAAGGCGATTCACTACAACTCGCCACGGAAGGACAAGCCGTTTATTCGCGTGAACTGCGGCGCGCTGGCCGGAACACTGCTTGAAAGCGAACTCTTCGGCCATGTGAAGGGCAGCTTCACCGGCGCCATTCGCGACAAGATGGGCCGCTTCGAAGCAGCCGACGGCGGATCAATCTTTCTTGATGAGGTCGGCACGATGGAGCCGCAATTGCAGGTGAAACTGCTGCGGGTGCTGCAGGAACGGGAGTTTGAGAGGGTGGGCGACACAGGCGTGGTGAAGATTGACGTGCGCGTGGTCGCCGCCACGAACGTTGATTTGCAGGAAGAGGTGGCCAAGGGCACGTTTCGCGAAGATTTGTTTTATCGGTTGAACGTCGTGCCGATCTATCTGCCGCCGTTGCGCAATCGTCGCGAAGACGTGCCGCGGTTGATTGATCACTTTCTGGATAAGTTCAACGCGGTCAACAGCAGGAGCCTGCACAAGATCACCCGCGACATGCTGGGCATCCTTATGCGTTACCCGTGGCCCGGAAACGTGCGCGAACTGGAGAATGCGATCGAGCGCGCCGTGGTGCTCAGCACCGGCGAAGAATTTAATGAAGATCTCCTGCCGCTCACGATCCGCATGTTCGCACAGCAACGGCGGCAGAATCAATCGACCGAATCAATGGAGAGCCTTGTGAAGCGTCTGGCCGATCAATCGATCGCCGACTACGAGCTGCGCGAAGGGCACATTTACCAGTTGGTGATTGATCAGATGGAGGCCGCGTTAATCGAGCGCGCCTTGGCCCGCTGTAACGGCGTCAAAACGAAAGCTGCCGACTTTCTAGGCATCAACCGCAACACGTTGAACAAGAAAGTAAAAGAGCTGGGAATCGAAACTAATGATTGACAAATCAGGGACGCGTTGGCACAATTAAGCCTTCGGACCATTTTGCGCGCGGTAACGTGTCCATGTCAGTCATCGGTCCAAGCTCCCCCGGAATCACCCGGGGCTTGGAAGCCGAAACCGTTCAACGCAAAGTGTTGTGTCCGGTGTGTGTTGTAAGTCCATTTCATTACAGGAGTTGGCTCTGCCTAGGCGGAGCAAAACCTGAAGATTGACGTAGCCTGTTATATTGGTGCGCGTTTGTGGGGTTTTTGCGTTGCCTCGGTCTTTTGAAGCAACGATCAAAAAGCGGAACCGTATCTGATAAGCAGGTCAAGTCAGGCGAATGCGGCTGGAAAAACTGAATAGCGCACCGGCAACGGTTGGTGCTGGCGAGCCACGAAGGATTTTCGAAGGAAAATCTTTTTCGGGCAATTTTTGCATTTACTTGTGTCGTTTGCTCCGTGTATACTCCGGACGCTCTGGGACCACGGCGGTGTTTTGCTCACACCGCCGTGAGAGGTTTTCCCGGCGTGGGAGAAACAAGAAAATGCGCTATTCCTCGGTTTTGGCGTTGGCGGGATCGGTTGCCGCCGGCATTGCTTTAATATTTCCTACTTCTAGCTCCGCCGCCGTCGCGACAGACTTGGACTTCCGCGAAGGCACACACGGTGAGACGATTACCACCAAGTTCCTGGCCCAGTACGGCGTGACCGTCTCGGCTGAGAACTTCACGCCCGGTCACCCTGACAAGGCGATCATCTTTGACACCCGGAAAACCAATACCGCCGATTTTGATCTGGAAGGGTGGAATAAGTTCAGCAACAGCGGCCGGAAATGGTCGGCTGGAAACTTGAAGGGGAAGAACGATCTCGGCAAGATCCTGATCATTCCCGAAAACGACATCGACGCCAACAATAACGGCCTGATCGACAGCCCCGACGATGAAGGTGGCCGCCCGTCGGGTGAGATGACCTTTCTTTTTCGCACGGCGATTACTGAACTGGGCTTCAACCTGATTGACCAGGAAGCGCCTTCGACCTACCCGGCCAACAGTGCCTTCGTGCGATTCTTCAACGGCAACACCCAGGTGGGCCAGGTTAACTTCAAGCAATTTGTGACTGCCGGCGACCCGTTGTTCGATTCGACCGTAAAATTTGCCGACCACTCGGCCAACCAGATCAAGCCCATTCTTGCCAGCCGCTTCGGTGTGGCCAGCTTTAACAAAGTGATCTTCAACTTCGGCTGGTCGGATGCGGTGGACCGCCTCCAGTTCCGTCAAATTCCCGAACCTGCCACCGGCGCTTTGCTCGCCGGGTTGACTCCGATTCTGTTGCGCCGCCGCCGCGCCTGATTGCGCGCGACGCGAAATAGTCGTTTCTCTCTGTGAACCGGGTGGGACGTTGTGCAGCCGTCCCACCCGTTCTTTTTTTACTGGGAACAGCCGATAGCCATTAGCCGATAGCGGAGAGCCAGAGGGGAAGAGAGCACCGTCGCTCACGGCACTCCGCTCGCGGCTCTAATCTTTCCGCTATCAATTCTCAGGTCTTCCCAATTATCAGCTCTCGACTAATTCTTCTTCCAGCGCGTCCGCCAACGGCTTCATCGTTTTCTTGCTGAAGTCAAAGTGAATCCCGGCGGCGTTGAATAGCTGCGGGAGGCCGCGCGTTCCGCCCAGGCGCAATCCGGCGCGATAACCCGCCAAAGCCTGCTGTGGATCGGTCTTGGCTTTCATCCAAACCTGCAGCGCGCCCAGTTGGGCGATGCCGTATTCGATGTAATAAAACGGCACATGATATAAATGCAGTTGGGCCTGCCAGCGCCGGCGGTTCCAGTGCTCCCAGCCTGTCCAATCGACCGCGTGACCGAATCGCTTATCCAGCTCCAGCCAGGTTTCCGTTCGGCTTTCGCGCGAATGGTCGGGGTTGGTATAGATCCATTGCTGAAATGAATCGATCGTCGCCACCCAGGGCATCGTGGTGACGATCTTGGAGAGGTGCTCTTTGCGCGCCCGCCGGGCGTCGGCATCACTGGGATAGAACACGTCGTAGTGTGGAATGCCCAGCAGCTCCATCGCCATGCTGGCGACTTCGCAGAACTCCATCGGCGCGTGCATCAGGAAAATAAGCGGTTCGTGCCGCGCCGCCAGTGAGTGAAACGCGTGACCGCCTTCGTGCAGCAGCACGCGAACGTCTCCCTGCGCGCCGACAGCATTCATGAAAATGAACGGCTCGCGGCGCTCGGCCAGCAGCGACTGGTATCCGCCGGGTGCTTTGCCCTTGCGGCTGCCCAGATCCAGCAGCTTACCGCTGCGAAGCACCTGAAAATCATCCGCCAGCGCAGGCGAGACACGTTTGAAGATCTGCTGCGTTTTTTCGACGAATGACTCAATGTCGTTTTCTTCAAACGGGCGAAGCGGCGGCTTGCCGGTCGAGTCGACCGCCAGATCCCACGGCCGAAGCGGTTCGCCAAGCTTCAAATCGGCCGCTCGCTTGGCGTCAAGTTTGCGCATCAAGGGAACAAAAGTTTCCGCCACCGCGTCGGCAAAGCGCAGGCAGTCGTCCGGCGTGTAATCGAAACGCTTAAACTGCTTGAAATAGAACGCACGGGGATCAGTTTGCCCGGCGTTCGTCGCGACCTTCCAACGCAGGCCCAGCAGTTGATCGAACTGGTCTTCCAGCTTGTCGACATCCTGCAATCGTCGCGTCACCGTCGCCTCCCACGCCTCTTTACGCGTGCCACGATCCAATTCTTCCTGAAACCGGTTCATCTGCGACGGCGTGTAGTCCTTCCCCCGGAAAGGAACCATCATCGCGCCGCTGATTTTGTCATAATCGGCGATAAGCTTGTTCTGCTCAGTTTCCAGCGGCACATTCTGATCGCGGAACAACTCCACATCAGCCTGCCAGTGCTTCGTAAGCACCGCGTATTTCGCATCGGTCAGCCCCGGGCGGTGCGGCGACTGCACGAACTTCTTCTGCATCGCGAAATGCAGCGGCTTCATTTGCGGCTCGATCTCTTCCACATAATGCATGAACCGCTTCTCGATCTCGGCATCATCGGTATGGCACGATTTATCGATGTACCGTCGCTGGCCGTAGTCGTCGATGACGGAGTACAACTCAGAGTAATCCAGCAGCCACGCTTCAAGGTCCGTGCTGGAATTGATCTTGCGATCCATCAACTCCTGGAAAAGGGGTTGAAGCTGCGAGAAATCGGCGAACGAAAGGTTGGCCGGAACAAATCGGCGTTGAACTGGAGTGGCGACCATCGAATCTCTCCGTAAAGTGTGTTTCTGTGGAAAGTAATCCTACGCAATCAGATTCACAACCCGCTCATTCACAACTCGCCGTGGAGTTGCAAAACGTCGGCGTGCTGGCGGGCGGGCGATGGATCGTTCGCGATACGCAATTGCGGCTGCCAAAAGGGGTGTGTTGTGCATTGCTCGGCCCCAACGGCTGCGGCAAATCTACCTTGGCGCGCGTGTTGGCCGGCTTCGTCTGGCCGACGGCGGGGAAAGTGATCGTTCTGGGCGAGGCCTTCGGCGACACCGACCTGCACGCCCTGCGAAAGCGCGTTAAGCTCGTTCAAGCCAATAGCAGCGTCGAGCATGATCCAGCCCAATCCGCCGGCGATGTGGTGCTCACCGGCGCTTTTGGAACGATCCTGCTGTTCGATCAACCGACCGAAGCTCATCGCCGCCGCGCAATGCAACTGATGCGACAGTTGGGCGTCGAAAGCCTTGCCACGGCACGATTCGGCTCGCTCAGCACCGGCGAGCGGATGCGCGTACTCATTGCGCGATCGTTGCTGGTCCTGCCGGCGTTGCTCATTCTCGACGAAGCCACCGCCGGCCTCGACCTGCTCGGCCGGGAACTGCTGCTGCGCGGCCTCGATTCGGTGATGGCCGACGGGCATAATCGTGCCACGATACTCATGATTTCCCACCATGTTGAAGAAATTCCTTCTTGCACCAACTGGGCGATCCTGATGACCGCCGGAAGAATCACTTCGGCCGGCCCGGTGGATCAAGTGATCGCTGCCGGACCGATGAGCTCGGCGTTCGGGCAGACGGTTCGCATCGACCGTAATGGTGGCCGGTTTTATGCAAGAATTGAAGCAGCATCGGGCCTGCCCGGATTGACTTGAGTCGCGGGCGTGGCGAAATTCCAATCTGTGGCGGTCAGGTGAGAATTTCTGGGAGTTGGATGAACCGCCGACAAGTTGCGGCTACAATCTGCTGGCGAAACGATGAGCGTGTTGCACCAAGTCGATATCACTCCCGCTTCCGACGATCACAGCAAGCAATCGTCGCCGAGGCCGCCGTCCGCCCGCCGTCCGGCGCCGCCACCGGAAACTTGGATTCAGCGATTCTTCGACCGTGCCGAAGCGTTCATTTCGCGGCTTTCGATGCGCGACAATTTCTGGAACAGCATCTGCTCGCTCATCTGGCTGCCGCTGGCGTTTTTCAGCGGGCTGAAACTTAAACAGCTTTCGCAGGAAAAGTTCGCCGCCTATCTCCCGTTCCGCCGGTTTAACCGCAACTGGTATCGCGCCATGGCCGGCGGGGCGTTGCTGGCCAATAGCGAAATTGCCGGGGGCAGCTATGTGTTCGGGCAATGCGGGGCCGATTACATGGTCGTCTGCAAAAACTTGAACTACACATTCCTCCGCCCGTGCTTCGGCCCGGCGGTGTATCACATGACACCGAAGGAAAACCTCAAACAACTCCTCGCCGCCGGGGGTGAGTTCAACCTTACGCTGGACATGGAAATCCTGCAGCAGGCGTCGCGCGTGGGCGAAAAAGATAAGCGCGTCGGCCGCTGCGAAGCCACGTTTCACGTCACCCCGAAGAAGCACCAGAAAGCCAAGGCCGCGCGAAAGGCGTGATTGCGTTTGCCGATTGGCGACTGCCGATCGTCAATTAAAATTCCGATGAACGACGCCGTCGCCAATTCGCCCGCTCCCCGCCATCAATCGTCAATCGTCAATCGTCAACGCATCGACTGGCCACCCTGGGCCATCTACCTCGGCATCAGTTGGACCTGGTGCATCGGCATGTTCCTGCCGGTGCTCTTGATTCGGGATTATGGCTTTTGGAGCTTCTTCGCCTTTGCGCTGCCCAATGTCATCGGCGCGGCGGCGATGGGGTGGGTGCTGCGCACGACGGCGGAGAGCGAACGCTTCGCCGCGGCGCATTCGGTGGCGATGTCGGCGTTCTCGTTCGTCACGGTGTGCTTTCACGCGTTCTTTCTGGGCTGGATCAGCCAAAAAATGCTCGGCCGGCCCGATCTGGTCGCGGCGGCGTTTTTTGGAACAACGATCGTCCTGCTCGTACTCATGCGATTGCGCGACGGCAACGAACGGTGGCTGGCGATTGCGGCGGCGCTGGTGTCGTGGTTCATCTTTGCCCGCGTGCTACGCTATCGGATGAACCTCGGCATCGTGCTGCCCGATATGACCGCCGGCGGATCGATGGCCGAACTTTCGGCGCTGGCCGCCGTGTGCGTTCTCGGCTTTGCGCTGTGTCCTTACGTGGATCGCACATTTCACCTCGCCCGCCGGCAACTCAATCCCGCCGCCGCGAAGAAGGCATTTGGCTTTGGGTTTGGGGCGGTATTTTTCTCGATGATTCTTTTTACCTTGATCTACAGCGATCTGATCGGCATCCAGCGCGTGAATCAGGCGATCGTGCTGATGCTGCTCATTCACTTGATCGTGCAAAGCGCGTTCACCGCCGCGGCGCATACCACGGCGATGCCAGGCCGACGCCTTGTAGTCATCACGATGCTTATCGCCGGCGTAGGTTTCGTGGGAGGGATGTACGCCAACCGAATCGAATACAACGGTATCGCCGGCGGGGAGATCGGCTATCGGCTGTTCATGAGCTTCTACGGCCTGCTGGCGCCGGCGTATGTGTGGATCGTTGGGGCGCGCAGCGCACAACGGCCGACGCGGGCGCATTGGCTCGTCTTCTCGACCACCGTTGTCGCCGCCTTGCCGTTTTATTGGCTCGCGTTTATTGAAAAGCAGATGGCATGGGCCGCGATCGGGGTGGGCTTTGTCGTGCTTGGTCGGGCGTTCACCCCACGTCGATCCGCGGCTCACGCCACGGCGTGAGCCGCGGATCGAGGTAGAAACATCCTCACGACTTCATATCCATCATCACCGCTTCGGCAGCCCTTCTGCCCGATTCCATCGCGCCGTTGATGCTCGCCTGATCGACATGATCGCCGCAAACATAAAGACCCTTCTTCACCCGCACCGGCCGGCGCGGTTCGGCGAGCGACGGAGCCGATTGATCGGGAAGCGAATACGGGAGGTGATACGACTTGAGATGCCGCCACCGGCTCACCTCGCCGCCGAACCATTCGGTCAGTTGCTCGCGGACGTCGGCCAGAAGCGCGTCGCCGCTGTGCGTCGGCTGGCCGACGATGTTGGCGCAAATCAGGTGCTGCCCGGCGGGCGCGTACGACTTGGTGACGTTTGTCATCACCGCCAAATGATTCACCGGCCCGCGACCGTCGCCGTTGAGTACCAGGATCGGCTTATCCACCGGCGCTTTGTCGGCGGCAAAGTAGATGCAAGTGGTACCGCTCCAACGGCGGGTGGAAGGTTGATCGAGCAACCTTGCGGCCGACGATTGATCGGTTGCGATCACCACCGCACGAGCCATGATGCGCTGCCCGCCGTGGAGGTTTACGCCGTTGTCATCGGCGCGTTCAACGAGCGTGTTCAGCCGAGTTTCGTTGGCGCGTAACCGGACATGGATGTGCCGGGCCAGCGCGCCCATTCCCGCTTCGGGCACCGCTGCATCACCGTCGGCGAACATGCGGAACGTGAACTCAAACATCCGGCTGCTGGTGCGCAACGATCGATCAAGGAACACCCCGCCGTAAAAAGGGCGGAAGAATCGTTCGATAAATCGATCCGAAAACCCGCGGGTTTTGAGCGTTTCGAGCGTCGTCGTCTCGGGTCGATCCCAGATCGCTTTGAGGTCGAGCGCCTTAAGTTCACGGCGAAGCGAACCCACCTTGAGCTTATCACTCATCGATCCGGCGGAGGAAAGCGCCGCTTCGATAAACTTCGTCGGATGCCGAAACGGATCATGCAGCGTGGTGAATTTACCCTCAGCCCGAATCATCGCCCCGTGGGAGAACGATTTCAGTCCCAACGCGCCGTGATCGATGATGGCCTTGCCTTCGGGATACGCAGTCAAATAGACCTGAAACCCGCGGTCGAGCAGGAAGCCGTCGAGCTTGTCGGTGCGCACGCGCCCGCCGACGTCGTCGGAGGATTCAAAAATCGTCGTTGAGATTCCGGCCAGATTCAGCACCCGCGCGGTGCAAAGCCCCGCGATTCCCGCCCCGACAATTACTACTTCTCCGTGAGCACTCATGGGGTCAGTATAGGGATGAAGTGCCATTCGCGCAACGGTGTAACAATGGTGCAGACATTCCTGTCTGTCATCGCTTTCCAAGCGATTCGGGCTGACGGCATGGAATGCCGTGGCAGACAAGAATGTCTGCCCCACCACAACACAAGAAGATCTGGCCCACTCAATTCACTTTCATCGAACGCCATTTTCAGCAGAACTCAGCGCCTACTTCAACGCCGCCCGTATCGAGTTTACGGCAGGAGACGATGCGGATTTCGCTGATGAGTTTTTGATCACCGAAACCGATCTCTACGATATAACTGTCGCCGAGGGTCAGAGAAGACTTCGAACAGAATCCAACGCCGTGACGGGATAGGTTGACGTCGCTTACGTCGATCTCCTCCGAACTGTCGACCGCGCGAACGCACGATTCAAGGGTCTGGGCGTTGCGCGAACTTCGGCGGCGTTCGTGGCCGGTCGTGGATGCTTCTCGGGGGGTGCCGACGGTGACGGATTTCAGGCTCATGTGTGACGCATCGTCCATGAACACGGCTCGATTCACGTCACTTCGGTTATTGGAAATTCCATCCGGGGCTAAAGCACCCGGCTTGTAGTGCCCATTCTGGATGTATCGATTGGCGCGTGTTTCCACTTTGGGTTTTGTCCGAAAAAGCGGCAGGGGTTGTTGTAAAACACGTCGACCGCGGCGGCCTCGCTGTGGCCTCTGGCGCGGAACTCGCGGGCGGTGTCGGTGAGCATGTGCGGGCCGGATTCGCCCCAGTCGCTGGCGCTGTTGACGCAGATCATCGCCGGGCCGAAGGTTTCGAGAATGTCGCATCCGCGGGCCGGCGTTACTTTGGTGACCGGGTAGATCGTCAGCCCCGCCCAGAAGCCGTGATCGCGGGCCATGCGAATCGTGTGTTCTTCACAGTGATCGATCAGCACGCGCTCCGGCTTGATGCGCGAATCGTTCTTGAGAATATCGCAAATGATGCTGGTGCCCTTGTGCTTATCATCCAGGTGCGGCGTGTGGATGAGGATCAACTGGTTGTATTTCGCGGCGAGCTCAACCTGTTCTTCGAAGATCGTAATTTCGTTAGGCGTGTTTTTGTTCAGGCCGATCTCGCCGATGCCCAGCACGGTGGGTTTATCCAGCAGCGGCGGAATGAGCTTGATCACCTCTCGTCCCAGCTCAACGTTCTCGGCTTCCTTCGCGTTGATGCACAGCCAGCAGTAATGATCGATGCCGTATTTGGCGGCCCGTTTTGGCTCCACGTCAACAAGGTGCCGAAAGTAATCGCCAAAGCTCGCCGCACACGAGCGGTCATACCCCGCCCAGAATGCCGGCTCGCTCACCGCCACGACGCCGGCGCGGCTCATGTAGATGTAGTCGTCGGTGGTTCGGCTGACACAGTGAATGTGAGGGTCGATATAGCGCATGGAAATTGTCGTCGTCGATTATTTCGGCCCGGGCGTCTGATCAGACAGAATCATCTGCATCTGCGCCGCGCGATTCTCTTTGCCGCTCAGCAGCACCTCGAAGCACTTCTTTAAGTTCGCCAGCCGCGGGTCGGTCATCACCTTGTCGCTGCCGGCGGAGCGCTGGATGCGATCGAAGTCGGCGGCGAGCGCAAGGGCACGCCCGCGCATTTCCTGGTAATACGTGTCGAGGGTTTCCTGGGCGGTTCGCATGGCTCTCTCATTGTAGGAATCGAACGGCAATCCCTTTCAGCTATCGGCAAGATCGTTCGCCGGGCGTATACTTACGCCAACATGGCGCAGGGCAGTTTCTTTGATTTTCGCGAGCAGTTCGCCAAGGCCGGACAGAAGAAGCGGGCCCAAGCCGATGAATCGCAAGCCATTACTGTAACGCAACTTACGGGAAAGATTGAATCGGCCCTTCGCACCGGCGTGCCGGGCAACCTCACCGTCCGCGGGGAGGTGAGCAACTTCAATCACCATCGCGCCAGCGGGCATTTCTATTTCACGCTCAAAGACCCAACCGCCTGCATCGATTGCGTGATGTTCAAGGGTGAAGCCGCGAAATTGAAATTCACGCCGAATGACGGCCTGGAGATTCTCGCCACCGGGTCAGTGCGCGTGTATGCCCAGCGCGGGCGATACCAGCTTTACATCACCACCATGTCGCCGCTCGGCCAGGGCGCGCTGGAACTGGCTTTCAAGCAGCTTCAGGAAAAGCTGGCCAAGGAAGGATTGTTTGATTCCGAAAACAAACAACCCATTCCCGCCTACCCCACAACGGTCGCGCTCGTCACCGGTCGCGAGACGGCGGCGCTTCAGGATATGCTTAAGGTGCTCAAGCGGTTTCCGTTCGTTCATGTCAAAATCCTCCCGGTGTTGGTTCAAGGCGACGGCGCCGCCGGACAAATCAGCGCCGCCCTTGCCGCCCTGAGCCGAGCCGAAGCCGCCGACGTCATCATCCTCGCCCGCGGGGGTGGTTCGCTGGAAGACCTGTGGGCCTTCAACGAAGAAACCGTCGCCCGAGCCGTCGCCGCGTGCAACATTCCCATCATCACCGGCATCGGCCACGAGGTAGACGTATCGATCGCCGACTTAGTCGCCGACTACCACGCCCACACACCCACCGAGGCCGCGCAAGTGGCCACCGCCAACTGGCGCACCGCCGGCGATGCCGTTGACGCACTATCCAATCGCCTGCGCCGCGCGTTGCTGCAACACCTCGTAGAAGCCAGGCAACGTTTGCGAACGCTCGCGAAGCACGAACTTTTCCGCCGCCCGGCCGACTTGGTCGACGAGCGCCGGCAATGGGTCGACGACCGCCAGCGTTCGCTCGTCTCGGCCCTGACGCGTCGGGCGTCGCTGGCGCGCGAGTCGCTGCATCAACTCACGGCGCAGTTCGCGCAGCACCATCCAAGGCATCGTGTGGCGATGGCCAGGCAACAACTGGGGCAATCGCATTTGCAGATCGGCCGTTTAATGCGGGTAAAGCTTGAAACGCTTCACCAACGCCTCATCGCTGCCGGGGCACAGCTTCGATCGATCTCGCCGCAATCGACGCTGTCCCGCGGGTATTCGATCACGACCAAGAGAACCGGAGAAATCCTCCGCGCCGCCGCCGACGTCAAACCCGGCGATGTGCTCCTCACGCGGTTTGCCGACGGCGAGGCGGAGTCGGTCGTGCGCGATCGGAAGCAGTTGAGGATTTTTGAGGAATGAACTCCCTCTCCCGGTACGCCGGGAGAGGGTTGGGGAGGGGGTTCTCGTGGCGAACCAAGTATCGTGTTTTGCTTCAAACCCGACGATTGATGCCGATTGACAAAAACGACGCAGTTCAGCCGTCCGCAAGAACCCTCACCCCGGCCCTCTCCCGGAGTACCGGGTGAGGGAGTCGCTTATCCCCGATACTCGCATGTGCTCGTGCAGGTTTCATGCACCACAATCGAAGCAAGTAACGGTAGAGTGGGCTTGAGGCGGTCGAAGATCCATTGGCTCAGCACTTCGCTGGTGGGATTCGTCAAGCCTTCGATGTCGTTGAGGTTGTAATGATCGAGCTTCTTCACCAGCGGCTCGGCGGCTTTTTTGATATCGCCGTAATCGATTAAGTATCCCTTCGCCGGGTCGACGTCGCCTTCCACGATCACATCAAACCGAAACGAATGCCCGTGCAATCGGCGGCATTTGTGGCCGTCGGGGAAAGTGGGCAGGTGGTGTGCCGCCTCGAAGCGAAACGTTTTACTCAAGCGAACAAACATGGGGCGGAGAATAATACGGGATTGTTTCGTCGCGGGCGAGAGGTATTAAGTTAACACTCGATCGACGACCGCTTTTACATTCGCAATGAGCTTCTCGGCGGTGGGGCGATCGGGAGCCTCGGCGATGATTCGCATGATCGGTTCAGTATTGCTCGGGCGGGCGTTGACCCATGCCCGCTCTGCTTCGAAGTCGATGCGGATGCCGTCCTGCACATCGATCTTTTCGTTCTGAAACGCTTCCTTAAGCGCCGTCACGGCGCGGTCGGCGTCGTCTCGGCGGCATTCGAATTTGGTCTTGACGATTTCGTATCGGGGGATCTCAGCGACCAGTTGGCTGATGGTTTTGCCGGTAGCGGCCATGAGCTGAAGAATATAGGCCATGCCGGTAAGGCTGTCGCGGCCGGGGACGATGCGCGGGTCGATCACACCGCCGTTGCCTTCGCCGCCGATGGTGGCACTTTCTCGCAGCATGGCATCAATGACGTTCGCTTCGCCGGTCGGCGTGCGGACTACGCGTGCGCCGCATTCGTGGGCAATGTCGTCGATCATGCGGCTGGTAGACAGGTTGGTGACGGCGACGCCCTTGCGTTTACTGAGCGCCCATTTGGCACAGAGCGCCAAGGAATATTCTTCACCGATGTAGGTGCCGTGTTCGTCAACGATGGCTAAGCGATCCGCGTCGGGGTCTTGTGCGAAGCCGCAAACGGCGCGATGGCGCTTCACCTCATCGCAAAGTTGCGTCAGATTGTTTTCGGTGGGTTCCGGTTCGTGGGCGAACTGACCGGTGGGTTCGCCGTTGATGTGAACGACCTGACAGCCGAGTTTGCTGAGCATTGTGAAGGTGGGCACGCAGCCGGCGCCGTTCACGCTATCCAGCACGATCTTGAACCGCTTGGTGCTGATGCCGAGCACATCCACGGTCTCCAACACTCTGCGAACGTGGTAAACGTGGCCTTCGCCATTCTTCGCCGGCGGTTGCAAATGCTGCACGCGCACGTAATTCGTCGCCTCCGCATCATAAAGCTCGCGGATGCGTTTGACGGCGGCGGTGGGTGGGGCGATGCTGGCCCGGGTCAGCAACTTGAGGCCGTTCCATTCGATGGGGTTGTGGCTGGCGGTGGCGACCATGCCCGCATCGGCACCGAGGTATTTTACCATCATGGCGACGCTGGGCGTAGTCACGACGTCCAAGTCAATCGACTCAATCCCGCTGGCGTGCAGCGTGGCAAGCACGGCATCACGCACGAACGGGCCCGATGGTCGGCTGTCGCGGCCGAAGGCTACTTTGAGGGGTTTGTTTTCGGGCGACGTTTCCTTCAGCCAAGTCGCAAATGCGGCGGTCATCCGCACGATGACCTGCGGCGAGAGCGTTCCGCCGACCGTGCCGCGCATTCCTGAAACGCCGATCATCAATGCTTCCATGAACCGTCCATCGCAGGAGTGAAAAAAAATCTGCTTCAGTGCAGTCGCCAAACGATTGGACTATTATGGGGGGAGCAACATGGATCGCAATCCGATCAACAGCGAGATCTCTTCAACCGTCGACGCCATCGTTCAGAGCGTTCATGACGAGCCGCGCCTTCAACATCTTAATCGCGTTGATCTGCCCAACCGCGACCAGATTATCCACGCCATTGAGCTGCTGCGTCAGCTTGTCTACCCCGGGTATTTCGGCAAGCGCGATCTGACGACTGAAAACCTGCCGCAGCACGTCAATGCGATCGTGGCCCAACTGAATGAGCTGCTCTACGACCAGGTTCGCTGCTGCCTGCGGTATCGCGAAAATCTGGCGGTCGATCAGATCACAGGTCGATGCGAACACTGCGATACGGAGGCGCGACAAATCGTCGATACGTTTCTGGCGCGGGTGCCCGATGTCCGCACGCTGCTCGCCGCCGACGTGCAGGCGGCCTTTGATGGCGATCCGGCGGCGGGGAATACCGATGAAACAATCTTTTCCTATCCTGGCCTGCTGGCGTTGACGGTTCAGCGGCTGGCGCACGAATTTTACCAGCTTCAGGTACCGCTGCTGCCGCGCATCATGACCGAGTGGGCACACGGGCTGACGGGAATCGATATTCATCCGGGCGCGCAATTGGGCAAAGGATTGATGATCGACCACGGCACAGGCGTGGTCATCGGCGAGACGACCGTCATCGGCACCAACGTCAAGATTTATCAGGGTGTTACGCTGGGCGCGCTGGCGCCGGCATTCGGGCAACTGCTCCGCGGGCAGAAGCGGCATCCGACGATCGAGGACGATGTAACAATCTACGCCGGCGCAACGATTCTCGGCGGCGATACTGTGGTGGGGCGCGGCACCGTGATCGGTGGAAATTTATTCATCACGGCGAGTATTCCGCCTATGCACGTTGTAACGACTGAACCACCTAAGCTGCACATGAGGCAGCGCGGTGGAAAGAAGCGGGATAAGTCGGCCAAGACGATGGACATCGATTTTTTCATTTGATGTTTTAAAAGAAATGGTGTCTAGGGCGTACGACTTCGACGGGGACTCTGGTGATTTCCTGCAACATCCGTCACAACTGACGCGGGCGCAGGCGGTTCATCCGCTTCGGCACCGGGTTTGTTATCGTCCTTGCGATGACCCGGAGGGGATTAACCATTCTCGCGTTGGTGGCGTTAAGCGGATGCGCGCATCCTGCGTTGGTGAAGCCGCCGGTGGTGGTGGTGTACGAAGACCGTCCCGCCGCCGCGTTGGCGTATGCGCCACCGGTGGCAGACGCCGGGTTGCCGATGGAACAGATCGTCGACCGCGCGCCGCGGCAGCCGCGGGCGTTTATTGGTTATGCGTCATCGGTCACGGAGTATTTCTGGCTTCGCACCGACGACCGCTTGCGCTTTGGCCAAGGGGCAGAAGACCGCTACGAGCGCCGGGCGGTCAGCACCCGCGTCGGGGTGATCGAGCGGTAACGCGCCTTTTCCCACCTGTCGGCTGTTTTCCGATATGTTGACAAAAAGTGCCCGATCTTGAGGCTCGTCAATCGGTTACGCCGGTAAGGAAAGACCGGGTATTTCAGGCTTGCAAAGCGCTGCCGGTGGTGAGAGAATCGGCTTAAGTCGATAGCGGGTCGAAATTTAACACAATCTCTCGGGGCTTGCATGGCCACGGTCACGAAGAAAGAATTGATCGATCGGATCGCCGAGGCGACGACGGATAAGCGGGTACTGGTCAAGCGCGTCGTGCAGCAGTTTCTTGATGAGATCATCACGGAACTGGGCAAGGGCAACCGGCTGGAATTCCGCGACTTCGGCGTGTTTGAAACCAAGATGCGCAAAGCGCGCCGCGCCCAGAACCCCAAGACACTCGAACCGGTGAACGTGCCGGAGAAGCGCACGGTCAAGTTCAAGCTCGGCCGCGTGATGAAGCACAAACTGGCGGGTTTGTCGGGCGTGCCAATTGACGATGACGCACGCGATGTCGCCGAAATGGCCGAGACCGATCGCAGCGACGACGATGAATAGAGTTCAAAAAGACGGTTGACCGTCTACACGCCTTGTAATCCATCAACGGAAAATCGCACGCGCATCAGCGCGTGCGATTGTCATTTGAATAAAGGCGCGTCAGCGCAACAGATGCGACCGAAACAAGACAAGAAGGCTAGATTTTCGAAGAAATCAGGCGATATTCGAATCGCCGCCGGCACCGGGCCGATCGGCATCCGGGCTGCTATAACTGCCGCCAGCATTGATGCGCAACAGCGTGCGCTTCGCCAAGTCGGCCGGCGGCTCGACCGAAGGCAGCGAATCAAGCAATTGCAGGATTTTTGACGCGGCACGAAACGCTTCGGGCGAAACGCCGCCGGTGGCGACCACAATGGGTGGTGCAGGAGGATTCATATCACGACCGTTCATAAGAATTGCATCGACAGCGCGGCTGTCTCTCTCGTTGAGCGTTTTCCAACTCATAAAATTCCCCGAAATCAGAGTGGGTGGACGGCGAAATTGCCGTCAAACCAACTTCTGCAAAATGTGACACGATCAACAGTCAACCAGCATGGGGACTGGTCAAAGGTGTAGAATCACAGGTGCTCTAATCCCACTCCAAACGAATCTGGCAGACGTGTCGTCCCTCGATACCTACGACAGCGACGCATCAGGGTTCGCTGTTCGCCATTTTTCCGCAAAAAAAGCGACCGCCGCGTGCAATCTCGATTTTACCGTGCCCAGGGGAATCTCGAGGATGTCGCTGATTTGCTTGTACGCAAAGCCATGAAAATACGAGAGTAACAGAATTTCCTTCAAATGGGCAGGCATCGCCGCAACGGTGGCCTGAACTTTCCCACGCAACTCAGCCTGCTGCATCGGCTCGTCCGGTAACTCTGAAGCGGCCTTCATTAGGTCTAAATACTCACCGGATTCGTCGTCGCCGGGGCTGATGCTCGCCTGCAGCGGGCTGGTGGGCCGGCGGGCGTTGGAACGCATCATATCGCGCCCCTTGTTGGCGGCGATGGTGAACAGCCACGGGCGGAAACGCTTCGAGGCGTCAAACTGTTCGGCCGATTGATGAACCTGCAGAAACGCTTCCTGAAACACATCGTCGGCGGCGGCGCGGTCGCCCACGAAGCGGACGAGGAACAGGTACAATTCTCGCTCGTAGCGTTTTACCAGCGTAGCAAACGCCTGACGGTCGCCGGACTGGTGGGCCGCCAGCAATTGCTCGTCCGTGATTCCCTGTTCGGCCGGCTCGGGCGCCTGCGCAGCCTTTCCATTTCGATCAGCCGTTTCCGGCGATCGTCGGTCAGTGTCATGACGTTGCGTGGCCATATTGCTCATTGAACAGTTTCCCGCAAACCGTTACCTTTTCGCAAGATTAAATGAACCTACGCTTTTCCGCCAACAATTTGTGATTTCATCGGCACCCGCGCTTATTCATTTTTATCTTATGCAAGGAAACGCCGAACATCCGCAAGTTACTGATTTTTTCGGACTGATGCCCAATGAGGTCGATTCCGCCGTTGCCAAGATCGGCTGGCCTAAATTCCGCGGCAGGCAGTTGCGCGACTGGGCCTACACCAAGCTGGTCTCCGACCCCGCCGGCATGACAAACCTGAGCAAACTCGACGGCGCAAAAATCCCGACGATTTTTCGCTTCGCCACCGGCACAATCGCCAAAGAGCAGCGCAGCGAAGACGGCACCATTAAGCTGCTCATCATCTGGCCCGATGGCACGAACGCCGAAACCGTCATGATCCCCGACGGCGACCGCCGCACCGCATGCGTCAGTTCGCAGGTGGGATGCCCGGTCGGCTGCAAGTTTTGCGCCAGCGGTTTGGAGGGTGTAAAAGGCAACCTCTCGGCAGCGCAGATCGTCGAGCAGATTTGGCAGATGAATGTCGTGCTGAAGGGTTCAGGGTTCAAGGCTCAGGGGTCACGATCAGAACGCCAGCCGTCCGACGAGTCTTCCCTGAACCCTGAACCCCGAACCCAGAACCCTCCCCGCATCACCAACGTCGTCTTCATGGGCATGGGCGAGCCGATGAGCAACTACAACCATGTGATGCAGGCGGTGCGGGTGATGCATGATCCGCAGTGCTTCAACCTGGGCGCGCGACGGATCACCATCAGCACCGTCGGCGTTCCGCCGAAGATTCGGCAGCTTGCCGGAGAGGCATTGCCGCTCAATCTCGCGCTTTCATTGCACGCGCCGAATGAGCCGCTGCGAAAACAATTGATACCGTGGGCGGAGCACTTCGCGCTGCCCGAGATTCTGGATGCATGTCGATACTACTTTGACCAGACCGGCAGAGAGATCACGCTGGAATACATCCTGCTGTCGGGCGTGAACGATCGTCCGGAACACGCGCGAGAACTGGCGCGCCTGTGCAAAACGATGCGCGCGAATGTGAATCTCATCCGTTACAACGAAGTCGAATCGCTGCCGTTCAAGCGGCCGGTGTCGAATGATGTGATGGTGTTTCAGGAAACGCTGCGCAAGGCAGGCGTGAACGCGCACGTCCGCAAAAGCCGTGGGCGAGATATCGATGCGGCGTGCGGGCAGCTCCGCCGGAAGGAAGCGCGGGAAAGCCTCGTGCAAATTGGAGACAAGCGTTGAAGGATCAGATCGCGGATATTCTCCCCCTCCTGGTACGCCGGGAGGGGGCCGGGGGGAGGGCGAGAAGCATTTCGTGCACGTCGCGGGGAACCCCTCACCCTAACCCCCTCCCTGAGTACAAGGAGGGGGAACGATCAGCATTCACCCTCATCGAACTGCTGGTCGTCATCGGCATCCTCGTCATTCTCGCGAGCATCTTTATCCCTTACGCATTACGCCTGCGCGAGGAAAACCGGCGCATTGACTGCCGCGATCGTCTTCAACAAATTTTCAAGTCGATGCAGGCCTATGCCGCCGACAACGGCAGTTCGTTTCCACGCACAAAATATGAGGCGAACGAAAAACTCACCGCGTTCGGGTCGAACGCCGATTGGTCCAACAATGTGACGGCGGCGTTGTGGCTGCTGGTGAAGAACGGCTATGTAAGAGGCACGTCAATCTTCCTCTGCCCCAGCGCCGGTGGAAATGAAGCGCCGGTTGATCCCACCCGCAGCGACTTTTTCAATACATCACAACTCGGCTATTCGTATGCATCGCCGTACGGCCAGACCGATGCCTACCATCTCACCGACACCCTCAAGCCCGCGTTCGCGCTGATGGCCGACCAGAACCCCGGCGGGGCGATGAGCGTGCCGCAGACAGCGCCGCTGCTGACGATCGCCACCATCAATTCACGCAATCACGGGCAGGCCGGTCAGAACGTGCTGTATGCGTATGGATCGGTGGAGTGGCAGATCACGCCGTACTGCGGCATGAACAACGATAATATTTACACCGTCCGCGGCAGCCGGGGATCGACGCAACCGACGACAATCCCTTCGAAGGAAATCGGCACGCTCGACCCCGCGATCCTTCCCAGTGCCGACGATGATAGTTTTCTGTATCCGCCGCGAGTGAAGTAGCGGCTATCCGTTTTGCGAATTACACATTACGACGGATAGGCCCCTCACGAGTACGTTTCGGGGTGACAATCTCTTGCACCGCGTATAGTGCGTCGTGTCGCGCGTGGTGCATCACGTTGTGTCCGCCTATACTTTCCCACGATGAAAAAGATCCTTCCCGATTCCATCGGGCGGCTTCTGGCTGCGCCGGAGATGGTTGAGCTTGCGCGCACGCTCGAAAAACATGGTGCCGCCAGCGTGTCAGGCCTGTGGGGCAGCAGCACCGCCGCCGTCGTGGCGATGCTACGCCGGGAGACCGATCGGCCGGTGCTGCTGGTATGCGGCCACCTCGATGAAGCCGACGACCTCGCCGACGATATCGAATTATTCGGCCAGCCCCGCCCTGAAGTCCTCCCCGCTCTGGAACTCGGCGGTGGACTTGGGCAGGTGAGTGAAGAACAAGCATCGAATCGCCTGCGCCTCATCACGCGGCTGGCGCGGTCGGATTCAGGGTTCGGGGTTCAGGCTTCAGGTCAGAAGTCGGCACCCACACTGAATCCTGAAACCCGCACCCTGACTCCAATCATTGTTGCACCCATTCAGGCTCTCATGCAGTCGGTTCCCGCCAAAGACGAGCTCAAACACCTCATCCGCACCGTGGGTGTCGGCGAGATGCTCGAGCCGGAAAAACTCATCGTCTGGCTGAGCGACCACGGCTACAACCGGCTCGATCAGGTGGAAGTTCCCGGAGACTTTGCCGTCCGCGGGGGAATTGTGGACGTCTACATCCCCGGTGACATCGACGACGCAGCCCCCGACTCGGCCGGAATGGAAGAGCAGCAAGTTGGTCTGACGGTTCGCATCGATTTCTTCGGCGATCAAGTCGAAAGCATCAAGCGATTCGACCTCGATTCGCTCGGCTCGAAAGGATCACTTCAGCAGGTGCGGGTGATGGACCTGAAAGGGAAATTGCCCGAGATATCGAGCGGCACGCATCTGTTCAGCTACCTCGATCCGCGGACGATCGTTGTTTTCTGGGCGACGCTGGAAATCGCCGAGCAGGCCAAAAGCTATGCCGATCGCCTGCCCGACGACCGCGGCATTTACCCGCTTGCGGCTTTGCTCCGCAACGCTTCGGCCTTTGCCCGCTTGGAGCTGAGCCAATTCGATCAATCCGCAGCGGCCATTCACTCACTTGTCGGCGCGAAAGAAGTGCCGCATCTCAAGCTGCCGGTGTCGTCGTTGCAGCGATTTGAGACCGAAGCCAAGAAAGCGATTCAGGAACTCAACGAACTTTCAAAATCGCACCACGTCACGATATTTTGCGAGAACGACGGCGAGAAGCAGCGTTTTGGTGAACTGCTGGTGCAGGACGCGCCGGGGCTGGCTGCGAAGCTCACGATTGCGCTGGGGTACCTGCATCGCGGATTCGTTTTCAATGTGGAGGGCGAGGCTCCTGCCCAGCCGTTTACCCAAATGCGCCGGTCGCGCGACGGCTCGCCGGGAGGCTCGCCCTCCACACCGCCCCTGGCATTCCTCGGCCACCACGAACTCTTCCACCGCTACGACCAGCGCCGGCGGATGAAGCGTGTTATTGCCAGCCGGCCGGTCGATTCGTTTGTTGATCTGCAGGTGGGTGATTACGTCGTACACGTCGCCCACGGCATCGCCAAGTTCACCGGCATTCAGACGATCAGCAAAGACGGCAAGAACGAAGAGTATCTCACGCTGCGTTTCGCCGAAAACGCCACGCTGCATGTGCCGGCGGCGCGGGTGAATCTGATTCAGAAGTATGTGGGCGGGTTCCACGGCAGCCCGCAGTTGTCGCGGCTGGGGAGCGATTCGTGGAAGAAGCAGAAGGATAAAGTCAGCGAAGCGGTGATGGATATGGCCGCGGAGCTGATCGAAGTGCAGGCGGCGCGCAATGCCGAAAATGGCACGCCGTATCCGCCTGATACGCAGTGGCAGCAGGAGTTCGAAGCCGAGTTCCCTTACACACCCACGCAGGATCAGGTCACCAGCGCCGACGAGATCAAGAAGGACATGCAGAAGACCCGACCCATGGATCGACTGCTATGCGGCGACGTGGGCTACGGCAAGACCGAATTGGCCATGCGCGCCGCGTTTAAGGCGGTGGAGTACGGCAAGCAGGTGGCTGTGCTTGTGCCAACCACGGTGCTGGCCGAGCAGCACTATCGATCATTCCGCGAGCGGATGGCGAGCTATCCGTTTCGCATCGAATCGATCAGCCGCTTCAAGTCGTCCAAGGAACAGAAAGAGACCGTGAAGTTTGCGTCGGCGGGCGAGGTGGACATTCTCATCGGCACGCATCGCATTCTCAGCAACGATGTAAAGTTTAAGGACCTGGGTTTGGTGATCGTCGACGAAGAACAGCGCTTCGGCGTAACCCACAAAGAGCGCCTGAAGCAGCTTCGCGCCAGCGTGGATGTGCTCACCATGTCGGCCACGCCCATTCCGCGCACGCTGCACATGAGCATGCTGGGCATTCGCGACATCAGCAGCCTGACCACCGCGCCGCAGGACCGACGCAGCATTGTTACGGAAGTGATGGCCTTCGACCGCAACCGCGTGAAGCTGGCTTTGCTGCGCGAGCTGCAGCGAGAAGGGCAGGTTTATTTCGTACACAATCGCGTGAACAACATCATCGAAATGGCCGACGAGGTTCAGCAACTGGTGCCGGACGCCAAAATCCTCGTAGGTCATGGGCAGATGGGCGAAGGCGAACTTGAGGACGTGATGATGAAATTCATTCGCCACGAGGCCGACATTCTCGTGTGTACTACGATCATCGAAAGCGGGCTTGATATTCCAAACGCCAATACGATCATCATCAACAACGCCGATCGATTCGGATTAAGCGAACTGCACCAGCTTCGCGGGCGGGTCGGGCGGTATAAGCATCGCGCGTATTGCTACCTGCTCCTGCCGGCGGATCGACCGGTCACTCCGGTGGCGGCCAAGCGATTGAAAGCGATTGAGGAATACTCACACCTGGGCGCGGGGTTCAAAATTGCCATGCGCGATCTGGAGCTGCGCGGGGCCGGCAATATTCTCGGGCCGGAGCAGTCGGGGCACATCGCCACCGTGGGTTACGAAATGTACTGCCAACTGCTCGAAGAAGCCGTGCGGCAGTTGAAGCACGAGGCCAAGCCGACCACACCCGAAGCGCACGTGGAAATCGGCATCACCGCGTTCATTCCGAAATCCTACATTCAGGCCGACCGCCAGCGGCTGGATGTCTACCGACGGATCACGCGGTGCAGCAGCATCGAAATGCTCACCGAATTGCAGCAGGACGTGACCGACGCCTTCGGCGAAGCCCCGCGGCAGATGCTGGTATTTTATGCGCTCACCGAGATGCGCATTCTCTCGGGCATTTACGGCATCGAAAGCGTAATTCGCAAAGACCCCGATCTGGTCCTTACCGTCCGCGATGCCGCGCGATGCCAGGTTGCCCTTACTGGCGCTCCGGGGCGACTCACCGTGGTCGACGAGAAAACCATCTATCTCCGCATGCCGCCGACTTATCTCGACTCAGAAGTTTGTCTTTTCGTGCTGCGCAACCTGTTGCGCGCCGCGTACGACAAAGAAAAGGGCGTCGCACCGAGTGCTGTCGCCGCAGTGGAGCCGGCGACCATCAAGGCCAGCGAAAAGCTCAAGCAGGCTGCCGCACGCTGACCATGTAATCCACTTCCGGCGCATCTCCGCCCAAACGTCGAATGGCGTTCACGGCTTGTGCGCGGTGGTGCGTGGAGTGGACGATGCCCTGCAGAATCATGTCCCGCAGCGTCGCCTTAAAAACGCTGCCGCGAGAATCGCGATAGGGTTGAATGGCGTCGAGGTGGGCGGCGGTCAGTCCGCTGACGAACTGCTGGCGCCGGGTAAATACCTCGTCGAGCATCGTCATGATCTCCGTCGGCAATGGAGCGATGGTTTCGCTCGGCCACTTGGTTTCGATCTGGCCTTGCCAACGCGCCAGCCAAGCGAATTCGCCGTTGTAAATGTGCACCAGGATGCGGCGCAGCGTGCCCGGGCCGATTTCGATTGGCTGGCTGAGTTTGGCGTCGTCGAGCTGGCCGGCGCGCTCGAACACGAGGCGGTTCATCCTGTCAGAGTAGGTGAGTAGGGCATGAATCGAGGTGAGGTCGCTCATACCATTCAGTGTAAGGATGGGCGATCACTTGCCAATCCATTTCATTACCCCGGCGGTGAGGGTGGGGGCAAAGTTGAGCAGCTCCAGCGCCGGCGCCGCGACGGCCGGGCGCGAGATAACGCCCGCCGCGAGGCGACACGCTATCCGGCGCGGGTTCCACAACGATCGAAACTGACGACGCAGTAGGTCGGTATTTATGTCGCGTCGATCATTCCGCGCGGCGATCAATTCGTCGGCAACCAGTTGTGCCGATCGCATCGCCAGGCCCATGCCTTCGCCGCCGATCGGCTCGACGGCGGCGGCGGCGTTGCCGAGCGGAATCACGCGCCGCGGCCAATTCACCGAAACACCAAACCGCGGCAACGGCGAGGCTTGCCACGCGCCCACCCGCCGGGCGCGGCGAAGCTGGCGCGCAAGTTCAACATTCTCTTGCGACACGTCGGCGAACAGCGCATCCAGATCGCCGCGACAAGCATTGATTCGGGCCGCGGGAATGCTGAACGACAGGTTGAATCGCCCGCCTTCGATCGGCGCAATCCCGCCATAGTGACCATTGACGCCGAACAGCTCGATGGCGTCGCGCGGGGCGTCAACATCCGACCAATGCGACTTCACACCGAAGTCGCCCGTCGACGGCGGCTTAGCGTGGGTCAGCGCGTTCTTCCCATCGGCCAGCAGCACCCAATCGCCGGCGAGGGTGGACGCGCGGTTGCTGGTCAGATCGCGAACCGTAACTGTGCAATCCATTGCGTTTGAATCGATCTTTTCGCACCTCGCCGGCTGCAGGACGGTGCATGATTGCCTCGCATGGTCGAGGAGAATTGAATCCATCATCTTGCGCGAAATGCCCCACATGTACGCCGGCAGTTTCACTTCCAATCGTCCGCCGTCGGAGGTGAAAAAGACGCTGCGGCGCAGCTCAACGGGTGATACGGTCTCAAAGATGACCTCATCCAGTTTAAGCGACTGCAGCACTGCAATACCCAAGCGGCTGAGGCATTCGCCGCAGACTTTGTCCCTTGGGAAGCGGTGCTGTTCGATGAGTGTGACGTCGAAACCGGCGCGGATCAGGGCGATGGCAGCAATGCAGCCGGCGGGTCCGGCGCCGATGATGAGAATCCGTTGAGTGGCCACATTGACTGCAAGAAGAAACAAGCACGCAAATATCCGGGGCTGAAGCCCTTGGGACTGCTTGAACAACTACGTTGCCGCGCCGACTGGTTCGCCGGCGCGTTGCCGCAGCGTATCCATGTGTTCGCGGACTTCTTTGGCCATTTGCGTGTTGGGGAAGTCGTGAATCACCGCGTCGCCGATGCGCAGGGCTTCGTGCCATCGACCTTCGTGAACGGCGCCGGCGAACTGCGTGCGGAGTTGTTCCAGCTTCGTTTTGAGGATCGCGCGGGCGGTTTCCTGAAGCGACTCGGCCTCGGTGCTCGACAGGTACGGGTCGAGGCGCTTCAGCAGTTCGATGGCGCCATCCACATCTTTACGGTTGACGGCGTCGTTGAAGCTGTCGGTCAGTTGAACCTTGTGTTGCTGGCGGCGGGCGTCGATGTTGTCCTTGAGGTTGCGCACCTGTTCGTGGTCGCCAAAACGCTTGAGAAGTTGCTCGCCTTCCCGGTGCGCCGCCGCCCAACGCTCGGCGCGAACCAGCTTATCGATCTGAGTCAACCCGTCGGCGATGTGCCGGCGGACGTTTTCGCTGCGCTTGTCTTCGATCACCTGCCGGAAATGCTCGGCCTCCTGACGGTTGCCAAACGAATTTTCCATCTCGTCGGCCAGGCGCCATGCGGCTTCATAATCGGCCCGGACGATTTCTTCCTGAACGGCAAACCGCAGCGCGTCGCGGTCCTTGTTGCGATAGGTGATGGATTTGCCGCGGTCGGAAAGCAATTGCTGTTCGGTGATCAGGTTGATCATGACCGAGAACTGTTCCAGCCGCTCATTCATGGGGATGAGCTCCTGCGTCAGTTCCTTGGCCGCCATCGCGTGCGTGGCCGAAATGGTCGCGGCCAAACTCCACGCGAGCAGCGTCGCCACCGTGCAGGCGGTGCCGGTCGCCAGCAGCGCCCAGCCCAGCCCCTTGGCCGCCAGATAAATTCCCCCGCCGGCGATGCCCAGCGACAAAACCAGCACGATGATGAAAACCGGTGAGAAAGAAACTTGGCGCGATCGATCCACGGGCGTCACCTCGCTAAAAACCTGAGCGTCAGCGGGCGCGTCGGCCCGGCGGTCTTGGATTTTAGATTGTACGCCAAGTCCACGAAAGACGTGCAACGGAAATCTGGTCGTGACAGGCAGTTAGTGCCCCTGCCGCGCGTGGTCGGCGGCCAGGGCTTCTTCGGTCAGCCGCTCAAGCTCGCGTGCCTGCACCCGACGCAGGCGTTCGCCGCTTACAACGCACAGCGCCACCCATGCCAGAATTACACATCCGCCCACCAGCAGCCAATCCATATGTTCGGACTATCGGCAGAATCGTCGCATTGGATCAAAACTCACACCCAGCCCTCACGATCGCCCCTCACGATCGCGCTTTCGAACCGGCCGAGAATCGGCGCATGACCGCCACATATCCGCCGTCGCGATATTCCACCGGGCCGGTTCCGCTGGTTGGCAGCGTGGTTCGCGAATCGATGATGGTAAAATCGCGGCGTTCCTTCAACACGCGTTCCAGGAATTCCTCGTTTTCTTCCGGCCAGATCGAACAGGTGCTGTAGACCAGCAACCCGCCGGCGGCAACAATATCGAACGTATCGAACATGATCTTCCACTGGAGTTCGAGCACCGATTTGATTGTCTTCTTATCCTGCCGATAGCGCGCCTCCGGTCGTCGCGGCAGCACGCCGCTGTTGCTGCACGGCACGTCGATCAGCACGCGGTCGAAACGTTTGGGAAGGGCGTCGGCGGCTTCCTTGATCCAGGCCGCTTCGACCACGCCGACGTTGGCGATAACCCGCTCCATCAGCGTCCGGCGCAGCGCTTCGCAGCGAGCATAGCTCGGGTCGACTGCAAACACCTTCCCATTTGCCCCAACGGCCTCGCTCATTTGCAGCGCTTTGGTTCCCATCCCCGCGCACCGGTCGAGCACCACCATGCCGGTTTCGAGCCGCATCCTCGGCACGACGCCCGCGGAGGTGGAATCCTGCACTTGCGCCAGCCCGCGCCGGGCCCAGTCGGCCAGATGCGGTTGCTTGGCGCCGGTGACGACGACCAATCCGTCGCCGGCGGAATGCGGGGTAAAGGCCAATCCTGTGCCGGCGAGTTGCGCCGCATCGACCCCTGGCAAAAGCCGGAGGATCGTCGGCGGTTCGGCGTTATTGTGACGGCAAAATGCTTCGATTGCATCAGGATGATCGAACAGCTTCTCGGCACGCTCCAAAAGTGCGTACGGATGAGAAAGGCGAATCTCTGCCTCAACGCTGTCGGCGGGCGGATCGGGCTGGCGGGTGGCTTTGCGCAGCACTGCGTTAACAAATCCCGCAGCACTCTTTCGGCTGAATCGGCGAGTCTGTTCCACCGCCTCATCCAACGCCGCGTGGGCCGGCACGCGATCGAGGAAGCGCAATTGATAGAGCGCAACGACCAGTATCTTCTGAACGAGGGAATCAATTTTCTTCAGCTCACGCCCGCTGTGATAGGAAACCAGGTGCTTCAGCCAAAGCAGATTCTTGATGACGCCCACGCGAATCTGCTCGGCCAGCGCCAGATCGCGCGCATCGGTCGGCGGCGGGACCGGATGCCGGAGCAGGGACATCGACCAATCCGGAAGGGTGGTCAAATCGATCTGTGAAAGGGCGTAATCGCGTGCTGACATAAGTATGGTCGCAGTTCAAATTGATTGCAGCCGCATCCCTGAGTTCCAGGCGTGGCCGTTGCGGTACGCGTCGAGCGGCATCGGGCGTTTTCCTTCCGGTTGAACCTCGACCACAATGATCCTCCCCGCGTCGCAAATAACACGGCCATTTTCATCGATCGTTCCCGCGTCGGCGGGGCGGTCGTCGACTCCGTCATCATTCGTGGCGCGCACGAGTGTAAGCCGGGCAACTTCGTCCTCGCCTTTGATCAACCGCACGCGACATCCGGGCCACGGATACATCCCCCGGATCTGTCGAGCGGCTTGTCGGGCGGATTCGTGAAACTCCAGCCGAGTCGATTCCCGCGACAGCTTACGCGCCAATGTCGCCAGCGAATGGTCCTGCTCCCGCACGACGGCAACCCCGCGCGCCAGTTCATCGACGACGCGCGGGATGAGCATCGCGCCGTCCAGCGACAAACGGTCGTGCAGTTCCCCGGCGGTTTCCAGTGGACCGATCGACAACTCGGACTGTCCCAGGATCGCGCCGGCGTCCATCTTCTGCGCCAACCGGATAACCGAATTCCCCGTGACCGTCTCACCCCCCAAAATCGCCGCATGAATCGGCGCCGCGCCGCGGTATCTGGGAAGAATCGATGCATGCAGGTTGATCGCCTTGAGCCTCGTGTGATGGATTACCTGTTCGCCGATTTTCTGGCCAAACGCAATGACCACCAGCAAATCGGCTGGTGTCAGCGGTTCGGCGTTAATATCCAATGTGCGAACCAGCGGCAGGTTCTTGTCGGTCGCAAACTTCGCGATCGGCGTCGGCGTCAGCTTCATCCCCCGTCCGGCGGGGCGGTCGGGCTGGGAATAAACCTGTACCACATCGTGCCCAACGTCAAGCAACGCCTTAAGCGCCGGCAGGCCGAACGCTCCCGAGCCGGCGAAGATGATCTGCAATTTCTCCATCGAAGATACTGTTTAGCCGCAGCTGAACGCAGATGCACGCAGATAAGAGGGAAGGTCAAACTGCAGATTGCTTCGGGCCAAAATCTCCAAAATTCAACGTGCGCGTGCCTGATCGAAGTTTGATCACACTGAATTTTCGGGCACGCGCGCTCTTTCTGATCTGCGTTAATCCGCGTTCATCTGCGGCTAACTCGTTTCTTTAATACCGGGTGCGCTGCGGCGTATTCTTCCTGCATTTTTTTTATTGCCTTACGGGCGGCCAGTTTGTCGAGGGGGCCCATTTTGTCCAGCAGCAGAATGCCGTCTAAATGATCATTCTCGTGCTGCCAGATTCTCGCGACATATCCGTCGGCTTCTTCCTCAAACCAGGCGCCGTTTACATCCTGCGCACGAAGGCGGAGCGACTTGGCGCGGATCACCTTCACCTGAATATCCGGCAAACTCAGGCAACCCTCGTCCGCCTCCTGCTCGCCGGCGGATTGCGATAGCTGGGGGTTGACGTACGTTCGACCATCCTCGGGCTTGCCGGTGGGGTTGATCACAAACAGCCGATGGTTCGTTCCCACCTGCGGCGCGGCCAGGCCGACGCCTTTGTCCTCGCGCATCAGCACGTACATCCGCTGCACCAGGGCACGCAGATTGTCGTCAAAACTCGTCACCGGCGTGCTGACTTTTCGCAACGCGGGGTGAGGGTAATGCACGATGAAGAGGTCTGCGGTGCTTGGTGGCGCTTCCTGGGTACGCGGGGGCATAGGTCGATTCACTCTAACTGCAGACACTAGATGAATTTGTTGACAGCTTCAACCGCCGGTCGGTAAAGTCGCTGGTCTTTTGTCGGGTGCGAAGATGCGTCCTTGCGGTGTTCGCGGCGGAATAATTCCGCTATAATTCAAGTCGAGCGGGGACGCCGCGCTGGCATTTTCGATGGAAGCAGGATTGGTCGTGGCTGATAACGCACAAGGTTACCGAGAGATTCCACCGGAAGATCGCGCCAAAGCGCAGCGATTCTTCGAGCCCGCCGCCGCAAAAGCCGGGGCGGGACAGTTCGATTTCGCGATTACCTATTATCTCGACGGCCTGCGGCTTGACCCTGAAGCCGTTGATGCGCATAAGGCTCTGCGCGACGTATCGCTGAAACGTAAAGCCAGCGGCGGCAAGGCGATGGGCATGTGGGATAAGATGAGCGTCAAGAAGAGCAATGATGACCGCGAGAACATGCTCAATGCCGAAAGGTTGCTGGCGTTTGACCCCGGCGAGCGATCGTACATGGCCGACTTGATGACCCACGCCGTCAAGGCCGGTTGCTATGAAACGGCGCTTTGGATGGGCGTGGAATTGCTGATGGCCAATCGGCAGCACCCCAAACCCGACGTCAAGTTTTATCTGGTGTTACGCGACAGCTATAAATCGATGCAGCAGTGGAAGCTTGCCACCGATGCAACCCAATTTGCGTTCGACATGCGCCCCAACGACATGGACATGGCCAGAGAGCTTAAAGACCTCTCGGCGCTGGAGACCATGAAAAAGGGGAACTTCGAGCAGGGCGATTTCCGCAAGAGTATGCGCGATGTGGAGAAGCAGCAGTTGCTCATCGATTCCGATCGCGAAATTCGCACGATCGATGCCATGACCCGCCAGATTCTCGATGCCGAAAAAGAGCATAAGGCCGACCCGCTCGAAACGGGTAAGTTGTTGCGCTACGTCGATCTGATGGCGAAGACGGAAGACACCGAATACGAGAATCGGGCCATCGATGTTCTCACGGAAGCGTACAATCGCACCAAGCAATACCGCTTTCGCCTGAGTCTGCTGCGCATCCAGATGAAGCAAATCGATCGCATGGAACGGTCTATGCGGGCTGAGGTGGCCGGCAAGAAGGAAGACAAACAGCTTCTGGAAGACTACAAGTCGTTCGTCAGGGAAAAATACGAACGCGAGTTGGCAATCTACACCGAGGCGGCGGACGAATATCCCACCGATATGACGCTGAAGTACGAGGCCGCCGTTCGGCTGATTCGGCTCGGCCGCCACGACGAGGCGATTCCGGCGCTGCAGGTGGTTCGCAACGACCCTAAATACAAGATTGAGGGCTCAATTCTGCTCGGCCAGGCGTTCCTCAACGCGGGTTTTGCCGATGAAGCCGTCGATACTTTCGCCCACGCCTCCGAGGACTATCAGATCCGCAACGACCCCAAATCGCTGCAGATCTTCTACTGGTGGGGCCGGGCGTTGGAAGCCAAGAACCCGGCTGACGTGCCCCAGGCGCTCAAGTGCTACAGCCAGGTATTCCAGTGGAATGCGATGTATCTAGATGTATCACAAAGAATTAAGAAACTTCGCGCCGGCCCGACCCCGCCGAGCCCGTAAAGGGCGGCGACTTTACAAACAGCTAAAAATCGGTATGTTCTCGCGACTCGCGACGGCGGGATGCCGTTGCTTTTTGAATGCATGTAAGGAGTCGCACCCGTGGCCCACAGCCTTTCGGCAAAGAAACGCGTTCGTCAGAGCCTCAAGCGGCGCGCCCGCAATCGCGCCCGCAAAGACCTTCTCAAGAACCAAGTCAAAAGTTTCATGGCTGCCTTGGCGGCCCATGACATTCCCAAGGCCGAAAAGGAGCTTCGCCTGACCGCAAGCCGGCTGGATAAAGTGGCTTCCAAGCACACAATCCACAAAAATGCCGCCTCGCGCAAACGCAGCCGGCTGGCCAAGAAGCTCAACGTCATGAAAGCCGCCCCGGCCAAGGGTAGCACCGCCAAGTAATTATCGGCGGCAGATAATCGAACGTCACACGAAAAACGTGAAACGTGACAGCCGCCAACGTGCCTGTCGTGTTTCACGTTTCTCGTTTTGCAGCAGAATATTGAGTCAATGGTGAGATTGAAATGAGCGAACCCACCTCCAGCGTCATGGATCAGATCGTCGCGCTTGCCAAGCGCCGCGGCTTCGTCTACCAGGCCAGCGAAATTTACGGCGGAATCCGCGGGTTCTGGGATTACGGCCCGCTTGGCGTGCTGCTGAAGAACAACATCCGCGACCACTGGTGGCGGGCGATGGTCGAATGCCCGCCGATCGGGCCGGATGGCGAGCCGATCCAGATGGTGGGGCTGGATTCGGCGATTATTCAGCATCCTAAGACGTGGGAAGCAAGCGGGCATACCGCGACGTTCGCCGATCCGATGCGACGATGCGTCAAATGCGGCCACATTGTGCGCGCCGACCATCTGTGGGACATGCTGGTAACAACGAGCAAGTGGTTCAACGATCTTATCCAGGAGTTTGAATATGTGCCCGGCCCGACAGCGCATCCGACGCTTCAAACCGGCAAGATTGTTCGTTGGGCTCGCAGCCGGGGGAAAAAGCTCGCTCCTAATCTGGCGCTTGTTAGAAATCCTGAAGTCACCCTTTCCTGGCTCGCCACGCGAATCAATGGTCAGCCCGAAGCACCGCCGGACGTTGTCGAAATCATCAAGCACTTGGCAACAGAACAATTGAATCAGACTGGCCTGCAAGATCCATGCGTGTTGTGCGGCGGCGAGATGGGGCCCGCCGAGCGCTTTAATTTGATGATGGTTTCATACGCCGGAACTCAACAATCCGCTGAGAACATGGTGTACCTTCGTCCCGAAACCGCTCAAGGAATCTTCCTGGACTACAAGAACATTCTTGACACCTGTCGGGTCAAGGTTCCGTTTGGCGTGGCGCAGGTGGGCAAGAGCTTTCGAAATGAGTTGACCCCTCGGAATTTCATCTTCCGCAGCCGCGAGTTTGAGCAGATGGAAATGGAATTCTTTTGCGCACCGGATGACGCAATGAATTGGTACGCGTTTTGGAAAGACGCTCGCATGAAATGGTGGCTGAGCCTGGGCATTCGATCGGAAAACCTGAAGTTGCGCGACCATGCTTCGGATGAGTTGGCGTTCTACAGCACGGCGTGTGTCGACATTGAATACAAATACCCGTTTACGGCCCCTGACTTTGGTGAACTAGAGGGCATCGCCCATCGAGGTGCATACGACTTGGGACAGCACCAGAAGCACAGCGGCGCGAAGCTCGATTATTTCGATCAGGAATTGCAACTGAAGCTCAAGGCCGACGGCTTGCCTGATGACGAGGTGAAGAAACGCTCACGTTACTTGCCGAACGTCATCGAGCCCGCCAGCGGGCTTACGCGCGCCGTGCTCGTGATGCTTTGCGAAGCCTATACCGTCGAAGCGCGGGCGGGCGTTGAGAAATTTGAATACTTCCGCTTCAAGCCGCAAGTGGCCCCAATCAAGGCCGGCATCTTTCCGCTTGTGAACAAAGACGGCATGCCGGAAATCGCCCGGAAGCTGTACATGGAGCTTCGAACCAAGTTCACTTGCGAATACGACCCCAAGCAGGCAATCGGCAAGCGATATGCCCGCATGGACGAAATCGGCACGCCGTTCTGCGTCACCATTGATGGGCAGACGAAGGACGATCAGACCGTGACCGTTCGCCATCGCGATTCGCAGCAGCAGGAGCGTGTTTCGCTCGATAAAGTCGCCGCCTACCTGACGGAAAAACTCGCGTGGTGATGCCGTCGTGATACCTTGGGCCTGAGTGAACGATCGCAAACTCACGCGAATCGATTGGTCGATCATCGCCGCGCTGACGGCGGGGGTTGTCCTTCTTTATGCGCAAACGCTGCGGTTTGCGTTCGTCAATTTTGATGACGACCAATACGTGTTTGAAAACCCGCACGTCACCAGTGGGCTGACTTGGCCGAACATCGCCTGGGCGTTCACCACGGGGCACGCGAGCAACTGGCATCCGCTGACGTGGATGTCGCACATGCTCGATGCCGAATTGTTCGGCCCTTCGGCGGCGGGGCCGCACGGGACAAACTTTGTCCTGCACGCCGCGACGGCGGCGCTATTGTTCATGGCGTTGCGCCGGCTGACGGGCGCGCGGTGGTCGAGCGCGATTGTTGCTGCGCTGTTTGCGTTTCACCCGCTCCGCGCCGAATCGGTGGCGTGGGTGTCGGAGCGAAAAGACGTTCTCAGCGGGCTTTTCTTTGTTCTCACATTGATCTGCTACGAGCGTTATGCGCGCGGCCGAGCGATCGGCCGGTATGCACTGGTTGCGCTAATGCTGGCGTTGGGGCTCCTTGCCAAACCGATGCTCGTCACGCTGCCGTGCGTGCTGTTGCTGTTGGATTTCTGGCCGCTGCGGCGTATGCGCTCGGTGGCAGATTTCACTTCGCTGTTCATCGAGAAAACGCCGCTATTCGTCGTCTGCATGGGTTCCGCCGTTGCGACGTACATCGTGCAGAACGCGGGAAGGGCGGTTTCGCGATTCGATTCGATGGGCCCCGGGCCGCGGCTTAGCAATGCAGGCGTGAGCTACATTTCATACCTGCGCGATACGTTCTGGCCGAGCGGTTTGGCGTTCTTCTATCCGCACCCGTATTCGTATCCTGGCGGCTCAATCGGGCTGCCGCTGCTGCTGGGTTCACTCACGATCCTGCTGATATTAACGGGAGTCGCCGTCGCAGCGATTCGGCGTGCGCCGTGGATGGCTGTCGGCTGGTTCTGGTATTTGGGCATGCTGGTTCCGGTGATCGGCATCGTGCAGGTGGGGACGCAGTCGCACGCCGATCGATACACGTATCTGCCGGTGATCGGCGTGACGATCGCTCTCGTTTTCACAATAGCCGCCGTCGTGCGCGATCGGCCCGTGGGTCGAACGGTCGCCGGCGTGTTTGCCGTGGGTTCGCTGGTCGTAATGAGCGTTATGAGTTTTCGGCAGATTGGAACGTGGCGCGATACGCAAACGCTCATGCGACACGCCTTGGCGGTGGTGCCGAACAATTACGCCGCCCACAACAATCTTGGGCATGAGCTTGATCAACTCGGCGACTCCGTCGGCGCCGAGCAGGAGTATCGCGCCGTTTTGCACATCAAGCCTGATGATGCGATCGCCATGAACAATCTTGCGGTCAGGCTCGCGGCGCGGGGTGAAGTTCGTGAAGCGCAGGCACTCTACCGCGCCGCCATTGGTCGCGATCCCGCGTACGCGCCGGCGTACATCCAACTCGGCAACCTCTACGCGCGCGAGGGCCGCCGTGATGATGCCATAAATCTGTACGAGCAATCCATCGTCCGCGATCCCACGTTGCCCGAGGCGTATCACAATCTCGGCGTGTCCCTGGCCGAAGGTGGATCGTTCGTCGCCGCGATCGACAATTGGCGCAAGGCGATCGAACTCAAGCCAGACTATGCCGATGCACATCACGCCTACGGCCTGGCATTGATCGTGGTGGGCCAGACGCGGACGGGCATCGATGAAATGAAGCGCGCGATCGAACTCGACGCCGGCCGGGTCGATACGCGCTTGCGGCTGGCGTGGACGCTGGCGACGCACCCGAACGCCGAGTTTCGCGATCCCGCCGCCGCGTTGGTTCTGGCGCGGCAGGCCCGCGAGCTTTCGCCCGCACCCGACGCAACACTGCTCGACACGCTCGCCGCCGCCGAGGCTGCGCATGGGGAATTCTCCGCGGCGTCTCAAACCGCCGCCGCCGCCGTGGCCGCCGCGGGTGATTTGCCGTTGGCGGAATCAATTCGGGCGCGGAAGAAGCTGTACGAAAGCGGCAAGCCCTACACGCAAGGCCGGCGCGCGGCAGGTGGTGGAGCACCGTGACCGCCGTAACCATCACCAAGCTCGACTATGCGATCGCCGTGTTTCTGTTGCTCACGACCGCCGGTCTGTTCGCGCAAACCGCGGGCTTTGACTTCCTGAACTATGACGACGATCAATACGTCTTCAACAATCCCATTGTAATGCAGGGTTTGACGTGGCGGGGCGTGCGCCAAGCGTTCACGGGAGTGACGGCGAGCAACTGGCATCCGGTGACAATGCTGTCGCACATGCTGGATGTTGAACTGTTTGGCGTCACGCCCCGTGGGCCGCACTTGGTGAACACGGTGCTGCATGCATTGAACGCGGCGCTGCTGTTTATCGCATTGTTTCACCTCACGGGCGCGCGATGGCCCGCTGCCGTATGCGCGGTGCTGTTCGCGTGGCATCCGCTGCGTGTGGAATCGGTCGCGTGGATTTCTGAGCGTAAAGACCTGTTGAGCGGGCTGTTCTTCATGCTGACGCTGATTGCGTATAAGCGATACGTCGATCTTCCGTCGCTGAAACGCTACATCCTCGTTTTCGTCGGGTTACTGCTGGGCTTGATGAGCAAACCCATGCTGGTCACGCTGCCGTTCCTGCTGATCGTCCTCGACGTCTGGCCGCTGCGCCGCGTGAACTTGCTACGATGGAGTTCGCTGCGCCCCGTCATCTTTGAGAAAGTGCCGCTATTGGTATTGGTGATCGCATTCAGCGCGATTGCGATTGGATCGCAAAAGTCGTCGCGGTCGGTGGCGGGGCTGTCGGTCATTCCGATTGAACAGCGCGCGAACAGTTCGCTGGTGGGCATCGCGACGTACCTTCATCAATTTGTCTGGCCGGCCAAACTCGCGCCGTTGTATTGGCATCCCTACGTCAAACCATCGACCGGACTGCCGCCGGCACAAATCGCTGCCGCCGTGGCGACGCTTGCGGGGTTATCCGTCCTGGTATTTCTGCTGCGCCGACGGGCGCCATGGCTCGCCGCCGGCTGGCTCTGGTTTATCGGCATGCTCGTGCCGGTGGCGGGCATCGTTCAGGTCGGCTGGCAGGCTCACGCCGATCGATACACCTACCTGCCCATGATCGGTATCACCATCGCCATCGTGTGGTCGCTGTCTGCTTTCGTGGATCAACGAAGGATCGCCCAAACATTGATGACAGGCGCATTCGCGTGCGTGGCGCTGCTGCTGGCGGTCACCACATTTAATCAAACCGGTCATTGGCGCCACAGTCGCACACTCTGGACGCACGCGCTAGCCGTCCAGCCGCCGAACTCCATCGCCTTGAACAATCTTGGTGCTGCCGTCGCCACGGCGGGGGATGTTGATGCGGCCACGGTGCTATATCGCCGCGCAATTGAAATCAACCCCGACGCCGCCGAAGCGATGAAAAACCTCGCCGTCCTGCACATCAGCCGCGGCGACGATCCGACCGCCAAGCAACTGCTTCGACAAGCATTGCCAAAGAACCCCTGGATGATCGAGGCCTATTCGAATCTCGCCGGCATCTACTTGCGCGAAGGTAGGCCCGACGATGCGCTGATACTCTACCGCCAGGCCGTCGAGCGTGATCCCCTCTACGCCGACGGCTATTACAATATCGCAACAACGCTCGGTCAGCAGGGCAAGTTTTCCCAAGCCGCTGCTTACTTTGAACGCGTGCTGCAAATCCGGCCCGACGATGCCGAGGCGCAAAAAGGGCTGCAACAGGCCCGAATACTTGCGCAACAGCCCCGCCGGCCGTCGCAGAATATTCCTGCCTTGCAACCGAATTAACCTCAAACGTGCCATTCCCCCGCAGCCCCGGTATAACGATTTCGCCGGCGGAAAGAGCACTGAACCAACCGATGAGCGCCCGACTCGACATTCTTGCCCTCGAGCCTTTCTACGGCGGCATTCGGCGCGCCATGCTGGAAATCATCATCGCGCGCAGCCGCCACAAATGGACGCTGCTCAAACTCCCGCCCCGGCGCATCGAACGACGCCTCACCACCGCCAGCGTGTGGTTCGCCGAACAACTGTCGCGCCACTGGATCGGCCAGACCGATCTGCTGTTCACCAGCGAAGCGTTGAATCTCGCCGACCTGCATCGGCTTTTGCCGCAACTGGCCAAGAAGCCATCGGTGGTTTATTTCCACAGCAATCAGTTGCCCGACCCGTCGGCCACGCACGACAGCCCGCTGGATTTGATCAACCTAAACACCGCCACCGCCGCGACGGAAATATGGTTTAACTCGATGTATCACGTGCGCGTCTTCCTGGCCCGCGCCGGCGCGCTGGTGCGCCGGCACCCCGAGCTATCGGGCATGAGCCCGATTCCGGAATTGACCGGCAAAGCGACGGTGGTCGTGCCGCCGGTGAATCTGCCGGAGGTGCGACAGATGCAGGAGGCCGAGAAAATCGCCCGCGGGCGGCGGACGATCTTTGTCGAAACCCGCGACGCAAACAACCGCCTGCTCAACGCGGTCATGTCGCTGCTGAAGCGGCGGGGCGAATCGTTCCAGCTCATCACCGTCGGCCCGGTGGAAGAACTCGCCGCCGACCTGCCGCGCATCACGCTGCCCGAGGCCGACGAGGCATCTCACGCGCGTGGTCTGCTGCAATCGAGCATTTTTCTGTCCACACGGTTCGACGCTCCGTGCGATCATCACGCCGTGCGCGCTTTGGCGGCAGGGTGCTGGCCGCTTTGTCCGCAAATGGGCTTTTACCGTGAAATTCTGCCCGACAGCCTTCATTCACCATGCCTGCATGATGGCAATGTCGATCATCTGGCCAGCCGCCTGATGGACGTGTGGCTCATGGAGCGCCCCGCCGGGTATGAAAGCCAGATGGCCGAGCTGCTATTGAAATACGACCCCGCTACCGCCGTCACGGCGTTTGATGATCGGCTGGAACAATTGGTGGTTTCGCAGCAGATGAAGGCGGAAAAGCGTGACGATTAACGATTGACGATTTAGTGAAGGTATGGTCTTTTTAATCGTCAATCGTCAATCGTTAATCGTTATGCGGATGGAAGTGATGCGTTTATCGACGACTTCAAGGCTGCTCGTTGGCTGGAAGCGCCGTTGGTTCCGCGAAACCGCGAGCGTTCAACCCGGCTGGCGTGGCGATTTCTCATCCCCCTACCTAACGTCCCATAATGAGGGTTATGTAAAGTTTGTCAGCTATGGATAAAACCATGTGATTTCCACTGGTTTCAGCGGCAATCATGTAGTTTCGGGTTTTGAGCATTGCCTTCGAACTGCATTACTGACTGAACGCGTCGGTTATCTGTCGAACTGCGCGTTGTTTAACGCTTCTGGCGGCCACGTCCCACGTGAAGACCGCGACCTGCCCGGTGCGGTTGTCGAGAATGTACAACCCTTCGCCGCCTTGTTGCACGCGGGCCGTGACGATCTGGTAGTCGCGGTCTTTGATCGTCTCGGCGGCGAACGAGTTTTGAACCGGCATGAGGTTGGCCGCCGTCAGAATCACCGCGATGATCGCCAGAACGCCGATTGAGAATGTTTTGCGGTCCATGATGTTGTCCTAAGGTCGAAAGTCGATTTCGAAAAATTATCGGTCGCGAGCAGGGCGTCTTAATATCGCTTCTTTTCCTTCTTATCGTTGTCATCTACCACCCGCGGCGCGGCTTGGGAGAAGACCTGCTGCAGATCGATTCGGCCCGGCATGCTTTGGAGCTGCTTGATGCTGTCATCGTAAGCCAGCGCGCCCAGCAAACCATTGGTGGTATCAAGGACATAAACAACGCTAGTCGATCCGCCGGTGACTTCGCCGGGAATCATAAGATAGTCGCCGGGACGCGACGGACGGGTGTTGTCAGGCCGATTATCGCCCGGCCGATTATCACCCTGACGGGGTTGCGCGAACGCGGCGTTGGGCGTGGCCACCCTGCTTAGCAACGCCGCAAAAAGCAGCGCGTTCAAGACGATCAGAATCCAGACGACGGTTGATTTCATGATCCATGCCTCCAATGCAGTCAATACAGTGAGACGAAAACGGCTAATCCAGATGGGTCCTTTTTGCGTTCTTAAAGGTCACGCCGACGCACAAAACACCCAGACCGACGAGGAGTAGATACGTCACCGCTGCGCTGCCGCCTTCAAGGGTGACGGCGGGTTCGTGGCCTTCGAGTCGGGCGTCGTAGGATTTGTCATCGTCATCCTGTGCGAACGCCGCGCCGGGCGCTGCCAGCGTGAAAAGCCCTACCGCCAACCAGGTTGTCAATCGATGTCGCATCGGCTTTCTCATAACCATTGAATCATAGCCCCGTGTCATCAAAGCCGAGTCATCATAACGCATTGATATCATAACCATTGATCGATCGGCCGGGCAAGCTGCCGGAAATCTTCGATCGGCAGGCTCACGGTTTCCCACTTGGGGCTTCGCCGCCGCATGTGGTTTCGATACTCCGCGAGATCGATGCCCATGAGCAGATACCATTTGTCTCGAAACTCAAACATTCCCGGCTCGGGCGTGAGCGGCGCGTCGATCCAGTAGACAAACGTCAGCACGGCCTTGAAGTTCTCGCCGAAAACCTGTTCCCACTGCATCAGGTCTTCTACATCACGCTGCGAGGTCCAGGTTTCAAAACTGCGGCGGGTCGCACCGTTTCTGCATTGCCGCCCTTTTACATCCACCAGCAAATTGCTGCCGTTCTGATTGTAGACGACGAAATCGAAACTTTTCAGCTTTGCGTTGGAGAAAAGCGCTTTCTTAGCCTCATCGACCGCAACGTAAGGGATTCCCCGATGCCGCAGATAGGCCTCAAAGGCGGCTTCGTAATGAATGGAACGATCGGCCATTTCTCTCACCCCGCATTCGTTTCTTTACGCAAGCACGGGCAAACCAACCGACGCGAGCTTACCATTTCGCGTTCGTCGTTTCAGCTTCGGCGGGCGGGCCTGCAGGGGCAATCTCACCTTTCGCCCTGCTTTTTTGCTCAACACTTGCTCGGCGTAAGTCACCAGATCTTCGGCGCTGGTAAAGAGTTGATCGTAACCGTAATCCGTTGAATGAAACTCGCAGCTTTTGGTCGAATACCCGCGGCAGATGCGCGGCCGTTCCTGGTAGATACCGCAGCGGTTGTCGTCCAGCAGGTGCTTGCAGCGGTTCAGCACACCCAGATACCATTCCTTATTTTCGACGAAAACAATCACATTCTCATGGCAAAGGTACCACCGAATATGATCGAAGTCGGCAGCCGTGGCGGGGTTTTCCAGCGGCAGCGCGAAATATCGACAACACAGCGCGACGCACTTATCGCACAAAATCTCTGGCATACGACTTCTCAACTCCTGTCGGCTTGCTCGGGCGAAGGCATGGTAACGGACCGCCGCCGCTGCGCACACAACGCCTCTATTTAGCACTCGGTGGATACGGTACGCTACATTTGGACGTATGCGCATCATTGCCGGAGAACATCGAGGTCGATCGATCCTGCCGCCCGACGGCAGCGCCACCCGGCCGATTACCGATCGCGCCAAACAATCGCTGTTTGACGTGCTGGCACCGCGCATCGACGGAGCATTGGTTTACGATTGCTTCTGCGGCACCGGCAGCATGGGGTTGGAAGCGCTCAGCCGGGGGGCGAAGTTCGCCAGTTTTTTCGATGCCGACCGCCCTGCTTTGGCCCGGCTGGCCCAGAATATCACCAATCTGCAGGTGGCGGAGCGGTCGCGGATCGTCGCCGGCGATCTGTTTAAGTGGTTTCACCTGGCCAACACGCGCCCCCAAGCGGCCAATGCCAGCGGGGCCGACATTATTTTTCTCGATCCGCCGTACAAGTTCCTGCAAACGCAGGCCGACGAGCTGCTTCAGCTCGCTTTGCACATGACCGCCACACACCTGCGGCCCGATGGGTTGGTGGTGTTCCGGCACGACGGCAAAGACACCCTGAGCCTGCCACGGCTTACGGCGACCGACGTGCGCGAGTACGGCGGGATGACGATCGAACTGCTCGAACTCGACGCCCCATCGCCATGACCCCCGCCCCGCCGCCAATTCCCAGGCAGCCGAGTGTGCGCGACGACGCCGTCGCCATCATCCGCCGGCTGCGCGACAGCCGCCATGTGGCCTACCTGGCCGGCGGGTGCGTGCGCGATGAACTGCTGGGGCTTGCCCCTAAAGATTTCGACGTGGCGACCGACGCGCCGCCGGACCGGGTACGGCAGTTGTTTTCAAAAACGCAGGCGGTCGGCGCGGCGTTCGGCGTGATTCTGGTGCGCAGCGGGCGAAGCATGATCGAAGTGGCCACCTTTCGAACCGACGGCACTTACTCCGACGGCCGTCATCCCGACAGCATCACGTTCACCACCGCCGAAGCCGACGCCCGGCGCCGCGACTTCACCATCAATGGCCTGTTTCTCGACCCGATCGAAAACCGCGTGATCGATCACGTCGGGGGGCAAGACGATCTGCGTGCCAAGGTGCTTCGGGCGATCGGCGATCCACAACATCGATTCGCCGAAGACTACCTGCGCATGCTGCGCGCCGCCCGTTTCGCCGCGCGCTTTGGGTTGACCATCGAGCCGTCGACCGAAGCCGCCATCCGCAAGTATGCGCCCAAGCTGATTGAAATCAGTCCGGAACGTATCGCCGACGAGCTGCGCGCCATGCTCACGCCGGCGTCTCGCACGGTGGCGTGGCGACAGTTGTGGTCGCTGGGGTTGATCGGCCAGATCATGCGTTTTCTCGCCCCGCCGCCGTCTGCGCCTGCGCCGAATGCTGGGGCTTGGCGTGCCGACGAACGGATCGGGCTGTTTGAGCATGTTCGGCCGGATGAAACGGCGTCGTTTCCCCTTTCACTCGCGGTGGCCTCGTTGGCTTTTCTCTGGCAGTGTTCGATATCGCCGCTGCTCGCCATTCTTTCGACCGAAACAGCGGCGCATGTCGCCCGGACGATGCGCAAAGCACTTCGCATCAGCAACGAAGAACAGGATTCGGTGCAAGCGATCTTGCGGCTGTCGAGCGACATCATTCATCAGCCCCGGACGGTTGCGCGGATCAAACGATTCCTAGCCAGCGCCGACGCCTCGGATGCAAAGGCACTGCTCGAAGCAATTCTGCGTGTTCCAGGCCACGACGGGTCGGCGGTTGAACAGGCCCTCGGAGACGTGTCGAAGTTCAGCGGTTCCGACGTTGCCCCGCCGCCGCTGGTGACCGGCGACGATCTGGTGGCCGCAGGATTACAACCCGGTTCGCGGTTCAAGCGCATTCTTGATCGCACTTATGACGAGCAATTGGAAGGCCGCATCGCAACCCGCCAAGAAGCGATGCAGTTTGCGCTGCAGGTGGAGTGATACGGCAAGACGACGCTTAACCGGTGGGGCAGACATTGTTGTCTGTCATCGCTTTCCAAGCGATTCGGGCTGACGGCATGGAATGCCGTGGCAGACAAGAATGTCCGCCCCAGCGGTCGCTTTTACGATCGCACATCGGATTGCGCCTGAACGAATGGATATCACGTCCCCAGTGATTTGATGACGGTCTTCACATCGCCAATGTGCGTGATGCGCAGCCCGAAGTTTTCCCCAACCTTCACCGCGTCGCCTTGGCCGATTGTTTTATTGTTAATGAGCAGTTCGAGCGGTTCGTCGAAGCTCTTGAAGAACTCGATGATCGAGCCATTGCCCAGCCGCATCACTTCTTGCAGGCTCAGGCGGCGTTCGGCGAGTTTTACGATCACTGGGACGCGTAGGCGCATGATGCGGCCCACCTCGACCTGGGTCGTGGCGGCAGGCTTGGGCGGTTCGCTGCGGAGCAGGGGCATGGTGAACGATCCTCCTTGAACGGATCAACCTATGCACGAGTAATAGAGTATCGGCAAGTTGTGCGCGTTGGCAACAGCGGCTGACCAGGCATCAGACTTTCTTGAGCAGCAGGCATGCGTTATGCCCGCCGAAACCGAAGCCGTTGTTGGCGGCGATGCGAACGTTGAGGTCGCGGGCGCGTTTAGGCGTGTAGTCGAGATCGCACTCGGGATCGGGCGTTTCGAGATTGATCGTCGGCGGGATGAGGTTTCGGTGTACGGCCAGGGCGGTAACCACGGTTTCCACCCCGCCGGCGGCACCGAGCAAATGCCCGATGGCGCTCTTGGTCGAACTGATGGCGACTTTCTTTGCATGGGCGCCCAGCGCACTCTTAATGGCCCTTGTTTCGGCGATATCGCCCAGTTGCGTGCTGGTGCCGTGAGCGTTGATGTAATCAATCGCTTCGGCGTTGATCCCGGCATCTTCCATCGCCAGTTTCATCGCCGCTGCGGCGCCGCTGCCGTCCTCGGGTGGGGCGGTGAGGTGGTGGCCGTCGGACGACATGCCGTAGCCGACAAGCTCGGCATAAATCTTCGCGCCGCGTTTCTTGGCGTGCTCATATTCTTCGAGCACGACCACGCCCGCGCCTTCGCCCATCACAAACCCGTCGCGGTCTTTATCCCACGGACGACTTGCGGCCTGCGGGTTTTCGTTACGGGTGGACAGCGCGCGGGCCGCACAGAAGCTGGCCAGCCCTATCTTGCACAAGGCGGCTTCACTGCCTCCGGCGATCATAATATCGGCATGATCGTGCTGAATCAGCCGGCCGGCGTCGCCGATGGCGTTGGCGCCGGTGGCGCAGGCGGTTACCACGGCCGAACTCGGGCCGCGCAGCTTATACATGATTGATACGTTGCCACTGGCGGCGTTGCTCATGAGACGGGGCACGCTGAACGGACTGACACGACTGACGCCCCGGGTGTTGAGGATATCGTGCTGTTCCTGGATGGTTTCGATCCCGCCGATTCCGCTGCCGATAATCACGCCGCAGCGGGCGCGGTCTTCGGTTGCGTAATCAAGTCCTGAATCGCGCACCGCCGAAACCGACGCCGCCACGCCGAACTGCGCGAAGCGGTCGAGGCGCTTGGCTTCGCGCACGTCCACGCCGTAGCCGGTAATTTCGAAGCTGGCGCATTCCCCGCCGAAGCGCACAGGATAGTCGTTTACGTCCCACCGGGTGATGGGCCCGATGCCGCTCTTGCCGGCGCATAGCGCATCCCACAGCGGCTCGACGACTTCGCCGAGAGACGTGACGACACCCAAGCCGGTTATGACTACGCGACGCTTCATGAATCAGTTGCCGGTTGCCTGGTTGTGGTTGCCAATTGCGATTGCTGGCAACTGGCAACCCACAACTGACAACTTACTTCTTATGTTCCTTAATGTAGTCGATCGCCTGGCCGACGGTCTGAATCTTTTCGGCTTCCTCGTCGGGAATCGACAGCTCGAATTCGTCTTCGAATTCCATGACGAGCTCGACGGTGTCCAGTGAGTCGGCGTTCAGATCGTTGATGAAGTGGGTTTCGCGAGTGATCTCGCCTTTATCCACGCCCATCTGTTCGCTCACGATTTCGATGACTTTCGTTTCGATCTCGTCCATAACCTTTCCTAGCTGCATGGGTAACGTTCGCCCGAAACCGCGTCCGGGTTTTGCAAGGTGGGTGACTATATCGGTGCGCGCTTCATTTGCAACGCCACCGGTCGTCTGCCGACACCCGGACGGTTGCAAGTCGTGACGCTACATGGCCATACCGCCGTCGACACAGATGACCTGGCCGGTTACATAACTGGCCGATTCGCTCGCTAGAAACGCGACGAGCGCCGCAATTTCATCAGGCGATCCGAAGCGGCGCAGCGGAATCAGCGCCTTGGCCCCTTCCTTAATCTTCTCATTCAGCACGTCGGTCATCTCGGTGGTGATGAAGCCGGGGGCAACGACGTTGCACGTCACCCCGCGGCCGGCGAGTTCTTTTGCGACCGTCTTACTCAGGCCGATCAGCCCCGCCTTCGACGCCGAGTAGTTCGCCTGCCCGGCATTGCCCACCACGCCGGATACTGACCCAATGTTGACGATGCGCCCGCTTTTGGATCGCATGATGTACCGTCCCGCGGTGCGGCAGGCGACGAACACGCTTTTCAGGTTGACGTTGATGACTGCGTCAAAATCGCTGTCATCCATCTTTAGAAACAGGCCGTCTTTGGTGATGCCGGCGTTGTTGACCAGCACATCGATCCGGCCGTGCGTCTCTGCAATTCGATTGATGTTCTCTTCGACCGCTTTGAAATCACCGATGTCGAACGCCGCACTCTCTGCAATGCCGCCCGCGGCTTGGATGGCCTGGACGACGGCGGCGAGCTTGTCGGCCGATCGTGCGCACACGACAACATGTGCCCCGTGTGTGGCGAGCTGCTTGGCGATCGCCTCTCCTATGCCGCGTGACGCGCCAGTGACGATGGCTACTCGTTTTTCGGTCATCCTGTTCCTTTCACACTTCCACAAGCCGGGCACTTTAGCCCCGGATGGCTATGGCGCGGTAATCGTTACGGCGCGTTGATCGATTCGGCGCTTGAATAATTATCAACAGCAATGCGGCGAT